>NZ_JAGIQE010000002.1:0-498040 GCF_017815075.1 Burkholderia sp. AcTa6-5 | reverse complement strand
TCCTCCTGACGTCTTTAAAGTCAGGCGTCAGATTACGCAATCCCCCTCAAACGCTCCACGGTTTCCCGCGATGAACCATTTTTGTATCTGCGGCACGGGCTCGCCGGCGCCGGCCCGCGCGCCGCGGCATGTCCGGCAGCGGGATCACTTATCATGTCGGCCAGGAAATTTGCGACGAGGGATCGATCATGTTTACAGGCATTGTTCAGGGTGTTGCCGTCATCAACGCCATCAAGGATCACGGCGAACTGAGGACGTTCAGCATCGAGTTCCCCGAACGGTTCACCGACGAGATCGAGATCGGTGCGAGCGTGTCGGTCGACGGCGTGTGCCTGACGGTGACGACCATCCATTCGCCGGCGCTGATCGACTTCGACGTGATGCTGCCGAGCCTGCGGATCACGACGCTCGCCGACCTCGCGACCGGCGCGCGCGTCAACGTCGAGCGGGCCGCGAAGGACGGCGCGGAGATCGGCGGTCATCCGCTGTCCGGTCATGTCGATTTCACGGGGACCATCGCGCACATCGCGTCGTCCGAGCACAACCGGATGATCCGCATCGGCGTGCCGGCCGCGTTCAAGCGCTATGTGTTCGCGAAGGGCTACATCGCGATCAACGGCTGCAGCCTCACCGTGTCGGACGTCAATCGCGACGAAGGCTGGTTCGACGTCTGGCTGATTCCCGAAACGCGCCGCGCGACCACGTTCGACGCGAAGGGCGTCAACGACAAGGTCAACATCGAGATCGAGCGCAGCACGCAGGTGGTCGTCGATACGATCCGGGAAGCGGTCAAGGAAACGCTCGGCGAACTGAACGGCGTCGTCACCGCGTTGCTGGCGGAAAAAGGCATCGATATCGAGGAACTGCTGGCGCGGAACGTCGCGCGGCTGCCGAAGCAGTAAAGGCTGATTAAGCGCGTGCTAGGTGATCCGCTGGATCACCGAGTAACGGCCGCCGTCCGAAAACACCTCGACCCACGGTTCCGATTCCTCGAACGTCCAGAGGACGAGTTCGAGGTCGATCAGTTCATTCCAGTCGTCGTCGGGCCATGGCATGTGCCATCCGCCCGCGACGGCCACCACGCCGCCCGTGTAGAGCGGGCATCGCGCCATCCACTCGCGCTCGTAGTCGTGCGCGGCCGCGCCCTTGAAGTTGCCGTTGAATCCCCAGTCGCGCTGCCATCCGTGCGCGTCGAGGTACGCGCCGATCGCGGCGGAACCGAAGCGGAACACCGCGTCGACCGGCGGAAGCGACAGCGCGTCGGATCGGCACAGCGGGCGGTCGGAACGGACAGGTTGCGTGGAAGTCTCCACGCGGCCTGACGTGCCGCTATCGTCGAGATGGACGTTCAGCCAGACGCCGTCGCGTTCGGTGGAAATGCACAACTCGCCGGCATCGACCCCATGCCAGTAGCCGGTGACGGGTTCGCCGTCAGCCGCGAAGCGGTACTGACGGCACGGCCTCGCAAGCCGCCTGGCTTCGGTCAGGAAATCGTCCGACGTCATTGGATGCCTCTCTTTTTAGCGTCCCGGGTATCGCATCGCGCCGCCGCGATCGAACGACATCGACCGCGCCCCCCCACCTCACTCCGCCTCCACCCGCGCCCCCTTCCCCACCGCCACGCGCTGCGCGCGATAAATCCCCGCGTGCCCGGAAAACAGATACGCGACGACACAGGCGACGATCGCATACACGCCGATATCCGCGCCGAACAGTTCGATCGCCATGATCGTCGACGCGATCGGCGTGTTCGCCGCGCCCGCGAACACCGCGACGAAGCCGAGCCCCGCGAGCACGGGCACCGGCAGCGCCAGGACCTGGCCGAGCGCATTGCCGAGCGTCGCGCCGATGTAGAACAGCGGCGTCACTTCGCCGCCCTTGAACCCCGACGCGAGCGTGACGACGGTGAACGCGAACTTGCCCGCGAACTCGTAGAGCGGCAGCGGGCTATGAAACGCAGCCTCGATCGTCGGGATGCCGAGGCCGAGATACTGCGGCACGTTCAGCACGGTCGCGGCCACCGCAACCAGCAGGCCGCCGAGCACCGGCTGCAGCGGCGCATGGCGGATCACGCGGCGAAACCACGCGGTCAGCGCATGCGTCGCGAACGCGAACAGCCGCCCGACCACGCCGAACGCGATGCCCGCGACGACCGTCACGGCCAGCCCGGTCGCCGATACGGCCGGCACGAACGGAATCGCATAGGCCGTGTGATGGACGCCCCACGCGCGGCACACGACGTCCGCGACGATCGCCGACGCGACGCAGGTCAGCAGCGCGTCGTACCGCACGCGCCCGATCGCGAGCACCTCGAGCCCGAACACGGCGCCCGCGAGCGGCGTGCCGAATACCGACGCGAAGCCGGCCGCGATGCCGCCCATCAGCAGCACGCGGCGATGCTCGCGATCAAGCCGAAACAGGTGCGTGACGCGATCGGCGAGCGCGCCGCCCATCTGCACGGCCGTGCCCTCGCGGCCGGCCGACCCGCCGAACAGGTGCGTGACGACGGTCGCGACGAGCACGAGCGGCGCCATCCGCTTCGGCACGAGCGCCTTCGGGTCGTGAATCTCGTCGATCAGCAGGTTGTTGCCGCGCGCGACCGACTGGCCGAAGCGATGGTAGACCCAGCCGGTCGCGAAACCGGCGGCCGGCAGCCCCCACAGCAGCCACGGATGCGCAACGCGCGTACCGGTCGCCCAGTCGAGCGCGATCAGGAACAGCGCGGAAGCCGTGCCGGCGAGCGCGCCGAGCAGCGCGGAAAGCGCGAGCCAGCGGCACACGTAGCGCACGGTCGCGAAAAGATCGGCAGAAGTGGTGAAGAACATGATTTCCAGATTCGACGGAACATCAAAACCTGGGCGGCAGAATACCGGATGGACGGCCTGCGACCTCCTGACGACCCAGGAACACGCAGGCATCATCAGCCGGGCAAACCGGCGGTTGAGGGCCGCACCGCGCGCCACGCGCCGGGAACGACCGCAGGGAGGCATGCCATCTCCGCAGGCCGCAATTGTACGCGACGCCGCGCCACGCATGCAATGCAGCGCCGGCGCGCCACGCAACGACGGCGCCTGCCCGATGCGCGGTCAGTCGCGCGGCGCGAGCGCGATCCGCGCGATCAACTGCGGCGCGATCTGTTCGAGCGGCAGGATCGCCGACGCCGCGCCGACCGCCGCGGCCGCCTTCGGCATCCCGTACACGGCGCTGGTCGCCTCGTCCTGCGCGATCGTGTAGCAGCCCTTCGCCCGCATCGCCTTCAGGCCGAGCGCGCCGTCGCGTCCCATGCCCGTCAGCAGCACGCCGAGCGCGTCACCCTGCCAGCCGTCCGCGACGCTGTTGAAGAACACGTCGATCGACGGCCGGTACGGCGTTTCGACCGGATGCCGCGTATAGCCGAGCACGCCGCGCGGCGACAGCATCAGATGGTCGTTGGTCGCCGCGAGCAGCACCGTGCCGGCTTCCGGCATGCTGCCCTGCCGCGCGACGCGCACCGGCAGCTGCGTATAGCCGTCGAGCCATTCGGCCATCCCGTACGCGAAGGCCTGGTCGACGTGCTGGACGATCACGATCGCGGCCGGAAAATCCGCCGGCAGCGCGCGCAGCAGCGCGGTGAGCGCGGTCGGCCCGCCCGCCGACGCGCCGATCGCGACGAGCGTCGGCTGTCCGCGCGCGGGCGTCGGCCCCGGCGGCACGAGTGCCGCGCTGCGGCTTTCGAGCAGCCGGCCGATCTGGTCGATCTTCGCGAGCAGCGCCTGCGGCGACGCGTCGGTCGACAGCCCGAGCGCGAGCGTCGGCGTATCGACCGCGTCGAGCGCGCCGGCGCCCATCGCCTCGTACACCGACGACGTGTTCGCGCTGACGCTCGCGGTCACGATCAGGATCGCGCACGGCGCGCGCGCCATGATCCGGCGCGTCGCGGCGACGCCGTCGACCTTCGGCATCACGAGATCCATCAGCACGACGTCGGGCGGATGCGCGACGCAGAAATCCACCGCCTCGTCGCCGTCGGTCGCGACCCACAGCACGCGATGGTCCGCGCGCAGCGCGATCACGCGGCGCAGCGCCTCGACGGCCAGCGGCAGGTCGTTGACGATGCCGATGTTCATGCGCGTGCGTCCCCGATCAGGTCGTGCACGGCGTCGAGCAGCGCTTCGTCGTGGAAGCTGCTCTTCGCGAGGTAGTAATCGGCGCCGGCATCGAGCCCGCGGCGGCGATCCTCGTCGCGATCCTTGTACGACACGATCATCACCGGCACCCGCTTGAGCATCGGGTCGCCCTTGATCAGCGTGACGAGTTCGATCCCGTCCATGCGCGGCATGTCGACGTCGGTCACGACGAGATCGAACGCATCGCTGCGCACCGCGTTCCACCCTTCCATCCCGTCGACCGCGACCGTCACGTCGTAGCCGCGCTTTTCCAGCAGCTTGCGTTCGAGCTCGCGCACCGTCAGCGAATCGTCGACGACGAGCACGCGGCGGCGCCGGTCGCCCAGCGCGAGCTGCGGATCGCGCGTGACCCGCGCGAGCTGGCCGCCGCGCACGAGCTTGTCGACCGAGCGGATCAGGTCCTCGACGTCGACGATCAGCACCGGGTCGCCGTTCTCGAGCAACGCGCCGGCCGCGATGTTCTGGATCTTGTGCAGGCGGCTGTCGAGCGGCTGCACGACGAGCATCCGTTCGCCGAGGAAGCGGTCGACCGCGACGCCGTACAGCTCGGGTTCGGCGCCGACGACCACGACCGCCGTGCTGGCACGGGTCACGTCGGGTTCGCCCGCGTCGAGCAGTTGGTGCGCGGCGACGAGGCCCGCGCGCCGGCCGTCGAACGGAAAATGCGGCTGCCCTTCGAGCACGTCGATGTCGTCGTGCGAAAGCTCGAGCGTGCGGCGCACGTGGGCGAGCGGGAACGCATACGGCTCGCCGCCGACCTCGACGAGCAGGCTGCGGATCACCGACAGCGTGAGCGGCAACTGCAGCACGAAGCGCATGCCGGCGCCCGGCTCGTTGAAGATCCGCACCGCGCCGCGCACGCCGCGCACCATCTCCTGCACCGCGTCGAGGCCGACGCCGCGCCCCGATACGTCGGTCACCGCATCGCGCATCGAGAAGCCCGGCAGCAGCAGGAATTCGAGCAGTTCGGGGTCGGACAGCCGCGCGGCCGTCTCGTCGTCGGTCAGGCGCTGGCGCACGACGGCCGCGCGCAGCGCGTCCATGTCGACGCCCGGCCCGTCGTCGATCACGCTGACGAGCAGCGAGCCGGCGCTGTGGCGCGCCTCGAGCGTGACGCTCGCCTCGGCCGGCTTGCCGCGCGCGCGCCGCGCGTCGGGCGAATCGACGCCATGGTCGATCGCGTTGCGCAGCAGGTGGCCGAGCGGCGCGTCGAGCAGGTCGAGGATGTCGCGATCGACCTGCGTGCCTTCGCCGACGATCGAGAAACGCACCTGCTTGCCGAGCGAGCGCGCGAGATCGCGGACGATACGCGGATACGCGCGCGTCGCGTCGCCGAACGGCCGCATCCGGCACTGCAGCGCCTCGTCGTACAGCTGCTCGGCGATATGCGTGCTGCGCCGCTCGAAGCGGTCGAATTCGTCCATGCGCTCGGCGAGCGAGCGCTGCAGGTCGTTGAGCATGTGCCGCACTTCGTTCATCGACGCGAGCATGCCGGCGTCGAGCTCGTCGGCGAACTGCTCGACCATCAGGTCGAGCGAACGGGCCGCGTCGCGCTGCGCGCGCTTCACGCGCAGCATCGATTCGGCGAACGGCTTGAGCCAGCGCGATTCGACCAGCGATTCGCCGGACAGGCTCAGCAGCCGGTTCAGCGTATCGGCGCGCACGCGGCGCATCGCGCCGGCGCCCGCCACGCGGCCCGCCTGGACCGGATCGGGCACCGGGCTCGACACGGCGAGCGGCGGCACCGCGGCGCTCGCGCCGACCGGCTCGTTCGCGGCGCCGTCGTGATCGCGATACGGCACGAACGACGGCGGCATCGGCACCGGCGGCGGCACGGCGGCCGGCGCCTGCATCGTCTGCGCGCCGTCGGCGCCCGTCAGCGCCGCCGCGAACACGTCGATCTCGGCCTGCGACACGGGTTGCCCCTGCGGATCGCCGACGCGCACCAGCAAATCGACGCCGGCCAGCAGTACGTCGACGTGCGTGGCCGTCAGCGCGATCGTGCCGGCCTGCGCGGCGACGAAGCATTCCTCCATCCGCCCGGCGATCTCGACGCCGAGCGGCACGCCGACGATGCGCGCGGCGCCCTTCAGCGAATGCGCGGCGCGCATGCACGCCTCGAGCGCGACGGAATCGGGCTCGCCCGATTCGAGCGCGAGCAGCCGCTCCGACAGCGCCTGGGTCTGCGTGCGCGTCTCCTCGCGATACAGCTCGAGCAGCGACAGGTGGCTCAGGTCGTCATCGCCGCTCATCGCATGCTCCGCGTCACGGCATCGAACAGACGATCGTCGTCGAGCAGCCCCACCGACTTGCCGCGCCACGACAGCACGCCGCGCGACAGGCCGGCGCTCGCGCGCCCGACCGTCGCAGGCACCGGCACCCAGTCGGACGCGCCGAAGCGCAGCACGCCCTCGACTTCGTCGACCGGAAACACGACCGGTTCGCCCTGATGCGCGGCCACCAGCAGCCGCGTGAAACGGCCGTCGCCTCCGCCCCCGCCCCCGCCGTTGCCGGCCTTGCCGGCATCGAGGCCGAGCAGCGCGCCGATCGAGATCGCGATGCGCAGCGTGCCGCGGATGTTGACCACGCCGCGCACGGCCGAATGGCGGCGATACGGCAGCGAGTGGATCGGGCGCGTGCCGGCGATCTCGCGCAGCACGCCGATCGGCAGCGCGAGCCATTCGTCGGCCACCCGGAACGCGAGCGCCGCATGGCGCGTATCGCCGTCGTCGTCGCCCGCGCGCGCCGTGCCGAGCGCACTCATCCGGCGCGTGACGTCCGCCATCTCGGCCACGTCGAGCGGACGCTCGAGCAGCTTCGCCGCGTGCGACGCGTAGACCGGGCAGTTCAGGCAGCGCAGGCAGTCGTTCAGCCGCTCGCACGAGCGGTCGCCGCGCGTGCCGATCCGGTTCCAGCAATCGTCGACGTCGAGCGTCGCGTCGTCAGTGGCAGCGGCGCGGTTCATGCGTTCCTCTGGTCATCGCGGTGTCGGTCCCATTTCCCGTCGTCGTGTCAGCCGGCCGAACGCCGGGCGCGTTCGAGCAGCCATTGCGCGCCCGCGCGATCGCCGCCGACGTCGAGCAGCGTCGCGAGATGCGTCAGCGCCTCGTGATGCGTGGGGCGCAGGTACAGCGCCTTCCGGTAGAAGTCGCTCGCTTCCGCGGCGCGGCCGCGCGCATCCGCGATCAGTCCGTTCAGGTAGAACGCATCGGCATGCGGGCCGACGCGCGCCGAGAACTGCGCGAGCACGCGCTCGGCCTCGTCGAACGCGCCTGCGTTCGCCAGGGCCTGCGCATCCTCCAGCGTCGGCGCATCGTCGATCGTCGGCGCGATCCCGTCGTAGGCCGGGGCGGCCGCCACGGCGATCGCCGCCGCCAGAGAGGCCCGCGCGTCGACTGCGGCGGCCTGTAAGGCCGGCGCCGCCGCGAACGGCTGGCGCACGTCGCCGAGCCAGCCCGGCGGCGCGACGGCCACCACCGGGCGCGGCGCGGCGAGCGGTGCGACCGTGAAGCGCTCCGCGCGCCGGTCCGGCGCCGCCGCGGACAGCGGCGCAACCGGCCGGGCCGCGCCTGCATCGGCCGCCGCACCGGCCGGCTCGCGATGAAACGCGAACGCGAGCGGCACGCGCGCCGAGCGCATCCCGTGCCGCATCGCGACGCCCGTCTCCGCCGGCCCGACGAACAGCATGCCGTCGTCGGCAAGACGCGCGTCGAGCGAGCGGATCGCGCGATCCTGCGCATCGCGGTCGAAATAGATCAGCACGTTGCGGCAGAACACGAAGTCGTAGCGAATGCCGTTGTCGGCCACCGGTTCGACGAGGTTCGCGTGACTGAACTGCACGCACGCGCGCACGCGCTCGTCGAGCAGCCAGCCGTCGCGGGTCGGCGTGAAATACCGCGTACGGAACTCCGTCGCCGTCCCGCGGAACGCATTGCGCCCGTAACAGCCGAGCCGCGCCTGTTCGATCGCGCGTGCGCTGAGGTCGATCGCGTCGATCGCGAAGTTCGCCGGCTCGAGCCCCGCATCCAGCAACGCCATCGCCGCCGAATACGGCTCCTCGCCCGTCGAGCACGGCGCGCTCAGCACGCGGATCACGCGGCCGGGCATCGCGGCGACCCGTTCGGCGGCCTGCCGCGCGAGCGTCGCGAACGCTTCGCGGTCGCGGAAGAACCACGTTTCCGGGACGACGAACAGCTCGATCAGCGCGCGCCGTTCGTCGGCCGACGCGTTGAGCTGCTGCCAGTACGCGTCGAGCGCTTCCGGCGTGACGGGCGGGCGCGCGGCCGACGGCACGCGCTCGCCGTCCGCCTGCAATGCATGCACGCGATCCGTCAGCGCCCGCATCAGGAAATCGTTGCCGAGCGAATCGGCGTCGATGCCGGTCTCGCGCAGCAACCAGCCGCGAAAGCGCGATTCGGACGCGTTCATGCGAATTCCTCTCCGTGGCCCGACGGGCCGTCGAACAGATACAGGCGCGCCACGTCGTCGATCAGGTCGGACACCGACAACTGCTGCACGACGCCGTCGGGCGTGTTCGCGACCCGCCCGAGCCAGCGCGTGCGCGCGGTCGAGACGCCGCTGGCGCGGAATGCCGCGCGGTCGATCCGCATCGTCTGCGTCGCACGCTCGACGATCAGGCCGATCGTGCGCTCGCCATCGGCGTGACCGGAGCGATGACGGACCATCACGAGCCGCGTCGAGCGCAGCGCCTGCGCGCGCCGCCCGAGCGCCAGCATCGGCACGTCGATCACCGGCACCGGCTGGCCGCCGCGCATCAGCAGCCCGGCGATCCAGTCGGGCGCACCGGGCACCGCCTTCATGATGGCGAGCGGCAGCACCTCGTCGATGCCGGCCGCGTCGAGCGCATAACGCTCGCCGTCGAGCTCGAACATCAGGAACAGCGCGTGCGCGCCGTTCTGCGGATCGGCGCGCGTCACGCGTCGACCTTGAAGCGCGACACGCTGGTGCGCAACTGGTTCGCGACGAGCGTCAGGTCGTCGATCGCCTGCGACGACTGGCGCAGCGACTCGGCCGTCTGCTGCGCGGCTTCCGACAGTTGCGACAGCGCCTGCGTGATCTGCTCGGCGCCGTTCGCCTGCGTCTGCATCCCTTCGTTGACCATCTGGAAGCGCGGCGCGAGCGTCTGCACCTCGGCGATGATCTGCGACAGCTGGCCGCCCACCTGCTGCACGTCGAGCATCCCGCGGCGCACTTCCTCGGAGAACTTGTCCATCCCCATCACACCCGCCGACACGGCCGACTGGATTTCCTTCACCGTCTGCTCGATGTCGTAGGTCGCCACCGCCGTCTGGTCCGCCAGGCGGCGGATCTCGGTCGCGACGACCGCGAAGCCGCGGCCGTACTCGCCGGCCTTCTCGGCCTCGATCGCCGCGTTCAGCGACAGCAGGTTGGTCTGGTCGGCCACCTTGGTGATGGTCGCGACCACCTGGTTGATGTTCAGCGCCTTCTCGTTGAGGATCGCGAGCTTCGCGTTCACCGAGCCGGCCGCGTCCATCACGCTGCGCATCGTCTCGCCCATCCGCGTGAGCCCGCTCTGGCTCACGCCCGCGAGCGTCGCCGACTGCTCGGCCACGCCGGCCACCTCGTTCATCGTGCGCAGCAGGTCGCGCGACGTCGCGAAGATCTCGCGCGAGGTCGCGCCGATCTCGGTCGTCGTCGCCGCGGTCTCGTTCGCGGTCGCCTGCTGCTCGCGCGACGTCGCGGCAATCTCGGCCACCGACGTCGTCACCTGCAGCGACGACTGCTGCGCGCGCGACACCAGCTCGGTCAGCTCGTCGGCCATCCGGTTGAAGCCGGTCTCGAGCGTGCCGAATTCGTCGCGGCGGCGCAGATCGAGGCGATGGGTCAGGTTGCCGGTGCGCATCACGTCGTGCACCTCGACGAGCCGCGCCATCGGCACCGTCACCGAGCGGTACAGCATGTAGCCGAGCCCGAGCGCGGACAGCAGCATGAACGCCAGCGCGGTCGCGAGCACGATCTCGGTGTCCTGCACGGATTCGCGGATCAGCTTCGCGGACTGCTCCGCGAACTTGCGGTTCTCCTGCACCAGCACGTTCGCGTTGCGCACGACCTCGGTCCATGCAGGCAACGCTTTCGCGTACGCGGCGACCGCCTCGGCGTGCGATGCGCGGCTGTTCTGCACTGCTTCGTTCAGCAACGGCACGTAGTGATCGTAGGCGCCGCGGAACGCCATGAAGCGCTGCCGGTCGTCGTCGCGGAACGTCGTGTTCTGGTAGTCCACCGACATCGACTCGATTTCCTTCAGCGCGTCGGCGATCTTCGCGAGATCGCGCTGCGCGGCGTCGGGCTCGGTGTCGACGAAGATGCCGCGCTGCAGCAGCGTGAACGACTCGTTGACCGCGCCGCGCAGCGACGATGCAAGGTAGACGCCGGGCAGCGAGTCGCGCTCGATGCTGACGGCTTCGGCGTTGATCGCGCGCAGTCGCTCGTACGACACGCCGGCGGTCACCAGCATCAGCACGAACAGCACGCCGAAGCTGAGCAGGATGCGATTGCCGAGCGTCAGCCGGGCGGCGCCGATCGTCGGATGCAGGCTTTCATTGGTCGCGCGGGGCGTCAAGGTGGCCATGTTCGTTATGGGCTTTCTAAATTCAGCGTTGAAAAATCCGCGCCCGCCTGGCGCGCCGGTCGGCGCGCCACGAGCGCATCGGGGTCCCGCGGGCGGCGCGGCGCCGGCAGGCCGCGCCGCGACATCATCGCTCCGCTTGCGCCGGCAGCCGAAGCGCGACCATGAAGCCGCGCGCCGTATTGCGCATCAGGATCTGGCCGCGATGCCGCGCCGCCGTCGCGCGGACGAATGCGAGACCGAGGCCGAAACCGCTGCGCGCCGCGCCGTGCGCGGATTCGAGCTGCACGAACGACTCGGTCGCGGCCGTGCGCTGCTCCGGCGCGATGCCGGCGCCGGCATCCTCGACGCCGATCAGCCAGGCGCCGTCCTCGCCGCTCAGCGTGCAATGTACGTCCATCCCGGCCGGCCCATACTTCAGCCCGTTGTCGATCAGGTTCGCGACCGCGCGCGTCAGCATCATGCGGTCGCCCATCGTCACGCATTCGGTATCGGGCACGCACGCGCTCACCCGGCAGCCGAGCCCGGCCGCCTTCTCCCACAGCTGGTCGACGGCGTCGAGCACGATCTCGTTGAGACTCACGACCTCGTGCGCGCGGCGCTCGGACTGCGCGCGGGTCAGGTGGATGAAGCCGTCGGCGAGCGCGAGCGCGCGCCGTGCATGGCCGGCGATGCGCTCCATGATCGCCGGCATGTCGCCGTGCTCGGCCCGGTAGACGTCGAGCAGCGCAAGGATCGACGTCTGCGGCGAACGCATGTCGTGCGACAGGAAATCGAGCGCCTCGTCGCGCTGCCGCGACATCAGGTACGAATTCGAGTGATAGCGGATGCGCGCGGTCAGCTCCATCGCGTCGGGGAGCTTCACCAGATAGTCGTTCGCGCCGGCGATGAACGCCTCGCGCTTGACGATCGGCTCCTCCTTCGCGGACAGCACGATGATCGGCACGCGCGCGGTGCGGGGGTCCGCGCGCCACGCGCGCACGAGATCGAGGCCGTCGATCTCCGGCATCACGAGATCCTGCAGGATGACCGTCGGTTTCACGTCGCGCGCGACCGCCATCGCCCGGTGCGCGTCGGTGCACACGTGCAGATCGATGTCGTGCTCGCTGCGCAGCGCGCGGCGGATCACCTCGCCGACGAACGGCTGGTCGTCGACCAGGAGGACCGATAAGCCCGATTCGAGGCAATCCGAGGCATTATCACTGCTCGATTCTTTCATAAATACAGTTTCAAACGCCGAATCTCCAATCGATTCTTTCATAGGAGTTGTTTATCCGACTTGGACGCTATCTTATATTGGCAGTTGGAAAAACCCGCCTGATTCCGCCGATTTGGCCTGTCGGCACTTCCTTGCGGGGCTTTGGACGCCGCCTGTTTCCCCGTCGACGGCCCGCATTACCTCCGCATTCTTTCTCTCAATAAACATAACCGGCTGATTCTAAATGAAATTAGAACACAGCATCTATCTCCTTCCGGTTTAGTTTTGCCAAATATGCAGAAAGAGACGGAATCAGATAAATCAGATCATTTCCGGATTCGAAAGACGATAACGTTTGCGAGACCGGCGCCATGAGGTTTGCATGCGCTGCAAGGCTGGTGGCGGGCCGTATCAGGGTGTGTATTGGGGCCGGATTAAAAGAGTCGCAAACGGCAGGCGGAAGAAGAAAAAATCGCGCGACGCGCGCGCTCGACCCCGCCGTTTGAGGGCCGACAGGACGCCGGCCCGTGCGCCCGCCTACCCGCGCGCGTGCTGCGCGGACACTTCCTGCAGGTCGAGGTCGCGTTCGAGCGTGTGCAGCATCTCGTCGTGGATGCGCCCCGACCGATGCAGGCGCAACAGTTCGGCGCGCCCGGCCCGGATCGCGGCCAGCACCACGTCGTAGTGCGCGGTGCGCACTTCCGCCGGATACGCGGGCTCGTTCTTCGACCGTTCGGTCAGCTCGGCGCGATACGTGTACTGCTCGAGCAGACGCGGATGGATCACGACGCCGTGCGCGTCGCGCACGAGCGGCTGGATCGCCGCGAGCTGCGCGGCCTCGACGTACGCCCACGTCTGCGGCTCGGTCAGGTGGTGCGCGGCGCGCTCGTCGCGCGGCGGCAGGCGCAGCAGCCGGATCAGCGGCCCGATCGTCGTGCCCTGCAGCAGCACGGTCACGAGGATCACCGCGAACGATGCGACCAGGATCACGTCGCGGCCGGGTAGCGCCTCGGGCAGCGACAGCGCGATCGCCAGCGTCACCACGCCGCGCATCCCGGCCCAGCTCATGATCGTCGCGGCCTTCCAGTCGGGCGCGTCGCCGCGCCGCACGAGGCCACGCACCGGCCACTTCAGCGCCTCGACCGCGTAGATCCACACGAAGCGCGACAGGATCACCGCCGCCAGCACCGCGAGCACGGGCGGCACCATCGTCGCGAGCACCTGCTCGAAGCCGCCGAGCCGGTGGATCGCGCCGCGCAGCGACAGCCCGATCAGCACGAACACCATCGCCTCGAGCAGGAACACGATGACCTGCCAGAACGCGGTGCCGCGCGTACGCACGGCCGCCGAGAACACCTCGTGCTGATGCCAGCCGACGATCATGCCGGCCGTGACGGTCGAGATCACGCCCGACACCTCGACCATTTCGCCCGCGATGTACGCGATCCAGCCGGCGATCACCGCGACAGTGATCACGAGATAGTCGTCGTCGAGCAGCTTCAGGAACCAAACCACAAGCTTGCCGACCACGAAGCCGACCACCACGCCGCCGAGCCCGAGTTCCGCGAAACGCACGACCGCATGCTCGAGGCTGAACGCGCCGGTGAGCGCGGCCGCGACCGCGAAGCGGAACAGCACGAGGCCGGCCGCGTCGTTCAGCAGGCTCTCGCCTTCGAGCAGGACCATCAGCCGGCGCGGCAGCGCGACCCGTTCGAGCACGGCCTTCGCGGCGACCGCATCGGGCGGCGACACGATCGCGCCGAGCGCGAAGCACGCGGCCCACGGCAGCGCCGGCACCACCCAGTGCACGGCGAAGCCGACCGCGAACGTCGTGAACACGACCGCGCCGATCGCCAGCATCAGGATGCCGCCGACGTTGCGCTTGAACTCTTCCCACACGGAGAAGTACGCGCCGTCCATCAGCAGCGGCGGCAGGAACACCAGCAACACCAGCTCGGGATCGAGGTTGATCGGCGGCAGGCCGGGGATGAACGCGATGCCGATGCCGCCGATCAGCAGCGCGGCGGCGGGCGGCAGCCTCAACCGCTTGGCGATGCATTCGAGCGCGACGATCGCGAGGAATGACAATAGAACCAGCTTGAATGCCGAGACGGGGGACATGAATCGACCTCGTGAAGAATGAATTTGCGCGTTCCGGCGTCGTACCCCGGTCGGCAGTTTCGCGCGATTACATCACGAGGGAAGGCCCGTAGTCGAGCCTGTTGCGAGCGGCCGCCGCGCGGGACACGCGCGGCGCCGTGCCGCTGCGCGCGCCGCCATGAAAACGGCACGCGGGCGGCCCGATCGCCCGCCCGCCCGCGTGCCGCCGCGGCGCCGCGCTGCCTGCCGCGCGTTACCGGCGCCGCACGACCATCAGCCGCGGCTCGGTCATGTCCTCGATCGCATAGCGAATGCCTTCGCGGCCGAGACCGGAATCCTTCACGCCGCCGTACGGCATGTTGTCGACGCGGAACGACGGCACGTCGTTGATCACGACACCGCCGACCTCCAGCTCGTCCCATGCGCGGTGCGCATGCGTGAGCGAATCGGTGAACACGCCGGCCTGCAGCCCGAAGTCGCTGTCGTTCACGCGCGCGAGCGCGTCGTCGAAGCGGTCGAACTTCTCGAGGATCGCGACCGGGCCGAACGCCTCCTTCCGGTACAGGTCCTGCTCGCGCCCGACGTTTTCCAGCAGCGTCGCCTCGAACATCGCGCCGTCGACCTTGCCGCCCGCGACGATCTTCGCGCCCGCCGCGACGGCCGCGTCCATCCAGCCCGACAGCCGGTGCGATTCGGATTCGGAGATCATCGGGCCGACGAACGTCGACGGATCCTTCGGATCGCCCATCTTCAGCGAACGCGTCTTCGCGATCAGCTTCTCGCGCAGCGCGTCGTACAGGTCGGCATGCACGAGAATCCGCTGCACGCCGATGCAGCTCTGGCCCGACTGGTAGTACGCGCCGAACGCGAGCCGCTCGACCACGTAGTCGAGCCGGTCGCGCTGGTCCGCATCGACGATCGCCGCCGCGTTGCCGCCCAGTTCCAGCACGACTTTCTTCTTGCCGGCCTTCTCCTTCAGCGCCCAGCCGACGGCCGGCGAACCGGTGAACGACAGCAGCTTGAAGCGCTCGTCGGTCGTAAACAGGTCGGCGCCGTCGCGATGCGCGGGCAGCACCGAGAACGCGCCCTTCGGCAGGTCGGTTTCCGCGAGCACCTCGCCGATGATCAGCGCGCCGATCGGCGTGCGGCTCGCGGGCTTCAGCACGAACGGGCAGCCGGCCGCGAGCGCGGGCGCGACCTTGTGCGCGGCGAGGTTCAGCGGGAAGTTGAACGGCGAGATGAACGAGCACGGGCCGACCGGCACGCGCTTCGTGTAGCCCGTATAGCCCTGCGCACGCGCGGAGATCTCGAGGTTGACGATCTCGCCGTCGATGCGCACCGATTCCTCGGACGCGACGCGAAACGTATCGATCAGCCGCGTGACTTCGCCCTTCGAATCGTTGATCGGCTTGCCGGCCTCGATGCACAGCGCCTCGGCCAGCTCGTCGAAACGTTCGCGAAAGCGCGCGACGCAATGATCGAGCACGGCCTGCCGCTTGTAGGCCGGCATCTCGCGCATCGGCTTCGTCGCGTCGACGGCCGCGGCGATCGCAGCATCGATCGCCTTCGCGTCGGCCAGCGCGACGCGCGTGGCGACCTTGCCGCTGAACTTGTCGGTCACCTCCAGATCGGTGTTCGCGTAGACGGCTTCGTTGGCGAGGTAGTACGGATAGGTTTCCTTCAACATGGAACGACTCCTTCCTGTGAACGGGAATTCAAAGTTGCGCCGACAGACGCTTGATCTCGCGGTTCAACACGCGCTCGTTGTCCGAATAGTCGATCGGCACGTCGATCACGTGCACGCCCGGCGACGAGAAGCACTCGCGCAGCAGCGGCTCGAGATCGTCGGCCGACTCGACGCGGTGCCCGTGCGCGCCGTAGCTTTGCGCGTACGACACGAAATCGGGGTTTTGCAGCGTCATCGCGAAATCGGGGAAATTCATGTTCTCCTGCTTCCAGCGGATCATCCCGAACGCGTCGTCGCGCAGGATCATCACGACGATGTCGAGCTTCAGCCGCACGGCCGTTTCGAGCTCCTGCGAATTCATCATGAAGCCGCCGTCGCCGCACACGGCGATCACCTTGCGCTGCGGATGCACGATCTTCGTCGCGATCGCCGACGGCAGGCCGGCGCCCATCGACGCGAGCGCGTTGTCGAGCAGCAGCGAGTTAGGCTCGTGCGCACGCCAGTAGCGCGCGAACCAGATCTTGTACATCCCGTTGTCGAGGCAGACGATGCCGTCCACCGGCAACGCGTTGTACAGGTCGTTGACGATCCGCACCGGATACATCGGAAAGCGCGGGTCGTGCTGCCCTTTCTGCAGATGCGCGTCGAAATGCGCCTTGATCATCCTGAAGCGCTCGAAATCCCAGTGCGATTGCGGCGTCACCGCTTCCTTCATCTGCCACACCGCGTTCGCGATGTCGCCGACCACCTCGATCTGCGGAAAATAGACGGGATCGACCTGCGCGCCGAGGAAGTTCACGTGGATCACGGTCTTGTCGTCGGTGCGCATGAAGAACGGCGGCTTCTCGATCACGTCGTGGCCGACGTTGATGATGCAATCCGCGTGCTCGATCGCGCGGTGCACGAAGTCGCCGTCGGACAGCGTCGCGTTGCCGAGCCACAGCGGGTGCGTCTCGTCGATCACGCCCTTGCCCATCTGCGTCGTGAAGAACGGGATGCCCGTCCTGTCGACGAATTCGAGCAGCATCTTGCAGGTGGTCTTGCGGTTGCCGCCCGCGCCGATCATCAACAGCGGATGACGCGCGGCCTGGATCGCGTCGACCGCATGCGCGACCGCCTTCTCCTCAGCCACCGGCCGCCGGCTGTAGCTGCGCGGGATCGGCTTGCCGTCGCCCTCCTCGTGCGCGATGTCTTCCGGCAGTTCGAGGTGCGCGGCGCCCGGGCGCTCTTCCTCTGCGCGGCGGAACGCCTCGCGCACGGCCGACGGGATGTTGCCGATCGACACGATCTGCCGCGTGAACTTCGTGAGCGGCTGCATCATGTCGACCACGTCGACGATCTGGAAGTGGCCCTGCTTGCTGGACTTGATCGGCTTCTGCCCGGTGATCATCAGCATCGGCATCCCGCCGAGCTGCGCATACGCGGCGGCCGTCACGAAGTTCGTCGCGCCCGGGCCGAGTGTGGCAAGACACACGCCGGTGCGGCCCGTGAGGCGGCCGTAGGTGGCGGCCATGAACCCGGCCGCCTGCTCGTGCCGGGTCAGCACGAGCTTGATCTTCGATCGCCGCAGCGATTCGAGCAGATCGAGGTTTTCCTCGCCGGGAATGCCGAACACGTACTCGACGCCTTCGGCTTCCAGCGCCTTCACGAACAGATCCGATGCTTTCATGGGACTCTCGGTTATGCCGCCTGCCCGGCCTACGGACACGCGGCGTTCAGGACGCGCGCCGGCCTACGGCACGCGGACGCCTTACCTACTGGACACAGACCACGGCACTGCTCGCCGCGCAACACGCCATGCTCGATGCGTGACGCGCGGCGGCGCCTCCGGATGCCGGAGGACGAACGGACTCGCCCGCACGCGGCGGGCGCGCACGGGCGGCAAAGACGCTTTTGATTGTAGACGGATTCGCGGAATTCCGGCTTCGACCGGATGGCCGGCTGCGGCCCCGCGACGGGATCGGCCTGACGGCCAATTCGACCTCAAACGACGCGCGCGGCGCTACGGTAGGCGCAACCGATTCCATTCACCGGACATGTGAACCATGGTTGACATCCTGCAATCCGTGCCCTACAGTGCGCCTACGTACAGCATCCGGACCACCGACGTCTTCGACGCCTGGTTTGCCGGCCTGCCCGATCGCCTTGCCCGGCGCCGCATCCAGGCGCGCATCGACCGCCTGTCGATGGGCAATCCGGGCGACTGGAAATCCGCGGGCTCCCCCGTCGTCGAAATGCGTATCGACCACGGCCCCGGCTATCGCATCTATTACGCGAGGCGCGGAACGATATGGGTGATCCTGCTCTGCGGCGGCGATAAATCGACGCAACGGGCCGACATACGCGCCGCGCACGCAATGCTCGCGCACCTCGACATGGAGTGAACGATGGACAAGATCAACACGCGGCCGTGGGATTCGGCCGAACACCTGAAAACCGAAGACGACATGGCCGAGTACTTCGACGCGTGCCTGCAGGAGGGCGGCGACGATCCGGCCTTCATCGCGCATGCGCTCGGCGTGATCGCCCGCGCACGCGGCATGTCGCAAGTCGCGCGCGATGCGGGCCTGTCGCGCGAAGGGCTGTACAAGGCGCTGTCGCACGACGGCAATCCGAGCTTCGGCACGATCCTGAAAGTCATCAAGGCGCTCGGCCTGCAATTGCACGGCGCGAAGGCGGCCGCGTAACCCGGCGACGCACCGCACCGCACCGCAGCGCACCGCAGCGCATCGCGGCGCGGGCGCAACGCGCGTGCCCGCGTCAGTGCAGCCACCCGGCCGCCCAGCGCGGCGCGAGCGACACCAGATACAACCCGAGCCCGATCAGCCCGCCGACCAGCGTGCCGTTGATGCGGATGTATTGCAGATCCTTGCCGATGTTCAGTTCGATCTGTCGCGACATCTCGCGCGCATCCCAGTTGCGCACCGTGTCGCGAATGTGACGCATCAGGAAATCGGCGAAATCGGGCGCCATCTCGTGCACGGCCTTCTCGACGTGCTCGTTCAGCGACGCGCGCAGCGCCGGGCTCTCGGCGAGCCGTGCGCCGAGCCAGCCGCCGAGCGTCGCGGCCTGCCGGTGCAGCGCCGAATCGGGGCGCGCGAGATCGGCCTTCAGCCACGCGCGCAACTGGTCCCACAAATCGCGCACGTAGTCGTTGAACGCATCGCCGTCGCGAATATAGCGCTTGATCTCCTCGCCCTTCTCGATGAACGCGGGGTCGTGCTTCAGCCGCTCGGTCAGCCGCACGACCGTCCGGTCGAAGCGTTGCCGCAGCTCGTGCTCGGGGTCGGCCGCGACGCCCTCGAGCACGCGGCTCACCGCGCTCGCGAGCATCCGCGCGCCGTTTTCGCCGAACCACTGCGTCGGCATGATCTTCTCGACCTTCGGATATTGCGTCTTCAGCCATTCGACGATGAAACCCGCGATCACCTCGCGGTTTTCTTCCTTGTCGAGCACGTCGACCACCTGTTCGATCGCGTCGTCGAGCAGCGCCTGGTGGCGGCCGTCCTTCGTCAGCGTGTCGAGGATCGCGCCGGCCGATTGCGACAGGTCGACCCGGTCGATCGCCGCGCGGAACGCATCGTGGACGAACGACTGGATCCGCGCGTCGTCGGTCATGTCGAGCGCGAAGCTCATCAGCTTCGTCACGTAGCCGCCGAGCGCGTCGGTGTTCGCCGGCTCGCCGAGCCATGCACCGAGCTTCTGCGCGGGATCGTGCTGGCGGATCTGCGCGGCGAGCGCGTCGGGGCCGAGGAATTTCTCGCGCACGAACACCGCGAGGTTGTCGGCGATCTTGTCCTTGTTCTTCGGGATGATCTCGGTATGGCGCGACACGAACGGGATCGGCACGCGGCGGAACAGCGCGACGACCGCGAACCAGTCGGCGAGCGCGCCGACCATCGCGGCTTCGGCGACCGCCTTGAAGCCGTCGACCCACGGGCCGCGCGGCAGCAGGATGGTCGTGACGAACACCGCGACGGCGGCCAGCAGCAGCCATAGCGCGCGGCGCTTGCTGCGTTTCAGTTCGAGGGCTTTGTCTGGCGTCATGGAGGACGGGCGGATCGGCGATGCCGTTAATATCCCCGATTTCGACGCCACCGACAAACCCGTAGCCGGCGCGGGCGTGCACGATGCATGCGTGCCGCCCGCGCCGCGCGGCTACATGAACGTCTTCAGATTGACCGCCGGGTCGGCCAGCTTCACCGGATCGGGCACCGCGCCTGCGGCGATCAGCCGTCGCGACGCGCCGATGTCGCGCCCGAGGTTCGCCGCGGCCACCGCGACGATCTTCCCGTCGTCGCCGAGCCCGAACACCGTGAACGGCCCGCTCGCCGGATCACCGCGCACGACGATCGTGCGTTCGTTGCCGAACAGCCCGAGCATCTGCAGGTTGCAGTCATACTGATCGGACCACAGCCACGGCAGCTCGGCATAGCGCTCGTCGGCGCCGAGCAGGTTCGCGGCCGCGACGGCCGGCTGGTTTTCGGCCACCTGCCACGATTCGATCCGCACATGCCGCCCGAGCAGCGGATTGAAGTGCATCGTCACCTCGCCCGCCGCGAAGATCGCGGGATCGGCCGTGCGGCAGCCCGCGTCGACGCGAATCCCGTTATCGACGTCGAGCCCGGCCGCCTGCGCGAGCTCGACGTTGGGCACCACGCCGATGCCGACCACGACGATGTCGGCCGGCACGTCGCCGCGATCGGTCTCGACGATCGCGCCACCGCCCGGCGCGCGACGAATTGCACGCGGCAGCGTCGCCATCTGAAAGTTCACGCCACGCGCGTCATGCAACCGACGCGCATAAGCACCGACCACTTCCGGCAACGCGCGCTGCAGCAAGCGCGCGGCCGGGTCGATCACCGTCACGTCGCAGCCGAGCTGACGCGCCGCCGCCGCGACTTCGAGGCCGATGAAGCCGCCGCCGAGCACCGCCATGCGACGCCCGGGCGCCAGTTGCGCACGCAACGCACGCGCATCGTCGACCGTGCGGACGTAGTGCACGGCGACACCTTCGTCGATCGCCCCGCCGAACGTGCGCACGCGCGAACCCGTCGCGAGCACGAGCTTGCCGTACGGTAACGACGCACCGTCGTCGAGCCGCACGCGCCGCGCATCGCGCTCGATCGCATCGACGCGCGTGCCGAGCCGCAACTCGATGCGCTGCGCGTCGTACCACGCGGCATCGCGGATGAACGCGCGCTGTTCGCCGCCGTCCGTCAGCAGCGCATCCTTCGACAACGCCGGCCGGTCGTACGGCAGCTCGCGCTCCGCGCCGATCATCACGAGGCGCGCCGCCGCATCGCGTTCGCGCAGCGCTTCGGCCGTACGCCGCGCCGCGTGGCCGGCGCCGACGATCACGAACGGGTCAGCCGACATTGACTTCCACCTGCCCGTCGACGATCCGGATCGGATAGGTCCGCACCGGTTCGGTGATCGGCGCGCATTTCGGCGCGCCCGTGCGAATGTCGATGAGCCCCTGGTGCAGCGGGCATTCGACGCAGCCGTCCTCTACGTAGCCTTCCGACAAGCGCGCGTGACCATGCGAACACAGGTCGTGCATCGCGAACAGTTCGTCGCCGATCCGGAACACGGCGATCGGCTTCTGGCCGGCGACGCGCGCCGCCGGTTCGTCTTCGGAGAATTCGTCGAAAGCGCCGAGCGGATGCCACTCGGCCAGCGTTGCTTCAGTCATGTCGATTCCTTGCTTCGTCAGAGCGGTCAGATCGGCGTCGCGAGCAGCGTCTGCACGCGCGACGTGTCGTAGATCACGCGCTTGGTCTTGTAGCGCAGCCCGTCCGGCGTACGCACGACCGTGTCGTAGTACTTGCCGGCCTGGTACACGTTCGATTCGCCGTTGCTGCGCGTCTGCACGACCACGTAGTTGCTCTCGGTATCGAACTCGCCGTCGCGTTCGGCGACGATCGTCAGGCCCGACGTCATGTGCCGGTACGTGTGCTCTTCATAGATGTTCGCGTGCCGCAGCGACACCACGCGGTCGCGCAGCATCCGCTGGTTCGTGCAATGGACGATCCCGACCGGCAGCCCGAGATCGGCGTTCTCCTTCGGCACGATTTCGTACGTACAGTCCTCGGTGAACATCTCCGGCCAGTGTTCGAGCCGATCGTTGTCGAGGTGCCCGATATAGCGGTTCTGGAGCATATAAATCTCGAACCACGTCTTCATGTCTTCCGTCATTTTTTGCTCCCGCGTCAATAGCCCATCAGCTTCTGGTAGCCGACCCAGAACTTGCGGATCAGGCTCTCGGTGATCACCGTGTCCTGCTGGTCCGGATTGCCGCGCGACATCTCGATCACCGACGTCGCATCGGCGTCGCGCACCGTGCCGCGCTGCACGAGCTCGGTCGCTTCGGTGTCCTCCATCGAGATGTAGCCGGCCGGCCCGACGAGATTCGCCTGCTTGATGCGCAGCGCGCGCAGCTCGGGCGTGTCGTCCGCATAACCGAAGAAGTGGAAGATCAGCTCGAAGTTGTCCGGCCCCTTCGGCAAAATCTGCCGCGCGACCAGCGTGTTGTGGATCTGCTGGATCACGAGCTGCGGGAAGATCGGCTGGATATGGTTCGTGCAGTCCTCGTCGTATTCCGACACGAGATCGAGGATCGATTCGTCTTCCAGATGAAAGCCCTCGTCGAACGAACGGATGTTCTGCTGCTTGTACGCGGCCGACGTATCGTCGCCCGTCTTCGTCACCGTGATGATGCTGTGCAGCCCGTGGGTCGCATCCGGAATCGAGCGCGCCTTCATCCCGACGCGGAAGATGTTGAAGGTCGTATGGAACAGATGCAGCATGCTCGCGTGATACGGGTCCTTCACGTTCTCCATGTACAGCTTCCAGTTCGACTTCGAATACTGGCGCGTGCAGCCGAGATACTCGATCGGCTTGTGGAAGATCCGGTCGATCCACGGGCGCATCTGCTCGCCGAGATACTCGGGCAGCGGCGCGACTTCATCGCTGAAAGTCGCGAACACGAGCCCGCGATAGCTGTCGACGCGCAGCTTGCGCAGCCCGTGCTGCTTCGGATCGAAATCGGCCGGCATCCCGGTCATTCCCTTCTGGCCGCGCCGGAACGGCACGCCGAGCAGGTTGCCCTGATTATCGAAGCTCCACTGGTGATACACGCACGTGTGCGAGCTCGCGTTGCCGCGCGACTTGCGGCACACCTGCGCGCCGCGGTGCGCGCAGCGGTTCACCCACGCGGACAGCGCGCCGTCCTCGGTGCGCGTGACGACCACCGGCGTGTCGCCGACGAACGTGCTCTTGAAGTCGCCGGCGTTCGGGATTTCGGCTTCGAGCGCGACGAAATTCCACGTCGGCCCGCGGAAGATGCGTTCCTGCTCGCGATCGTAGACGGCCCGCGAGCTGAACACCTTGTACGGCACACGCGAGCCGTCGTCGTGCGGGAAGCTCACGTCGGATGCGTCGCCGCGTGAGGCGAAAACGACGGGCGATTCTGTCTGCTCCATGTCGGACTCCTTGTCGATCCGTTGCGTTGAATGCATGGAGCCGATTTTTGAAAAGCTAATATTCGGCGTCTATCCGGAAAGTGCGATTGCGGCGGCGCAATATCCACTTTCGGCGGATTTCTGCGCTAGCATGACGGCACACGCGACCCGGCGCACGATCGCGACCCATTCATCGGATCGAAGCGCGCGTCGTCCATACCAAGGCTGAGGCCCATGTCCCCAACGTCGTTCGAGCCGCTCGCGCTGCGCGCGCACCGGCTGTTCGAATCCCGCGATCTCGACGAGACGCGCGAGCGGATCTCGCGCGTGATGCAGCCGCACGCGCTGCTGCCGAGCGGCCGCGTACGGGGCGCGTCGCACATGGATTTCGTCCGGCTGGGCGGGCTCGGGATCGGCACGATCGCGTTCGGCGACGCGATGCGCGTGCAGGTCGACGCCGTCGACGGCTATTACCTGCTGATGTTCTGCCTGTCCGGCCAGGCCGAAGTGCGCGCGATGGGGCGGCAGCTCGGCGTCGACGGGCAGACCGGCGTGCTGTGCGCGCCCGGCGAACGCTTCGACGCGGTGCTGTCGGCCGATTGCGAGCAGTTCGTGCTGCGCATCGACGCGGCGACCGTCGGCGCGCTGACCGGCGACCCGCGCACGACGCTCGACCCGGTGCTGCACGTCAGCGACGCCGCGCTCGCCGCGTGGCGCGAGCAGCTGATGCTCGTCGCGCGGTCGCCCGAGCTGCTCGAACGCGCGAACGCGAACCCGCGTGTCGCGTCGCAGCTCGAGCATCTGCTGATCGACCTGCTGATCGAAGGCCATCCGCCGTCCGTGCTGCAGGCGTCGCACCGCGACCCGGCGCCGGGCTTCGTGCGGCGCGCGCAGGAATTCGTCGATGCGCACTATGCGCAGCCGCTGCAGCTTGCCGATATCGTCCAGGCCGCCAACGTGCCCGAACGGACGCTGCGCGACGCGTTCCTGCAATTCCGCGGGATGAGCCCGATGCAATACCTGCGTGCGACGCGGCTCGCGCACGCGCGCGAACTGCTGCGCGGCGCGGCAGCCGACCGGCGGATCGCCGATATCGCGCTCGATTGCGGGTTTACCCATCTCGGGCGGTTCGCGATCGCATATCGGGAAAGGTTCGGCGAATCGCCGTCGGAGACGCTCGACGCGCAGCGTCAGGCGTGACGGTCGTCCCGCTGCGCTTGCGCACCACCCTCACCACGCGGCGGCTTACTCGCCGGCTTTGACCGTGCCGGAACGGCTCTCGTCGCACCGCCCTGTCGGAATTCGGCTGCGCGTCCGGGATCGACCGTTAGTTGCAGTTCATGACGTCACGCCGCCGGCACGATCATCTCCCGCGCGATCGCGCAGAACGCGGCCGTCGCCGCGCTTTCGCCATGCAGCCGGCGGCTCATGATGATCGGCGACGTCGCGCCCGGCTCCGGCAAGCGCCGATAGACGACGCCCTTCACGCGCACGCCCTCCACGCTCTCCGGTACCAGCGACACGCCCACCTGCGCGGCGACGAGCCCGAGCGCCGTCTGCAGCTCGCGCACCTCGTGCACGGCCGCCGGCACGACCGCGCCGTCGCGCAACGCCGACAACTGCTGATCGGCGAAGCTCGGCCGCGGCGTGCTCGGGTAGACGATCATCGTCTCGTTCGCGAGATCCGCGAGCGTCAGCGGCCGGGCCGGATCGGCGAGCCGGTGCCCGACCGGCAGCGCCGCGATCAGCTTTTCCTCGATCAGCGCCTCGCGCACCAGTTGGTCGTCGTCGAAGCGCAGGCGGCCGAACCCCACGTCGATCCGCCCGCCCTTCAGCGCGCCGAGCTGTTCGAGCGTGAACATTTCGATCAGCGACAGCTCGACGTCCGGCTGCGCCTCGCGAAACGCACGGATCACGTCCGGCAGCGCGCCGTACAGCGCCGACGGCACGAAGCCGATCACGATCCGCTCCGACGACTGCGCGAGCCGCCGTGTCAGCGGCCCCAGTTCGTCGGCCTGGTCGACCAGACGTTTCGCCTGCGCATAGAACACACGCCCGGCATCGGTCAGTTTCAGCGGCCGCGCGCCGCGCTCGAACAGCGGCAATCCGATCTCTTCCTCGATCGCCTGGAGCTGGCGGCTCAGCGGCGGCTGCGTCATGTGAAGGCGCTCCGCGGCCCGCGTGATGTTCATTTCCTCGGCGACGGCGATGAAGTAACGGAGCTGGCGCAATTCCATTTCATGCCTCGAAGGTATGGAAGTAGTCGGAAAGAGTGTTGGACGACGCGGGGCGGGAATTCCTACCATGTGCACCAACAGGAGGAATCGCATGATAGCAACTGCCGCCACCATCGAACGCATCGAGACGTTGCTCGTCGACGTGCCGACGATCCGGCCCCACAAATTGTCGGTCGCGACGATGAATTGCCAGACGCTCGTACTGATCCGAATTCGATGCACGGACGGTATCGAAGGCGTCGGCGAGGCGACGACCATCGGCGGCCTCGCGTACGGCGAGGAGAGCCCCGAAAGCATCAAGGTCAATATCGATACCTACTTCGTGCCGCTGCTGCAAGGCATGGACGCGACGCGTCCGGGCGCCGCGATGGCGCGGGCACGCAAGCTGTTCCAGGGCAACCGCTTCGCGAAGTGCGCGATCGAGACCGCGCTGTTCGACGCGCAGGCGCAGCGTCTCGGCGTGCCGCTGTCCGAACTGTTCGGCGGACGCCGGACCGACGCGGTCGATGTCGCATGGACGCTCGCGAGCGGCGACACGCAGCGCGACATCGCGGAAGCCGAAGCGATGCTCGATGCCCGCCGCCATCGCGCGTTCAAGCTGAAGATCGGCTCGAACGCCGTCGCCGACGACGTGGCGCACGTGGTCGCGATCAAGCGCGCGCTCGGCGAGCGCGGCGACGTGCGGGTCGACGTGAATCAGGCCTGGAGCGAGACCGATGCGATCTGGGCCTGCGCGCGGTTGGCGGAAGCCGGCGTGAGCCTCGTCGAGCAGCCGATCGCCGCGACCAACCGCGCGGGGCTCAAACGCCTCACGCGACTCGCACAGGTGCCGATCATGGCCGACGAGGCGCTGCACGGCCCCGTCGATGCATTCGCGCTCGCGCAGGATCGCGCGGCCGACGTGTTCGCGGTGAAGATCGCGCAATCGGGCGGCCTGCAGGGCGCGGCGAGCGTCGCGTCGATCGCGGCGGCGGCCGGCATCGACCTGTACGGCGGCACGATGCTCGAAGGCGCGGCCGGCACGATGGCGTCCGCGCAACTGTTCAGCACGTTCGACTCGCTGAAATGGGGCACCGAACTGTTCGGCCCGCTGCTGCTCACCGAGGAGATCCTCGTCGAGCCGCTGCGCTACCAGGATTTCAAGCTGCATCTGCCGGCGACGCCCGGCCTCGGCATCACCTTCGACTGGGCCCGCATCGAACGGATGCGACGCGACGCCCACTGATCCCCACACGACAACCGAAACCGGAGACACAGATGAACAAGCAAGCCATCGACGCCCTGCTGAAGACCTTCGACGACGCCGCCGAGAAGCCCGGCAACCCGCGCGTGCGCGCGATCGTCAACCGGATCGTGAAGGACCTCTGCTACACGATCGAGGACTTCGACGTGCAGCCGAGCGAATTCTGGACCGCGCTCAACTTCCTGAACGAAGCCGGCCGCGAATTCGGGCTGATCGCCGCGGGCCTCGGCCTCGAGCGCTTCCTCGACGTGCGGATGGACGAAGCCGAGGCGAAGGCCGGCATCCAGGGCGGCACGCCGCGTACGATCGAAGGGCCGCTGTATGTCGCCGGTGCGCCGGAATCGGTCGGCCACGCGCGTCTCGACGACGGCACCGATCCGGGCCAGACGCTGATCATGCGCGGCCGGGTGCTCGGCCAGGACGGCGCGCCGCTCGCGAACGCGCTGGTCGAGGTGTGGCATGCAAACCATCTGGGCAATTACTCGTACTTCGACGCGTCGCAGCCCGCGTTCAACCTGCGCCGCTCGATCCGCACCGATGCCGAAGGCCGCTACAGCTTCCGCAGCGTGCTGCCGGTCGGCTACAGCGTGCCGCCGGGCAGCAAGACCGAGCAGTTGCTCGACCAGCTCGGCCGCCACGGCCATCGTCCGGCGCACGTCCACTTCTTCGTTTCCGCGGACGGTTATCGTAAGCTGACGACGCAGATCAACATCGATGGCGATCCGCATCTGTGGGACGACTTCGCGTTCGCGACGCGCGACGGGCTGATCCCGCCGGTCAAGCAGGCTGAGGGCGCGGAAGGCAAGCCGTACGGCGTCGACGGGCAGTTCGCGCTGATCGACTTCGACTTCTCGCTGCTCAAGGACAAGCAGGACGTGCCGGGCAGCGAAGTCGAGCGGGCCCGCGCGCAGGCGTGAGCGCCCTTCCCGTTCGACGAATCGACAACGCAAGGAGTGCAGGATGCTGTTTCATGTGGAAATGACCGTTCGCCTGCCGGCGGACATGGATCCGGTCAAGGCGGCCACGCTGAAGGCGGAAGAGAAGGCGATGTGCCAGCGGCTGATGAACGAAGGGACGTGGCGTCATCTGTGGCGAATCGCCGGGCAGTATGCGAACGTCAGTATTTTCGACGTCGAGAGCGTGCAGCAACTGCATGACCTGCTGAGCCAGCTGCCGCTGTTCCCGTATATGGAGATGGAAGTGCGGGCGCTGTGCCGGCATCCTTCTTCGGTGCGGGAAGATGACCGGTGATCCCAGTGCAGCCCATGCCGCCGGTTGTCCGGCGCATGGGTCGGAGAACATGGCGTCGTGATGACGCCATGCACGCCAGCATCGACGACTATTCGATGCTCGGCAGCGACCGGGAAAACTCGAAGCCGTCGCCAATCTGCTCCAGTGTCCAGCGACGCTGCGTATGCAGCTTTACCCAGCGTGTACGTTCGCGGTCGTCGGACACATTTCCGATCGATATCTTGGCCTTGCCTGTCGAGTAGTTCACACTGAGGTTTCGTACGACGCCCGTATTGCGCATCGTCGAGAAGTTGTCATAGCCGATCAGCATGAAATTTCGGTCCTGCCACCGGAACGTATGGGTGGTGGATCCCATTTCCCAACTCCCAGCACTGGCAAAGCGACTCAGCGTGACCCGCAACGCGCCCCGGTCGACAATCACGTTCCCCTCTTCCAGAGCATCCGCGAGACAGGGAGATTCCCGGACCGGTATGAGCGTATCGTTTCGCAACGCGACAGCGTACCGGCCATCCGGCTGCGCAAAGGCAACGACAAGAATGCGCGGATTCGCGTCGAACGGGTTCTCGCACATGCCGTCATGCGATATCACGTTCGCAGGATCATTGTCACGTAAGACCAGCACAAGATCGTCGCGGCCATCGCCGTTCAGGTCGCCCTTCGTCTGAAATTCCAGCTTCCAGCCTTTGGGAACGAAGCCGTCCGGCTTTCCAGCGAGCGGCGCAATGGATGGAGACGGCACATCACGAGCCACCGCGTGAGCGGACACGATCACGCCAAGCAAAACTGCCAGCCTGAGTCGTTTAGACAGCGTGAATGGGTTGTTCCCGCTCCGAATGGGTTGCACGACTTTCATTTCGACCTATCCCCCGTCATTTGCAATCCATTCGACGTCAAGCCGAGACGTAGAGGCTTATCCGGATCAAGCTTCTTTTTCTCGATGACCCGCTTCCAGTCTGCCGCAGCTCCGGGGACGCGGTACAACGCGACGAACGCCACATACTCCGTCTCGCGTTGCATCGGTTGAGACAAGCTCGACGAGGCGCCGGGGTTCACAACAGCCGACATATCCGCTTGCAGATCCTGAGCCAGCACAGTCCGATCGTTCTTCAGCAGATCGTCATACGACGCCCCATCGAACGCCTTGCGATCCTTCAGTTGATAGACGCGTACGGCAACCGACGTGGGCCGTCCTACGTCGTCCGGATTCAATGCGGCACGCGCAGTCAGATCGACATCAAGCACCTTCACCTGCTTGAAAAACACTGCGCGGTAGGCATTCGACGACGCGTCCGATACCGACTGCCACGCACCACAGCCCGACAGAAGCAATACGGCGGCAGCCGTAGCCGCACTCATTCGATAGAACATGAAGACTCCGGAATCAGATCGTGCGCGGCACGAGATGCGGGTTGGGTTGCGGCGCGGGCAATGCCTCGTAGGCGCCCAGCGCAATATCGATCAGCCGTTCGTCGGCAGATGGCAACACCGTCGTCCAGCCGAGACGCGGCGCCGGGCCGGTACGCTCGATCCCGACGGACGGATGCGGAACGAACCGTGACGACACCTCCATCCGCAAGTACACATCGGCCTTGATGCCCACATATAGCTGGATGAATGCCATCACCTCTCGATGCAGCCATGCGCCCGGCAGCAGATCCTGAGCCTGCCGCGCATCGGCTGGCCGCAACGTCACGCGCACTGCCCGGCTGCGATACGCGAGACGCCAGCCGAGCACATAGCCGCCACCGAGCCCGTTGCGATTGCCGTCCGACAGCCCGCCCGCAGCCGGCTTCGTCGACGTCAACGGCTTCGGCCGACCGGTACTCGTCGTCACCGCCCAAAACTCGTCGACGCGAACCTCCGCCCCCGGCGCGGCGAGCGCCACCACGCCGGCCAGCCCTTCCGACGTGCGCGTCCGCTGAATCAACAGCCCCGACAACGCGAGCAGCCGCGAATCCGGCAGGCCCGCCCGCAAAGGCTTGTCGCCCCATCCGAACCCCAGCAGACACAACAGGCTCCGCGAATAATCGTCGACACCGCCGGCCCGAAAACGCTCCGGATACCGATACTTCTTCCATGCGCGATACAGCAACGTCGCGATTCGGTGATTGAACGGATCGAGAAAGGCCTCGACCGCCTCATGCCCCTCTTCGCGCAACGCGATCTCGTCGATCGTATGCGACGGCATCGCGGCATCGACGCCGTAAAGCCCCATGAAGGTAGTACGTACAGTCGGCGGCGCAGCGGGATGCTCATCGTCGAATTCGACCGCGGCCATCTCGCCTGCGGGAAAGCCCAACCGAGGGCGCGGCCGGAACCTCACCGGCTCGTGCTCCGGCGTGTCGCGTGTGCCGAATCCGGGACGTTCGGGCGCACATGCCTCCAAAAGACGACAGAACTGCATGAAAGTCATCTTCGGCGCCCGTTCGAACAGCCTGGCCGCCACGGCCGACAGGCTCTTCGATTCAGCAGCTTCGGCACTCATCCGGTCGATCGATGCACTCATAGCGGTGCCCGCCCCGCCTTGCTGCGCGGCCACTCCGTCCGCGACCGCGATGGCAGGCTGACGATCGCCAGCCTCGTGAACAGATTGATCTCCGCGTAGGCTCCGAAGAACCGGTGCAGCAACTCGCCGAACAGCATCACGTCGCCTTCGCCCGAGAACGCATGCGCATCGAGCGTGACCTCGATCAGCACGCCGCGCTCGACCGCCCCGCCCGACACCTCCTCGATCATTTCCTGCGACACATGCAGGATGCCGGCGAGCCGCCGCCGGTTCAGTTCGTCGTTCGTCCAGTCGTACAGCGCCAAAGCGCCGCGCAACACCTCCGCGTTCATCATCGACAGGAAGTTGGGCGCGAGATGCGACAGCACACGCCACTGGAAACGATCTTCGGTCGGCGGATGCAGTGGCAACGTCGGCGACACGAGATTGCGCACGCTCGCGACGTTCGGCGTGCTGGCCGCGAGCTCGTCGAGACTGGCTTCCCGCAGCCCCTTGCGCGGCAGCAGCCCGTTCGTGCCCGTTACGCGCAGCGACAGGCTTTCCTCCGGCAGCGTATCCATCGTTTCCCACGCATGCCCGCCGAGAATCACCCACATTTCGTGCAGCCCCGATACGCCGGAACGCACGCGTGTATGGAAATAGCGCTCCGGCGCCTCATGCCGCAGCATGCCGCCGCGATGCCGGAACGTCGTGAACGGCACGTATTCGTATCGCTCGGCCGTATCGTGATCGAACGTCGCGATCGCATCGACCGAATACGTTTCGACATGCTCGCCCTGATGACCGGCCGGCACGACGCGATACTCGGTTTCGTGATGGTCGATCTCGATCGGCTCGGCATCCAGTTCGAACAGGTTGATCACCGGTGAACAGAACAATCGCACGTTGTCCGCGCTGAATCGCTGATCCGACGGATAGGCTTCCTTCAGAACGATCTCCAGTTCACAGCGGGTCGATTTTTCAGGCAGCTTCGTGATGTCGAGTCCGCACAGATCGACGAACAGGAATTTCTCGCGAAACGTGAAGTATTCAAGCAGCAACTGATATCCGGAGAACGCCGCGTCGGCCTTGGGCCACAGCCGTTCCTCCGTCGAAAATCCCGCCGGCTCGATCGTGACGCCCGGCAGCGGCACGGATTCGCCATCGCGTATTTCCGGAACGCGCCAGTGAATCGCGTCGACCTGACGCGTCAGCGCAAGATGCATCGCGAATGCGGTCGGCAAATCGGCGTTCAAATGCAACCGCAGCCGCGACAGATCCGTCTCCTTGCGCAGCGCCGACGCTTGCAACGCGAAGCCGAAGCGGATCACCGATCGCCCGTCGTGTCGCACGGCCGGCGCGGCATGCGTGAGCGACACCGGCTGCAGCGCGACATCCTGCGTGGTCCGGTACAGACATCGCACGGTCGGCGGCGCCGCGCCCTCCGCGCGGCCCGCGGCCGGCACGTTGATCGGCGCGGAACGCACCGGCACGCCGGCCGGCACGACTACCGTTTTCTGCAGTTTCTCCGCGAACGGCGTCAGCTCGACGATCGACAGCGAAGGAATCATCCGCAGATAGTGCGGCCACAACAAACTGACGAGCCCTTCGGTCAGTTCGGGCAGTTCGTCGTCGAGTTTTTGCTGGAGCCGGCCCGTCAGAAACGCAAAACCTTCGAACAGGCGTTCGACATACGGATCGCGATCGCCGACGCGGTCGAGATTGAGCAGGCGCGCACGGTCGGGATGCGCCTTCGCGAATTCCTTGCCGGATTCGCGCAAATAGCGCATTTCCGCTTCGTAGTAGCGCAGGATGGGATCGTTGTTGTCCATGGGAATCCGTTACGAAAGGGTCAACGCGCGGGCGGGATCGAGTACCGTGAGTTCCGCCTGCAGCTCGCCGATGCGGCGTGCGAACGCCTGCTTGTCGGCGTCCTTGCGGCTGCTCATCGCTTTCAGTGCTTTGACCAGTTGCTGCTTGACCTCGAACGTCAGCGCCGGCTCCCAGCGCATCAACGGCAGCGAACGGGACATTCCGTCGAGTTCTGCAAGGAGTGCGAGCGCCGCATCGTGACGGCCGGCATGGTCGGCCAGGCGGGCCATCACGAGCCGCTGCAAATAGCGATGTCGATCGGTTTTCATGCCGGGCAGCGCTTCGAGCCACGCAAAGGCCGTTTCGATGCCGTCACGGGCAGCGAGCTCGCGAGCCTGGGTTTCGATCTCCGGCCAGTCGCCCGCCGCGTCGCTCGCGCTATCCGCGGAAACTGGCAGCGGCGCAACCGTCTCGCCGGCCTCCAGATCACGTACGACCGCATGCCGGGCAATCCATTCGAGTGTGGTGTCGTCGGCGAACGGTGTGCCGTCGCTGAATGCCAGCCGTTCGATGCCGGGCAGTCGTTCGAGAAACAGCGCGAAGTCGGTGCGCAGCAATTCACGCCATGCGCTGTACGGTGTGCCGACGTGGTCGAGCCCGACGTGCTGGAAATACTGCAGGTCGAACCACAGGTGATTCACGCCTTCCATGAACGCACCCTCGACACGCTCCAGCAACTCGTGCCAGTGCTTTTGCAGAACGAGGCGTTTCATCTGCTGTCGCAACTCGGCGCGTGGCGCCACCAGACGCGTATGCGACGCGGCATCCGACGGCGGCACGTCGTGCACGGTGTCCCAGCGAATGCTTCGCACGAGCCGCACCGACGGCAAATAGCCGTTTTCCTGATCCCTGAGCCACGCCGACATCGCCCGCGCCTGATCGAGCAGATCGCGAGCTGACACGATCAGTCCGGCTGAAGTCTTTCCCGTGGCCGTCACAGGCGGCATCGTGACGCCGGCATCGACACCGCGTGCCGGCCCTTCCTTTTTCTCGAAGCGGGAAACGAGTGACTGCAGGTTCGGGCGAGCCGCCTCGGGCCACGCCGCCGTATGCGTGACGAGCACATCGAGCGCGGCCAACGCGCGTTCGAGATCGACCGGCGCAAAGTCGCCACGACTATCCAGCGTCTCGATCACGCGCGCAGTCGCGAGCATTTCGAGCGCTGCCTTCTTCGCTTCGTGACGGGCAGGCAAAAGAGCTTCGCCAAACCGGTCGACAAGCGCGGCAGCCAGTTCGAGCCCGTCGGCGAATCCGGCCGGGCCGTCCTGCCGCAGGCGTGCGAACGCGTAGTAGCCGGCGACGCGCAAATCCTTGCCGGTCTCCTTGAGCAGGTGTTCGCACACGCGGACGATCATGCCGTCATCGATACCCGACAGCTTGCCGGCTTCATCCTTCAGTTCGAAGAACGCGTCTTCGTAGCCGGGGTCGCGCCCGCATGCGTGCTCGCCCGGTATCGGCGCGACCCATGCGGCCCAGGTATCCGTCCGTGCCCGCTGGAGCGAATCGATACGGGGACCGCCGACGAGTGTCCTCACAAAATTGGCAAGCGTCATGGCAGACCTCAAAAAACGAATGCGTCGCCGAGCAGCCTGAGGGCATGCCCGAACGGACCGGAGGGGGAATCGGCAAGTCCCGACGTGGTCGCCAATGGCGAAATCGCAGCCTTCGGCGCGGCCGTCTGTTTCGCCGCCCCAGGTTCAGCGGTTCGCGTTTTCGCCTGAGCAAGTTCGTGCGTGGCGCGTTGACCGGATGCCTGCGCTGTCGTCGCCGGCATGACCTCGTCCGGAAAGGCGCGCCCGCCCGGAAGCCCCGGCGGCAACGGCACAGCCGCATGCTTCGCGGCCGCGATCGCCGATGCAGGCAATGGCGGCGGGCTGATCGCCGAAACCCGCGGCCCCGTGTTCTGCGATCCCGTCACGAAGACGCGTGTCGGCAACGTGAAATTCCGCAACTGGAGAACATCGAGCGGACCGCCGCCGGCCTCGCTGCGCAATTGCACCTTGAGCGGAATGCCCTGGCTCGTGTCGGGCGTCCAGGTCAGCAGATAGCGGGCGTTGTCCTGCTGGGTGATCTTCGCGCGTTCCAGCAATCGAACGAGGCCGAACCGCCCCTGCGAATCGAGCGCGGTACGCAAGCCGCCCTGTTCCGTTTGCCATTCGATATGCGACAGGTTCTCGAGCGACTGCCCCGGCCATTCGAACGGCGTCCATTCCTGCTTCTGGTTGAAGTAATGCAGTTCGCGGCCGGACAGCACGAATCTCATGTCGGTGACACCCGGCGTCGGCTCGGCCCGCAGTTCGTAACGCACGCGTGCGTCACCGGACGGGAACAGGACCGTCGACGTGCGCGTGAGCTTGTTCAACCCGTTGAGAAACGCCGGATCGATCGTCAACGCGCCGGAATCACTTCCCTGCGAAGCGACCCATCGGTCGCCCTGCCGTTCGACGACACCGGCCAGTTGCGACGTCACGAACTGCGCGATCACGCCGCTGTCCGGACGCATGAAGCGCGCCATCTCGGGCAGCGACGCGTCGTTGTCGGAATCCGCGAACGGATAGCGGCCGCCGAAGCTCTTGTTCCAGTCGGCCACGATCGCGGTGCGCCACATCTCGTTCAGACTCGATGCTGCCGGCTGCACGATGACCTGCCACGACTGATCGAACGGCGCGCGGAACAATGCGCCGAATCCGGACCACTGCTCACCGAGGCTCGCGGCGACACGGCTCGCGTAATCGCGGCTGTCGGCGATATCGGAAGTCTTGCCTTGCAGCACGGCTTGCGCGGCCAGACGTGCGATCGCGTCCGGATCCGGGCTGGAAACGATCTGCGATGTCTTCAGGCGCATCGCCGTGACCCGCTCCAGATAGCGGGCCAGGCTCAGGTCGCCGGTCGCTGCCATTTGCGTGGTGGCCACCTTGCCGTTCGTCGGCATTCCCGACGCGAGGTCGCTGCCGGTCAGGCGCAGGATCGGGCCGAACGCGGCCGCCAGCGGTGCGAGTTGCGGCTTGGCCTGCTTGGACGGATCCTTCTCGTCCGCGCCGACCAGTTGCTGTGCCTTGCTGATCAGCGTGTCGGACAGCGATTGGGCGTTGGCGCCCGTTCCCGCCTGATACACGATCGCATTCATCAACGCGACGAGCGGCGAGCGTTGGGGATCGCCCAGTAGCGTGAGTTGGTCGGCCGTGGCTGATAGCGTTGGTGCGGGTTGCCAACGCAGACTGTTGAGGAATAGCGCCCATGCCCGCGCGTAATCGTCGAAATAGCGCTGACGCAGTTCGACTTTCAGCGTTGAAGACGCCTGCTTGCCGGCTTTCGCGTCGGAAAGCACCCAATCGCCCGCCACGCTGTGCTGCCCGCTTGCGTCATCGATCGCCTTGGAGATGCGGTCATCCCACGCCGCGCGCGTAAAGACACCCGGAATCGTAGCTGCCGTATTGAACACGCCTCGACCGCTCGTATCGCCCAACAGCGTAGCGAGGGACACCGGTGGATATTTCGGCGTCGCGTCGTCGAGGATTTGTTGATAAACCGCGTCCGACGAACTCTGGATACCCCGTACACCGACGATCGTCTGGCGCGTCGACGCAACGAGCCCGAGATCAGGAGCAATTGCCAGCGGCCTTTCCTGGGTCAAGTGGTTTGCGAAGAATGCGATCGTACGCCGACGAAGGTCTTCCCAGGCGCCCGCTGAAAATGACGAGTCGGTCGGGCGCGCGGGTACGGCCGTTGCCACCAGCTGAGGCGCCAGGAAGGTCGCCACCGCGCGTTCAGGCCTCGCAAGCATCATGTACGCCCTGAGCGTATCGTAGGCGGCCTGTACCTGTGCATCTCCACCACTGGCGATTTCCGCGTCCGACAGCGATGCGAGCTGATGCAGGCGGCGTTCAAGTCTTTCCCGGATCGGCGTAACGAGGATGCGACTCGCGGCCTGCGCGTAGCTCGGCCAAAGCGCATCAAGCAGCGCGGCGTCGCGATTCAGACCGAAACGTGTCCTCAACGGTGCGCCATCGCGTTGACGGAATTCGAGAGTATCGATCTGCTTGCCGAAGCCATCCAGCGAAATCATGGCCTGGGTGCGGTCCTGCACGCTCGCCAATTTCGCGACTGTATCCGCGGCAGTCTGAATCACGACACGATTCGAAAAGCCCGACACCATCGTGCCGATGATCCACGAGCCGATCAGAATGCCGGTCAGCCATGCAGCCGCCGCCGAAAACGACAGGCCCACACGACGTCCGCGAATATTGCGGCTGTGCGCCGCGACCGTCTGCCAGACAGATCGATACCGCGGCTCCGGCGGGAATTGCTCGTCGCCCGGCTCGCCCGGAGCCGACGGTACCCGTTCCTGCTCCGTGAAGAGTGGTGCGAACAGCAGGCCATGAACCGCATGCCGCCAGACACTCGATTGGGTCGTTTGCAGCACCAGTTCCGACAGTGCACTGCGCACATGCGCAAGATGCTGCGAAAGCTCAGCCGGATACCGGTCCCGAACGTTCTCGTTGAGCGCCACGACGCCCGCGTCCGCGAGGTTGTGCGACAGCATCCTCAAGCGCCCGTCGATTTCAGCCGCGTTGATCCGCGCATTTGACCATGTCAAGCCGATGGTCCCGTCCGGTGCAGACGACTCGCTACCGAAATCGGTGACGTTGGCCAGATACACCGGCGCGGCCCAGCGCAGCGCCCGCGCCTGGCGCGCCAGTCGTTGAGAAAGCTCGTCGGCGTCGAACGGTCTGCGGGACGACGCACGGTTGCGCGTCAATGCAACGACGGCGTCGACGGGCCGAGATCTGCGCATGCGCCGGATCTGGTCGAGCCATCCGGTATCGAGCGCGTTGCCGGCTTGCCGGGCATAAATCAGAATCGTGTCGCCACAAACCACATACCCGGCATCCGCGAGCCCCGGAGCCAATCGATTGACGATCGGCTCGTCCCCTGTCACGAGCACCCAGTGATTACGATAGCGCCACCGCCATCCGTGTCGGGAGCGCAACGTTTCTCGAAGGCCCCGGGCGCGATACGAACCGAGATCCACCTGCGCTTCGGCACGCGTGCCGATCCGGGCGGACGGATCGCGATCGTACTGGCTCGCCGATCGAGCGGAAGCATGCCGTGCAGCCCATCGCCATGCGCCAACCAATAGAGGGTGGAACGCCAGAACAGCCAGACCGGCCATGATGACGACCCCGACGCGAAACGCCGGCGACGGATGAAGGTCGGCCCCCATGAAGTACGCCAGCAGCGCTACAACCGCGGTGACCGCCGGTACTAGAACCCAATACCCCAGGATCGTGCGAATGAACATGCAATAGGTACCGTTGCTTTTATGCGCGTGGTGTACGAGCGACCGCGAATCGCAGCGACCCTTCGTGCCATGCCATGAGTTGAGGGGCGCCGGTTTGCGCCGCGTGCTCGATTCCGAGCGCGATACTTAGCCAACCCGCGCAGACGCCGGGATGGCCGATTGCCAGATCGACGTCGTGGACGCCTGACAGTCCGGCAGTTTGCGAAACACCCAGCTTCGTATCCGAGGCGGCCTGAAGCAATGCGCGCTTGTCCTGCCCGGCCATGCCAGCCTGCCAGAGATCGCTGATTTCGGCCGCGGTCGCATCACCCCACAGCAGTACCCTGGACAGTGCCGTATCCAGCCCAGGCCCACCGGCGTCCACCGGTCGATGAAGCAGCGCCCGCGTCGTCAAACCATGCCGCTCGGCGAGCGGCGCCCACGCAAGCAGCACACCGACGGCCGCTTCGGCACTCGACTGCGGAGGGTGGTCGTACAGTTGCGCGGAAACGAACAATGTGGCCCGTTCAAGGGCGGGACCGCCCCGAATGTCCAGCCACTCATCGAGCGCCATCACGCCCTGATCGACTGAAAGCTGTTTCGTCTTTGCCGATCGAAGGTTTTTTGCGCTCCAGCACGACTCCCATGTCTTGAGGGGATCGTCCTGATCAACATCAGCTGGCGCGAGCAAACGGATATCGAGCGGGACCTTGGCTGGGACAGTCATCACGGCATCGGAAATTTGCTCCAGCAATGCGTTGAAACACGCCCGGTAGCGCGCGGGCATTTCCTTGTCCTCGTTCAGTCTCAGTGCGGTGTGACGAATCGCGTCAATGCCCGCACCCGATGTCTGCGCACTCAACGCATGCTCACCCCTCGCCAGCTTGACCGCGGCGCCCGTGCTGCCCAATGCGGTCAAATACGTGTAGCCCAGGACGGCGAGCGGTTCACGCGCGAACTGCAGCGCCTTCTCCCGATCTTCAGCACGCACGCCGCGTTCGGCCTGAAGTCGCTGCATCTGCTCATCGTAGTAGTGCCGGCGCAGGCCGAACATCACGCACCACGTCAACGCAGGAAAAGCAAGCAGGCGCACCCAGAACCATGCGGTATCGGTCGCTTCGTCTTTGGACCGTGTCAACAGTGCCACCGACACGCCGGCGACCATGACGACGACGAACAGCACCGTCCACACGATTGCACGCGGCGGCCTCGGCGCGGCGCCGGGCAGGTCGAGCTGAGGAAGTTCTACCGGCATGATCGGTCGTTCACACCAGACTGGAAATCAGACGGCACCCGCACATGGCGCGATAGCCATGCCGTGCAATCGGTACGCCGTCGTCCAACATGGTTTCATCGCCTTCGATGATGAGATTGGGTCGGATATCGTGCTTCGGGCAAGTCACTTCATCGCCTTTTCGGGCGACGCGTTTGCCTTCGAAGTTCATCGAGTTCGACGCGGTGATGACTGTTCCGCCGTGATCCGTCGCGTCGCCGAGGCGAATGAGATCGATCATTGTTATAGCTCTCCATCTTAATAGGAATGCAAATTAGTTAAGCATGAGTTTCGTTGATGCTGTGTCTCGACGTCTCACGCGCGCGAAACCGCTAAGTCAGTACGATCGGCTCGTGTAAGTCGTGTATGGGCGGCACGTCGCGCTTGCTGAATTTCCGTGTCGTCTCGGCTTGCAAGCCCCGGCGGATCCGCGCACACCGCATACCGCCTTCGGGATGGCGCGCTCCAGTTCTCGCCGCCGTGCCGAGCGGCAGTCGTGCGACTACATCAGCCGGAGATGCCGTCTGCGACGGCTGCGCATCAGGCGAAAGAGGCAAACCAGTCGCCCGGTCCAGGTTCTTTTCCTTCGCCAGTCGGTTGATCAGTTCATCCGACGGCTTGGGTGGTACTTGGGCTCGCTGCTTTTCCCATTCGAACGTGCCGTCCCACCGCGGGAGCTTCGCAGGCGGCAGCGGAACGATCTTGTCAATGTCCGGCACCTTCGGATTCGCCAGTTTGTTATCCCGCAGGAATCGGCCGATTAGCTGATAGCGCCGCGAGCGTTCGGGGTCTTCAGGTAAATCAAGATAGAATCCTCTGTCAGTCGATGGGGGCCCTAAAAATGATTTCTCGAGAACCATAGCCGACATGCCATTTCCTGAAATCACACTTTTTTGGAAGGCTATAGTAGCACCGGGAAAATATTGATTGTATTTAAGATAAATTCCCAGATCAAAAGCCGAACGCCCATGCCCCTGATTAGTCGCACATTTCAGCATTTTCAATGAAATATCCGGAGATTTGTCGTGAGGGGCGAGCAATTCAGAAACATGGTATTGAGCATCGGCATTACCAAGATCGGCCGCCCTCCGAATGTATCTCAGTGCGAGTTCCTTGTTCTGCTTTAAGCCATACCCTGAGTTCAGGTAGTAGCCAATATCGTAGTAGCCCATCGGAATACCCTGATTGACCAACCGGCTCGCCCATTCCACTGCCTCGTGCGCCGCATTCGGAGAGCTTGCCATACCCTGTGACACCAGTTGCTGAACGTTGTGGTTGGCCTTGTAATGGCCATGCGCGGCAGCGATCCGGTAGTAGCGCGCCACCTCGTCGAAGTCCTTCGGACCATCACGCGTTTGCAGATACCGGCCGTAGCGGAACAACGTGTCCGCGTCCAGATCGATGGTAGGGAGTCGATCCGCTTCGTGGACGCAGGTGAACGCCAGATTGGCGCGAACGCTGGCAAGATCAGACGATCCAGGCAAGTCATTTGCCTTCAAACACGCACTCACGCTAGCGAGCACGAGAAACCCGACTAGCGTCTTTACCAGAACGTATCCAAATCGCATCTGCGTCATCACGCCTTGACCTCATAGGCGACAAGCTTCCACATGACTTCTGTAGTAAGCCGCCGCTCGCCCAACACGCGGTCGAGCAACGCCAACGAACGCGGTTCGTAGTAGTCCAGCATCGGCAGCACCTCGCCCTTCTTGAACGCCCGTGTCGTATCGGCCCGAAGACCCGGACGAAGCTGTGCGCACCAGACACCGCTTTCAGGACAGCGTGTCCCGGTTCTTGCCACCGTGCCGAGCGGGACTCGCGCGACTACATCGGCCGGGGATGCCGTCTGCGACGACTGCGCATCAGGCGAAAGAGGCAAACCAGTCGCCGGGTCCAGGTTCTTTTCCTTCGCCAGTCGGTTGATCAGTTCATCCGACGGCTTGGGTGGTACTTGGGCTCGCTGCTTTTCCCATTCGAACGTACCGTCCCACGGCGGGAGCTTTGCCGGCGGCAACGGAACGATTTTGTCAATGTCCGGAACCTTCGGGTTGGCCAGTTCGTTGTCATCGAGAAATTTACCAATCAACTGATAGCGCCGAGAGCGTTCGGGGTCTTTTGGCAAATCAAGATAGAATCCCCTATCGGTCGACGGGGGGGCTGAAAATGATCTCTCAAGAACCAAAGCGGACATGCTATTTCCGGCGACCACACTTTTTTGGAAAGCTACAGCAGAACCGCGAAAATCTTGATTGTATTTAAGATCAATTCCTAGCTCAAAAGCCGCACGTCCGTGCCCCTGATTGGCCGCACATTGAAGCATTTTCGATGCGACATCCGGCGATTTGTCGTGGGGGGCGAGCAATTCAGAAACATGGTATTGAGCATCGGCATTTCCAAGGTCAGCCGCCTTGCGAATGTACTTCAGTGCCAGTTCCCTGTTCTGCTTCAAGCCATACCCTGAATTCAGGTAGTAGCCGATATCGTAGTAGCCCATCGGAATGCCCTGATTGACCAACCGACTCGCCCATTCCACCGCCTCGTGCGCTGCATTCGGGGAACTGGCCATACCCTGCGATACCAATTGCTGCACGTTGTGATTGGCTTTGTAATGACCATGCGCCGCTGCGATCCGATAGTGGCGAGCCACCTCGTCGAAGTTTTTCGGGCCGTCGCGCGTCTGTAGATACCGACCATAGCGGAACAACGTTTCCGCGTCTGGGTCCAGGGCTGGAAGACGATCTGCTTCGTGCGTACAGGTGAACGCCAAATTGACGCGTATGCTGGCAAGATCAGACGATCCGGGCAAGTTGTTCTCCTTCGAGCAGGCTGATAAACTGGCAATCGCCACGCAAATTGGAATGATGATGCGCATAGGTTAATCCAGATAGGAACGGTTTGGATTATCTCTATAAAATTCAACCAGCGATGCATACGGTCTGTCACCCGAAGAGTTTTTCCTTCTCTTATTTTCAGACAAAATAATTCCCCAAGCCTTGAATGCACTTCTCGCATCCAATCTTCCATTCTTATCTTTCACCCCCACCCCATCTTCACCGGCATGAATTCTCCACAATTTCTCGCGCAGCGGCTGAGTAACACGCATGGACTCGTGAAAAATATTCAATTCGCTATCCACCTCCATACTCCGCAAATTGACGTTCGCCGAACCATGCGTGACGAACACGTCATCGATGATCATCAGCTTGGAGTGGATATACACCTCGTCCCATGGCCGCCCTTTCGGCGTGTCCGGTGGCACAAGGGTACAGATATGGACCTTGAGCCCCGGGATATTGAGCTTCTGCGGGTTGTCCGTCTTGGCCTTTTCCAGTTGGACTTTCAAGTCGTTCGCCCGCTGGGCCGCCTCGATAGCATCCAGATGCGCCGCAGCGAGATTGTTCACGGCATACTGCGCCGAACTCGAGAATGGATTGACAGGAACGTGCTGTGCACGTTCATATGCCTGGTCGGCCTCTTTCTTCGCCTTGAGTGCTTCCTTGTATTGCTTCTCCAATTCGTCGGCACGCTCCAATTTCGACACGCCAGGCAAAACATCCGCGCGCCCGAGTGCATTGAGCATGTGATAGGTACTCACCGTCCCGAGCCCGATCCCGTCGTCGCTCGAGTTGGTCACGACGAACAGATAGAGCGGCGTCTTACGCCCGCCAGCCTGATACGCTTTTACCAATTTCGTCAACTTTTCGGCTAACGGCGGAAATCGGAAGTATTGATTTTCGATATAAATAAAATTGGTCGTATTGTTGACCGCCTGCAGGTAAAGTCGTTCGATGTCTTTAACGCCATCTTTCCCAACCTGGGGTTGGGTGCGCAGGATCTGTGCCCTCACGGCGATGTCATCTTTACTACAACGGAGCAGGGGCTCTTTTGCTGACTCTCGCTGCTTTTCCAGTTGCTGTCCCGTCGTTGCATCCCATGCCTGACAGAAGTTTTTATTCAAATCGGTCAGAATCGGCCCCGTGACGCGGGCGGAGATATCCTGTCTCGGCGAAAATCCGTTGCGCCCCATTTGTGAATGCATGCGCACGTGGCCATGGCTACTGATATCCCAGTACTCGTCAAGCGTGTTATGCCCCATCACAAAGCCAGTCGCGATCTCCGGATGCGCGTAGTCGACCAGCACCATTTTTTGATGATGCGAGGGTGCCAGGCCCATTGCTGCGGCATTCTGAATTTTCGCATTTTTGGTGCGATCGCCGTACTTGCTGTCCGTCGCGGTACGCCACGCTATCTCGGCACGTTCGTTCATGCCGAAATCACGCGTAGCAAAATCGATATTCCGGAATGCCGGATCACGCTTGCTGCGTAAAATACGTCGAACGGCTTTATGCGTCAGCACGGGGATGGGTGCGATACTGACGCCTGTCCATTCGGTGCCCGCTTGATTCTTCTTGTCCATCTTCACCATCTCGTACCACCAAGCATCGAACTCCCGTTGAGCCGAGTTTCGATTATCTGGCAGGTGCGAGAAACGACCACCGGGCATCATATTTTCCAAAAACTGCGCAACATGGAATTTATCGCCCCACACCAGCAATCGGACCTTCACATTGTGTTTCGCCCTTTCGAGCAATAATTCCCCGATCGACAGCGAACCCTGTCCCGACGATCCGCGCTTGAAATACATCGAAGGCTGAAACCCCCAGCAGACGATATCGACGCTGTGCTGCGCGCTGGCAATCGCATCGTATACAGCGCCGAACGCCTCCTCGCCATTCACCAGCGGGCAGTGCGTCGCATTCCTTGGCTTGTATTCCGCCCCTTGTACAAAGTGCGGCAACGTCAACGTCGCCGCGTTGCCGCACGATTGCGCGATCGGTACCGTGATGGCTGCCGGCTGACTCATGACTGCGCCTCCGTGTTCTGCGTGTCGGTATCGGGATTCAGCAGGCGGTAGTAATGCTGGCGATTGGCTGCACGATCTTCCCCGTCACCGCCGGCACCTTGCTCGTAGAAATGAAACCCCTGGTTGGCCAATTCGCCGTTGGCCGCGTCACCGCGAAATTCCTCGCTGACCGGAATCTCATAGGAAACGCCATTGGCTAGTTCAAGCCGATACGATTTCGTGCCCTGGCGATGGTCGACAGCGATTCGCCCCGTCGAATCGGTTACCCCTTGCGTGACCAATGCACCCTGCGCATACAACTTGTACGGAACGTCCTGCGGGATCGCCGCCATGGCCGAAGGAGACGCTGCCAGGCTCAACATCAGGCGCTCCGCCGGCAAGCTATTCGGCAGCGCAGTATTGATCTGCGCCGAAGCGGGCCCAGGTTTGTTCCACGATGCGCACTTCTCGAGGATGTCTCCCGGCGTACCGTTTTCGATGCGATTGGCGTCGATCCTGATATACGAGCCGCCGGCACCAATCCACACCTCCTTGGCCGCCGAAAGCACGAGCTTGCCGTCGGAGCTCGTGATAGTGACGTCCTTCAATGCCGCCAACGTCAACTCGTCGGTTTGCGCCTGAATGGCGACCTTGCCTTTCGCGGCGAACAGCTTGATGCCGAGTTTCGCCGCGAACATCGATACGGTTTCGCCAGCCGCTACCGTAAATCGCTTGACAACACCGATGTCGGCGCTCCCCCCCGCAGTTGCAATCAGGTTTTTGCGCGCCGTAAGCTGCAAATGATCCCCCGACGCCACGCCGATACCGGCCGGCGCACTGATCAGGACACCGGCCTTTTTCAGTTCGGCCAGCGTTTCCTCCAGCAGGACCTTCTGATTGGCGCAATCCGCGGCAACGGCTTCCGCTGCTTTCGCCGCATCGGCAAGGGATTGCATCTGCTGCAAGCCAAGCTCGAGCAGTTCCCGCGCCGGTCGCATATCGAGCTGCCGGCCATTGGATGCCGATTGCATGTCGGCCGAGATGAAAACACCTTTCCCTCCCCGTACCGCCACGTGTTCGTCCGTGCGAAGCTCTGCACCTTGGCCACGCTCTTTGCGACTTTCGTCGACCATGTGTCCGAGATTGAGTTCGCTGGTCTGGTACGGCGTGGTCAAATGAATATGCTCACTCCCCTCCTTATCCTCCATCCGCAGCTCATTGCGCGCAGCCGTCCGAATAAGGTTCCGCGTATGGTTCAGGTTGTTCACCAGATCCGGATGCACGCTGTCATGCATCGCCCCGATGATCACCGGCCGGTTCGGATCGCCGTCCGTATGGACGATCGCCACCTCCGCCCCATCGATCAACGGAAAGTGATGCCCATAGTTGTCGCCGCTGTATGGCTTCGCAAACCGCACCGGCCGGCTCGTCCCACCCGGGCTCCATTCATCGAGATCGAACGGCAGCTTGATCACGTACCAGCCCTGCTCGGTCAGATACGCATACTTGTAGTTGCCCGGCGACGTAATCCGCGCCGGCAGAATTCCGTCCACCACCGGCCGTGAAACCGAAGCCACCGGCGTGCGCCACACGCGATCCGACGGAATGCCCTCGAACGCCACCCAGAACGACTCATTCCGCCCGCCGTGCGACTCGACCGACGTAACGAAAACGCCGTGCTTCGCGTCGGCCGGTTTCGGCTCGACCCGCATCACCTCGCCGGCTTCGAGCCAGAACGGATTGCCCGTCCCCTTGAACGTGATCTGCGTCGCGAGATAGGCCTCGTGCCGCAACCGCGCAACCCGCTTGCCCTCTTCCGGCGTCTCGTAATGCTCGCCCCAGCGATAATCGACCGCATTCGTCGTCTTGTCGTCGCGCGCAGCGTTCTCCTCGACCAGCAGCGATACCTCGGCTTGTCGATGGTTGTAGTCGTGCAGCCGCACCGCCTCCGGCACACGCTTCATCTCACGCCCGAGCGACTTGATCGCATCCGCACCGACGCTCTCCAGCCCCGAATCGCGCCGATAGGGCACCGTACGCTGCTTGCGCGCATACGCATCCAGATCGTCGCCGAATACGACCACCGCACGATCCTTCTTCTGCTCCCAGCGAAACCAGATCCCCTCTTTCGCGCAAAGGCGCTGAATGAAGGAAAACGTCGTCTCGTGATACTGCGTCACGTACTCGCGACGCTTGTACTGTCCACGCAGCTGAAACTGGAAATCGACACCCGCGCGGTAACCGTAATGCCGCAGCGTATCGGTCACGATCTCCTCGACCGACTGCTTCTGAAACAATCGGCTTGTCACGCCACGATCGAGATCGGCCAGTGTCGGCTCCAGCACGACCCGGTAGCGCGTTTCGTCCGCCGACGTCTCCAACTCGTCGAACTGCGTAATCACGCCATGAACCATGTACGCCGCCGGCTTCGCACTGAACTGCGCGGCGTTCTCCCCGAACATCTTCCGCAGGTAATCCATGTCCGGATCGACCGGATCCGCGCTGAACTTGGCCGGTCGCCCCAGCACCTGATCCATCGGAATCCCCGCCACCGGGCTCGTGAATTCGATCTCGTATCGATAGAGCTGGCTCACGCGGTCCAGCCCGCTGAACTTCAGGATCGAGAACGGCGCCGGATGCGGCGCGAGCTTCAATTCATAAGCCTGCGAAGGCAGAATCATCGACATGGAATCTCTCGGTTGCGCGACTGCACGGCACGCCGGGGTGCCCCTGTCCACCCCGGCGCCACTGCGACTAACGTCAGATCAGTTCTTGGACTTCGGCATCTGCGACACGAGCGACAGCCCGATATCCATCCCTTCGACCTGGAAGTGCGGAACGATGAACAGCTTGATCCGGAAGAAGCCCGGGTTGTCCTCGATGTCCTCGACCGTGACCTTCGCCTCGCGCAGCGGATGCGACGCCTGCAGTTCGTCGCCCGGATCCTTCATCTCGGTCACGAGCCCCTTGATCCAGTTGTTCAGCTCGAGTTCGAGCAGACGGCGATCCTTCGTCGTGCCGATGTTTTCGCGCTGGATCAGCTTCAGGTAGTGCGCGATGCGCGACAGCAGGAAGATGTACGGCAGCCGTGCGTTGATGCGGCTGTTCGCGGTCGCTTCCCGGGTCTCGTACAGCGCGGGCTTCTGCGCCGAGTTCGCGGAGAAGAAGCACGCGAAGTCGTGGTTCTTGTAGAACGACAGCGGGATGAAGCCGAGATTCGCGAACTCGAATTCACGGGTTTCAGGGATCAGCACCTCGGTCGGGATCTTCGGCTGGTGACCGGTGCCGAGGTCGTACAGGTGAACCGGCAGATCCTCGACCTTGCCGCCCGCCTGCGGCCCGCGGATTTGCACGCACCAGCCGTTGCTAACAAAGCTGCGCACCATGTTCGCCGCGAACGCGAACGACGCATTCATCCACAGGTACTTGTCGTGGTCGGGGCCCTTGACGGCCTCCTCGTAGTTGAACGCGCGCACCGGCGCCGTATCCTTGCCGTATGGCAAGCGGCCGAGCACGCGCGGCATCGTCAGGCCGACGTAACGCGCATCGTCGGTATCGCGGAAGCTCTTCCACTTGATGTACTCGGCGCGATCGAAATAGTTGCCGATATCCTGGATCGCGGCGACTTCCTCCATCGACTGCTTGCCGAAGAACGCCGGCCCGACCGAGCCGATGAACGGCATATGCGCGGCGGCCGCCACCTTCGAGATGTTGCGCAGCAGTGCGACGTCCATCGGCGAATTCGCGAACTCGAAGTCGCTGATCATCGCGCTGATCGGTTGACCGCCCGGCGTGTCGTATTCCTCGATGTACGTGAGGCGGTACAGGCCGCTCTGGATCAGTTCCGGCGTATCCTCGAAGTCGCGCTGCAGCGCGTCCTTCGACACGTCGAGCACTTCGATGCGGGCGTTCTTGCGGAAATCGGTGCGGCTCACGAGCATCTTCAGGCCGCGCCAGCGTGCCTCGAGCGCCTGGAATTCCTGCGTATGCATCACGGCGTCGAGCTGGCGGCTGATCTGCCGGTCGATCTGGCCGATATGGAAATCGAGCAGCGACTTGTCGAGGCGGTCCACCGGCTGGCTCGCGTTCGCGACGAGTTCGAGGAATGCGCCCATCCCGCGCGCGATGCGCTCGTCGGCCGACGCCTCGGACAGCATGTCGTTGTCGCGGAACGCCTCGAGCGGGCGCGCTTCGCTGACGGGCTTCAGGTTGATCTTGCTGCACAGCGACGCATAGACGCTGTCGATATCCCCGTGCGGGGCGTCCAGCACGACGGTCTCGCTCGCGCCGGCGTGCTGCGTTTCAGTGGATTTCATGGCGTGTCCTGTCTGCGATCGAATCGCTACGATGTTGCGGAATGCGCTGAACGCGCGTTTTGCCCAGCGGCGTTCACGCATGCCCTTCCGGCTGCGTCGCGGCGGTCGCGATCTGCGCGAGTTCGCCGCGCAGCTTCGCGGACAGGCGATCGTCCTTCAGCACCTTCTCGAACTCGCGACGGAACGTGCCGTTGTCGAGCAGGTTGGATTTCAGGTCGCGCAGCAGATTGCGCATCGCGAGGAGCGCCTGCAGCTCGGGAATCTGGCGCGCGACCTGCTCGGGCGCGAAATCCTTGATCGAGCGGAACGACAGGTTGACGGGCAGTTCCGAACCGTCGCCGGCCAGTGTGTTGTCCGCGGCGATCCTGAGATCCGGCGCATAGTCGGCCAGCACGGCATCGAAGTTGTTCTTGTCGATGTTCACCTTCTTGCGCTCGGCAAGCGGCGCCTGCTCACGGCCGGCACTGAAGTCGCCGGCGACCAGCAGCTTCAGTGGCAACTCGACCTTCTTCTGCGCTCCACCCGTATGCAGGTCGAGCGTGATCGACACCCGGCTCTTCGGGATCTCTCGCTGAAAGCTATCCAATTCGTTCTCCTTATCTCAGGAAGCTTGAAGACTCCGCGATACGCACCCGCAAGTCATGGGTGCATCGCCGTCCGTACCGCCCATGCCAACCCCGCAACGTGCATCGACGAACGGCCCATCCGGATATTCGCGGCCCGATATCCGACTCAGGCGGCAGAAAATATCACGCTCTTTGTCAGCGAGTAAACCCGAAACACGGAAAATTGAAAATTAACGACATGAGGTTTTTTACAAATAAGACCAGTCCGATTCTCTGACGCATTCCGCACACATTGTCCGAATTTCACACTCCGCCCACAAATGGCTATCAAGCAAATTCACAACAATCTCATAACAACTTGATTTTCATGAAATTTCCACAAAAAACAAGGAGCACAAAATCTCAATAAAAACTCCACTCGACACCGCCGACACCGAAGAAACACCCCATGCCCAATAAATCTCAAAATAAACACCCCACTTATCTCAATTTATTCGAGACACTTCACAACAAATTCGAATAAAACGGGGTATACGAAATCAGAAAACGATGTATAGAATCGGCGCCTCATAATTCCTACATCGGTATTGACCACACCATGCGGATCGACAAACCGCTCTGGCATGAAGGGCTGATTCTTACGCAGCAGCATTTCCAGCAGCAGGAGCGCTGGAACGCGTTCGCGCTGCAACAACTGGCGTCGGCCGTCGCCGTATCGCCATGGGGAACGCTGAACGTCGACATCGACGAGGAGGCCCTGTCCTCCGGCCGCCTGAAGCTCGCACGGCTGCAACTGCGATTCCCTGACGGCACGCCGGTCGATACGACCGTCGCCGACGCGTTGCCGCCGGCGCGCGACCTCGTCGGCGAAATTCCCGCCGATACGCAGACCGTCGACGTACTCGCCGCGCTCGCGCTACCCGACGCGAACGGCAGCAACTGCCGTTTCGACGAAACGGCGCTGGCCCGCCCGCGTCGCGCGTATCGCGAGTTCGTCAAGGTGACGGACCTGAACGGCTCGGCCGAAACCGAAATTGCCGCCGAGCGTCACGCCGTCCGGTTGCTGTTCGGCTTCGAATCGCATGCCGACGACACGGCATGCGCGATCGCACGCCTGACGCGCACGACGAGCGGACAGTTCCAGGTCGATCGCCGATACGTGCCGCCCTGTCTGGCGCTATCCGGTCACACGCTGCATATCGAGCGCATTCGGCGGATCGCCGACATCCTCGCCGCCAAAAGCGCGCTCCTCGGTGCGCGCCGCAGCGAGCGCATCGAGCAGGTGGCCGAGTACGGTGTCGCGGACGTCCAGCTGTTCTGGCTCCTGCATTGCATTCACCAGGCGTGGCCGCAACTGCGCTTCCTCGCGTCGCATCCGGCGCAGCCGACCGATCGCCTGTACCAGGTGCTCGCCCAGCTGGCCGGCTCGCTGATCACGTTCTCGACGCACGTGTCGCTGACCGACATTCCGCCCTACGACCACGCGAGCGCCCATGACGTGTTCGCGGCGCTCGAATCGCTGATCCGCGATCTGCTCGACGCGATCATTCCGTCGCGCGTCGTCTCGATCGGGCTTTCGCATACGACGCCGACGACCTGGGTCGGTCAGTTCCGCGACGAACGCATCGTCGAAGACGCCGCGGACTGGTATCTGTCCGTCAATGCCGCGTTGCCGGCGTTCGAGCTGGTCGAACAGTTTCCGCGCCTCTGCAAGATCGGCGCTCCGGACGACGTCGAGCACATCGTCAATTCCGCGGTGGCAGGCATTCCGCTCAAGGCCGTGCAGCGCGTGCCGGGCGCGATTCCGGTCCGGCTGGACAACCACTATTTCGCGCTCGACGCGCACGACGCCGCGCATGCGCGGATGCTCGCCGCGCGCGCTTGCCAGATCTATCTGCCCGCGTCGATTCCCGACGCGTCGCTCGAACTTTATGCGGTGCTGCGCTGATGAATGCCGTCGCCTCCATGCGTCACGAAACCGCGCTGCTTGCGCGCGATCCGTCATCCGGTCATGCACATCGAGCCTCGATGCGCGCGCTGTTGCGCGATACCGCATTGCTCGTCACTCAACTGTCGAACGGCGGTCAGGTCGACAATGCCGCAAGCCTGCGTGAGCAGTGCCGCCTGCTGGTCGCGCAGTTCGCGGCCGCACTCGATGCGCAAGGCATCGCCGCGGACGTACGGGACGACGCGATCGTCGCCCAGTGCGGGCTGATCGACGAAGCCGCACTGCGGCACCTGCCGGCTTCGGCCAAGGCGAAGTGGGAATCCACGCCGCTGCAGGTCGAGCGCTTCGGCACGCACGATGCAGGCACGCGCATCTACGAGCGACTCGACTACCGGATGCGCGAACCCGCGCCGAACGTCGACCTGCTCGAGTGCTATGCGGCCGTTCTCGGCCTGGGATTCCGTGGCCGGTATGCCGCTCGCTCGGGGCCGTCCGCGGGCGCCCATGACGGGGAGGCGAAACGTCGGGCACTGATCGCCGCGCTGGTGGCGCAGATCGATCAATTGCGGCCGGCGGTCCGCCCGGGATTCGTCACCGATCGCTCCAACACGCGACTGCTCGACCGGCTCAGGCATGTGTCGCCTTGGGTGGTCGCGGGCGCGGCATGCGTCATCGCGGTACTCGTCTGGTTCGCGTGGGATCGGATCCTCGATGCCGAACTGGCCCAACTCGTCCAGCAAGCGAAACGGCCGTGAGTTCGGGCACCACGCTCCCCACGGCGGCAACCCGCGCCGATTCCAATGCGGCACGCGCGGCGTTGTCGGGCCTGGGCTATCCGCTCCGCACGATCGTGACGCTGTCCGCGGCACTGGCACTGGCCGTCGTCGGGTGGGTTGTACCTGTCGAGCGCGGCGTCATGTGGGGATGCGTAGTGATCGTCGTCGCGCTTTCCGCGCTGGTTGTCTGGCTGCATTCGCGCGGATTGACACGCGCCCGCGAACAAAACGTTCAGGTGATTGCACAACTGGGCGCGGCGACCGCCGACCTGCCCGTCACGCTGCGCACGAGAATGCCGCTCGCGCTCGTCACCGGCGACGGTCTGTCCGCCATGTTCGATCGCGATACGGCCATGTCGCGTTTCGTGCATGTCGGCGACGGCGCGATCTGGTTGCGAGCCGACCGCCCTCAGGATCTTCCACGGCTTGCGGTCGCGGTCCGCCAGTGGCGGGACGGTCATGCGCCGGATTGTGTCGTGCTGGCGGTCGCGCCGGGCCTTCATGCGAACGCCGACACGCTGTCGCAGTCGCTGCGCGTGATCCGGCAAGCCGTGGCCGATGCGTCCCGCATGCTCGGCACGTCGCTGCCGGGCTATGTCGCCGTCTATCAGCGGCTCTCGAACGCAAATCCCGCGACGACGTTGCCCGCCGTCGAATCGGCTGCCCGGTGGTATGGCATGTCGACCGGATCGGCAATCGTCGACACGCATCGCTTCGACGCCGCGATCGACGCAGCCGAGTCGGATGCGCTCCATGCCGACGGAAGTCCGGCGGTCGCGGCGCGCGCCGCCGGCGTCGCATCGATGATCGGATGGACCCGACGCGTCGTGTTCGACACGCTGACCGATCGACGCCAGCCCGCATCGCCCTGGCCGTTGTTCGGCGCTGGCTGGATCGACCATGGCCCCGCGAGCGGCCCCGGCAAACCGTGGGAACGTGAAGTCCGCAGCCTGACAGGTATCGCCCCGGCCGCACTGCCTGCGTCACCGACGCCGTGGCCATTGCCGCAACCGTTGATCGACGCGATGCCGCGCCACACGTGGCGGTCGCCGCGCATCACCGCCGCCGCGCACGTCGTCGCGATCGTCGCCTGCGCCGCAATCGCCGCCATCTGCGCAGCCGCAAAGAACAACGATGCGTTGATGACCCGCATCGGCGATCACCTTCAACACTACAACCGAATCCCCGCCACGCACGACGCGGCCAAACGCGACGCGCTCGGTGTCCTTGCGTCGGATCGCGATCAGCTCGACCGGTACGCACGGGTCGGCGTGCCGCTCCGGCTGTCGTTCGGCACCTATCACGCTGCACCGCTGCTGCCCGTCCTCAACGACGCAATCGCGTCGTACGAACCGCCCCCGCCGCCGCCCGCCGTCGTCACGCTGGACAGCATGTCGCTGTTCGACAGCGGCAAGGCAACGCTCCGAACGGGCACCACGCGCGCGATGGTCGATGCGCTCGAACTGATCAAGGCCCATCCGGGCAAACGCGTGCTCGTCGCCGGCTACGCGGACGATCAGGGTCGGCCCGATCGCAATCTGAAGCTGTCGATCGATCGCGCGTCGGCCGTGCGCGACTGGCTCGTCGAAGCATCGGGCATCCCGCCGACACGGTTCGCGATCCAGGGCTACGGCGATACGCGGCCGGTCGCGGACAACGCCACGCCGGAAGGGCGGGCGAAGAATCGTCGGGTCGAGATCACGCTCGTGCCCGATACACCGGTGCCTGCCGTCCCGACCGGCGCCGCGAGGTAACACGCGTTTGGGTTCCCGGGGCAGTCGCCCCGGGGTTATCAGCGCCGGAATCCGGTTCCGGCGATTCGCAGTACGAAGAAGAAGGAGTGAACAAATGGCAATTCCGGCCTACATGTGGCTCAAGGACGACGGTGGCGCGGACATCAAGGGTTCGGTAACCGTCCAGGATCGCGAGGGTAGCGTCGAATTGGTCGCGTTCGATCATGGCGTGCACATCCCGACCGACGGCAATACGGGCAAGCTGACCGGCACGCGCGTGCACAAGCCGATCACGCTGACGAAGGAGACCGACGCGTCGACGCCGTACCTGTACAAGGCCGTGACGAGCGGCCAGACGCTGAAGTCGGTCGAGATCAAGTGGTATCGAATCGACGACGCGGGCAAGGAAAAGGAATACTTCAACACCAAGCTCGACAACGTGAAGATCGTCGCGGTGAAGCCGAAGATGCTCGACATCAAGAACCCCGACTACGAGAAGCACAACCATCTCGAAGATGTGGAACTGCGTTACGAGACGATCACGTGGTCGTACAAGGACGGCAACATCATCCACAAGGACACCTGGAACGAACGTTCCTGATGGACTGACCGGCTGGCGGAATCCGTCGCGCTTGCGCGGCGGGATTCCGCTCCTCAGGGCGCCCGCCCTCTTCCCTTCCTGATCAGATACCGACATGACGCCGCCGCTCCGGGACGCTTCCCATCTCATTCGCCGCCTCAATCCTCACTGCACGCGCGCACTCGAAGCCGCGGCGAATCTGTGCCAGACCCGGCTCGCGGACGAAATCGCGGTCGAGCACTGGGTGCTGAAGCTGATCGAAGCCGACGACGGCGACATTCCCGCGCTGCTGCGCCACTACGACCTCGACATCGACGCCGTGTGGGATGCGATGATCGACGTGATCGAGCGCATGCCACGCACGTTGCGCGGCATGCCGGCGCTGTCGCGGCAACTCGCCACAGTGCTGGAGGATGCGTGGGCGCATGCGACCGCCGACGATCCCGACGATTCGATTCGTTCCGGGCATCTGCTGCAAGCGATCGTCGACGCCCCTCATGTGCTGCGCACCCAGCGTGCGTGGCCGCTGCTGTCCGTCTCCAGCGCGCAGATTCGTCGCGTGCTGCCCCGGCTCGGGCGGCGCTCGTGCGAAAACGCGGTTGACCACCCCGTATCGGTACCCGAAGCCGACTCGGCCGGCGACCTGCGCGCAACCGGAACGCCGACGTCGGCGTCCGCGGCGCAACGCGCCCCCACGCGCGCGATCGAGCACGACGCACTCGCGCGCTTCACCCTCGACATCACCGAAAAGGCGCGTCGCGGCGAGATCGACCCCGTGTTCGGACGCGACCGCGAAATCCGGCAGATGATCGACGTGCTCGCGCGCCGCCGCAAGAACAATCCGATCCTGGTTGGCGAGCCGGGCGTCGGCAAGACCGCGCTTGTCGAAGGGCTCGCCTTGCGCGTGATCGACGGCGGCGTGCCGGAAACGATCCGCGGCACGCGCATCCTGACGCTCGATCTCGGCTTGCTGCAGGCCGGCGCCGGTGTAAAGGGCGAATTCGAACAACGGCTGAAGAACGTGATCGACGAGGTGCGCGCTTCGACGACACCGATCCTGCTGTTCATCGACGAGGCGCACACGTTGATCGGTGCCGGTAACGCGGCAGGCGGCGCCGATGCCGCCAACCTGCTCAAGCCGGCGCTCGCACGCGGCGAGTTGCGCACGATCGCGGCCACCACGTGGGCCGAATACAAGCAATACTTCGAACGCGATGCGGCGCTCGAACGGCGCTTCCAGGTCGTCAAGGTCGACGAGCCGGACGACGAAGCCGCGTGCCTGATGCTGCGCGGGCTCGCCGGCCGCTATGCGGCCCATCACGAGGTTCACATCCGCGACGAGGCGATCGTCGCGGCCGTCCGCCTGTCGCGCCGCTACATTCCGGCGCGCCAGTTGCCGGACAAGGCCGTGGATCTGATCGATACGGCAGCCGCGCGCGTGCGGATGGCACTCGACGTACCGCCGCCGGAACTGCAACACGCGCATGCCGCGCTGGCGGCGCTCGAGCTGGAACGCGCGGCGCTCGATGCGGACGCCCGCGCGGGCATCGCCGGCATCGCGGAGCGACGTGCCGCGATCGATACGGAGCACGACGCGATGCGCGACACCGCCGACACGCTGCTCGGTCAATACGCACGCGAGCGCGAACTCGCCGATGCAGTGCGCACGCTTCGTGGTGCGGCCGACCCCGCGCCTGATCCTGCTGACGTGATCAAGGCGATCGACGCGCTGGCGAACGCTCAAGGAAAGTCGCCGATGATCTCCCCCGACGTCGATGCGCAATCGATCGCGCGCGTCGTCGCCGAATGGACGGGCGTGCCGGTCGGCAATCTCGTCGAGGACGAACTGCGAAGCCTGCTGGCGCTCGAGTCGACGCTCGCGACGCGCGTGGTCGGACAGGACGATGCGATCGGCGCATTGGCTGAGAGCCTGCGCACCGCCAAGGCCGGCCTGAAAAGCGAGCACGCGCCGCTCGGCGTATTCCTGCTCGCCGGGCCGTCCGGTGTCGGCAAGACCGAGACGGCGCTCGCGCTCGCCGACGTGCTCTTCGGTGGCACCGCGGCGCTGACGACGATCAATCTGTCGGAGTACCAGGAAGCGCACACGGTATCGCAGCTCAAGGGTTCGCCACCCGGCTATGTCGGTTACGGACGCGGCGGCGTGCTGACCGAAGCCGTGCGCCAGCGTCCGTACAGCGTCGTGCTGCTGGACGAAGTGGAGAAGGCGCATCGCGACGTGCTCGATATTTTCTATCAGGTGTTCGACCGCGGCACGATGCGCGACGGCGAAGGGCGCGAGATCGATTTCCGCAACTGCGTGATCGTGATGACGTCCAATCTCGGCAGTACGCAGATCGATGACGCGACGGCCGAAAACGCGTCGATCACGCAGGTCGCTTTGCGCGAAGCCATTCATCCGCAGCTGGTCGCGCATTTTCAGCCGGCGCTGCTCGCACGCTTCCAGACGCTCGTCTATCGGCCGCTCGATGCCGCGGCGCTTGCATCGATCGTGCGGATCAAACTGGACAAGATTGCCGAACGCCTGCATCGGCAACACGCCGTCACGCTCACATGCGACGACGATCTGATCGAATCGATCGCGCAGCACTGCGTGTCGCGGGAATCCGGCGCACGCGGCGTCGATGCGTTCCTGAACCAGCGCGTGCTGCCCGTCGTGTCCCGCGAACTGCTTGCCCGGATGGCAACGGGTGTCACGCCGCGACACATCGTGCTGTCGACCGGCGTTGAAGGTGCGTTGACGATCGATTTCGTCGATGCGCCGGCCACGATCGATGCGCGCATCGAGCAACCGAAGCCGAACCCCCGATGACCGCCGGCCCCTCCCTCTACGACATGCTGCTCGGTCAGATCGGCGGCGAGCCGATCGGCGCCTACGACGACCGGACGCTCGAATGCCTGAGCGTGCAGCAGAACGTGCGCCGTATCCTCAATACGCGGGCCGGCGCGCTCAAGCACCTGCCGGACTATGGCCTGCCCGACCTCACGAACATCTACAAGGCATTGCCCGCATCGGCGCACTTGCTCAAGCAGCAAATAGAGGCGACGCTGTTGAAGTACGAGCCGCGCATTCGCGCGATCGACGTCGCGATCATCGACAACCGCGATCCCGGCATCCTCGTCAGCTTCGAGATGACCTGCCACCTGAAGAACGCCGGGCTCGTGCGCTTCGGCACCTACTTCGAGCCGCCGGGCCGCCTGCACGTCGAGCGCCGCGTCGATCGATCATGACCGCGCAAGATCAGCCTTCGTGCATCAAATGCACGCCAAACCCCACCTTCCCCGGCGCGATCTCATCCTTCAACGTCAGCGCCGGAATCTCGTAATCGCCCGCGTTCTGCCGGCGGAACGGAATAGGCGGCGTGGTCCACAGATCGTCGAGACGCTGGCCCAGTGCTGAACACGTTTCGTCGAAGCGCGCGCCGTTCATCTTGCCCGTCCGGTAGATCACGAACGGCGGCAGCACGTCGAACCCCGGGTAATACAGCACCCCGTGCTGAATCGGAAACAGCAAGTCGTCGATCGGCCCGTTGATGCCGCGCGGGCTGTAGTGCGGCTCCCACCCGCCCGTCGTGACGACGATCATCGCCCGCTTGCCGGCCAACATCCCTTCGCCGTAGCGGTCGCCCCAGTGCGTATCGGAATGCTCGCCGACACCGTACGCAAAGCCGTATGCATACACGCGCTCGAACCAGCCCTTCATGATCGCTGGCGTCGAGAACCACCACAGCGGAAACTGCAGGATCACCGCATCGGCCCACTTCAGCTTGTCCTGTTCGCGCGCGATGTCGTCGCGCTGCGTGCCCGCCTCGAACGCGCGCTTCGAATCGAGCGCCGGATCGAAGCGATCGTCGGGCGCGCGATCGGTCATGTCGTGCGCATCCAGGGTCGCCTTCCAGTTCATCGCATACAGGTCGCTCACCTGCACCGCATGGCCGGCCGCTTCAAGATGCGCGACCGCGAAGTCGCGCAGCGCGCCGTTCAGCGAACGCGGTTCCGGATGGGCATACACGATCAGCACATTCATGTTCGTCACTCCGTGGATTGAATGACTGCAGGATGCCGCCTTCGACGGTATATTTGAAATGAATTCCTGATATTCCAGCTATAGCCATGAATAATCTCAGAAGGCTCGATCTGAACCTGCTCGTCACGCTGGACGTGCTGCTCGCCGAGCACAACGTCACGCGCGCGGCCGAGAAGCTGAACATGTCGCAGCCGTCGGTCAGCGTTCAGTTGCAGAAACTGCGCGACGTATTCGGCGATCCGCTGCTGCTGCCGGGGCCGCGCGGGATGCGTCCGACCGCGCGCGCGGAAGCGCTGCGCGAGCCGTTGCGCGACGCGCTCGAAGCCGTCGAGCGCGCGGTGATCCCGGCCACGCCGTTCGATCCCGCGACCGCGACGAACACGTGGCGCGTGGCCGCGACCGACTACGGCGAATCGACGATCGTGCTGCCCGCGCTGCGCACGCTGCGTTCGACCGCGCCCGGCACGCGGCTGGCTGTCCTCGAGCTCGTGCCGCCGCGTATCGAGCAGGATACCGAACGAAATGGCATCGACCTGGCCTTCCACATGACCGAAGCGTCGCCGCCCGGCATGCGGCGCCTGCCGCTGTTCGTCGAGCGTTACGTGCTGATCGGCCGCGCCGACCACCCGAAGCTGAAGCGGCGCCCCACGCTCGCGCAATTCGGCACGCTCGAGCACGTGATCGTGTCGCCCGACGGCGGCGGCTTCTTCGGCGTGACGGACAAAGTACTCGCGAAGATGGGGGGCACACGGCGCGTCGTGCTGTCGGTGCCGCACTTCCTGTTCGTGATGTCGGCCGTCGCGAGCACCGATCTCGTCGCGATGCTGCCCGAGCGGCTGGTGCGCAACGTGCCCGCGCTGCGCGTGGTGGATGCGCCGGTCGAGGTGCCCGGCTATGAAATGTCGATGCTGTGGCACGAGCGCGTGCATCGCGATCCCGCGCATCGGTGGCTGCGGGAGACGATCGCGGCGGCGGTCTGACACGCCGGTCGCGACGCGGCTGACATTTACTGTCATCGGGGGCTTGAAAGTCCACCAATCACTGTATATATTTACAGTGTTTCTGCGTCATTTGACCCGAATTCCGTCATCCCGAGACGGTCTTTAGTGAGGCGACCATGTTCCAGTCATCCGCATTCGATCCCGAGCAACCCGGCTTCAATCCCGTCCACTTCGAGCGCGCCGCGCAGCGGGCGGTCGTCGATCTGCAGCGTGTCGTCGGCGGCCCCGCGCAGCGAGCGCTCGGCCTGCGCCGCCGCACGCATCCGGCGGCAGTCCGCACGATGAGCTGGCAGGCGCTGCTGAACGTCGAAGAGCTGGCGTTCTCGAATCCCGGGTTCCTGAACCGCAACGATCCGACCGTCGTCGACGCGTTCATCCGGCTGCGCGACAGCCGGCTGGTCGCCGCGGACGTCGAGGAGCCGGTCGACTGGCGCCGCGACGACGACGACCTGCCGGCCGTCTACCTGATCGTCAAGGCGATGCTCGAAGCGGAAGAGGAAGAACGGGCCGAGGCAGCCTGACGCTCGCTGGCCGATCGCCGCGGGCACGGCCTGCGGGGCTCGCGTCGCCACGTTGGGTGGGGGCGCGGTCGGCCCTGCGGCTCGTCATGATTTTGCGCCGCGAATCGGCGCATCCTGCGGCAAGCCGCGAACCGTCGCTTCAGCCGATCATCGCGACGCGACGACCGTCCGAACGACCATCGCAGCGCCCGCCGGTTACAACCGCGCCGCGAGCCGCGCGCCCTGAGCGATCGCGCGCTTCGCATCGAGTTCGGCGGCCAGTTCCGCGCCGCCGATCAGGTGCACCGAGCGACCGGCCGCCTGCAGCGGCGCGAGCAACGCGCGCTGCGGCTCTTGCCCGGTGCAGAGCACGATCGTGTCGACTTCGATCAGTTCGTGATCGGTGCGCTGCTCGCCGTACGACACATGCAGCCCGCGCGCATCGATCCGCTCGTAGTTCACGCCGCCGACCATCTTCACCTGCTTCATCTTCAGCGTCGCACGGTGAATCCAGCCGGTCGTCTTGCCGAGCCCCTTGCCGAGCGGCGCGGCCTTGCGCTGCAACAGCGTCACTTCCCGCGCCGGCGCCGACACCTGCGCACGCGTCACGCCGCCGCGCGTCGCGGCAGGGTCGGTCACGCCCCACTCGACCTTCCATTCGTCCAGATCGAGTGCCGGCGATTCACCGTCCTGCACCAGATACTCGGCGACATCGAAGCCGATCCCGCCCGCGCCCACCACCGCGACCCGCCGCCCGACCGGCTGTTTGCCCGCGAGCACGTCGATATAGCTGAGTACGTTCGGCCCGTCCTGCCCCGGAATCTTCGGGTCGCGCGGCGCGACGCCGGTTGCGAGCACGATCTCGTCGTAGCCGCCCGCGATCAGGTCGCTCGCGTCGACGCGACGGTTCAGGTGCAGCTTCACGCCGGTCAACTCGACCTGCCGGCCGAAGTAGCTCAGCGCTTCGTGAAACTCCTCCTTGCCCGGAATCCGCTTCGCCATGTTGAACTGGCCGCCGATCTCGGCCGCGCCGTCGAACAGGTCGACCTGATGGCCGCGCTGCGCGAGCACCGTCGAGCATGCGAGCCCGGCCGGCCCCGCGCCGACCACCGCGATCCGCTTCGGCTGCGGTGCGGGCGTGTATTTCAGCTCCGTCTCGTGGCACGCACGCGGATTCAGCAGGCACGACGCAATCTTGTTCTTGAACGCGTGATCGAGGCACGCCTGGTTGCAGCCGATGCAGGTGTTGATCTCGTCGGCCCGCCCCTGCGCGGCCTTGACGACGAACTCGGCATCCGCGAGCAGCGGGCGCGCCATCGACACCATGTCCGCGCAACCGTCCGCGAGAATCTGCTCGGCCACTTCGGGCCGATTGATCCGGTTGGTCGTCACGAGCGGGATGCCGACCTCGCCCTTCATCTTCTTCGTCACCCACGCGAACGCGCCGCGCGGCACCGACGTCGCGATCGTCGGCACGCGCGCCTCGTGCCAGCCGATCCCCGTGTTGATGATCGTCGCGCCCGCGCGCTCGACCGCCTTCGCGAGCTGCACGGTTTCGCTCCAGTCGCTGCCGTCCGGAATCAGGTCGAGCATCGACAGCCGGTAGATCAGGATGAAGTCGCGGCCGACCGCTTCGCGCGTGCGCTCGATGATCTCGATCGGCAAGCGGATGCGGTTCTCGTACGCCCCGCCCCACTGGTCGCTGCGCTTGTTCGTATGCATCGAGATGAACTGGTTGATCAGGTAGCCCTCGGAGCCCATGATCTCGACGCCGTCGTAACCGGCTTCGCGGGCGAGCGTCGCGCAGCGCACGAACGCACGGATCTGTCGCTCCACGCCGCGCGCGCTCAGCTCATGCGGCGCGAACGGCGAAATCGGCGACTTGATCTTCGACGGCGCGACCGCGAACGGGTGGTAACCGTAGCGGCCCGTATGCAGGATCTGCAGCGCGATCTTGCCGTCCTCCGCATGCACGGCGCCGGTGATCTCGCGATGCCGGCGCGCGGCGGCCGACGTCATCAGCGTGCCGCCGAACGGCTTGGTCCAGCCGGCCACGTTCGGCGCGAAGCCGCCCGTCACGATCAGGCCGACCCCGCCGCGCGCGCGCTCGGCGAAATATTCGGCGAGGCGCGGCAGCGTCTTGCGGCTGTCCTCGAGGCCGGTGTGCATCGAGCCCATCAGCACACGATTCCTCAGCGTCGTGAAACCGAGATCGAGCGGTGCGAGCAGGTGGGGAAAGGGTGTCGTCATGATGATTCGGGCAAGAAGCGATGCCTGCCATCGTAGGCGTGCGCCGCCTTGAACGTGAGGGGGCAAACAGCCATAATGCTTGTCATTTCTGGCCAAATCGACATGACTTCCCCGTCTCGCAAGGATCGCCTCGGGCTGCGCCGGCCAACGATTCCGGTCGCCTATACGCGCCTGCTGCTGCAGGCGCTGGCCGCTCGCGGCGTCGATCTCGCCGCCGTGCGCGCCGGCACCGGCCTGCGCGACGCGGTGCTGGCCGAACCGGACGCGCGCGTCGCGCCGTCGCAATGGGGGCGGCTCGTGCTCAACGCGATCGAAATCGGCGGCGATCCGGGCATCGGGCTCGCGTTCGGGCTGCTGCTGAAACCGACCGTGCACGGCTTTCTCGGCTACGCGACGCTGACCGCGCGGGACATCCGCGACGCGCTGTTCGTCACGCAGCGCTACTTCCGGATGCGCAATCGCCAGTACCGGCTGACCTATGCGGAAGACGAGCGTGGCGCGACGCTCGAACTGCACGGCGTGCAGGCAAACCCCGTGCTGCAGCATCACGTGATGTTCGAATTCGTGCTGACGGGGCTCGCGCAGAACATCTCGCAATGGTCCGGGCGCACGTCACCGCCGATCAGGCTGCAATTCGCGTGGCCGGAGCCCGCGTATTTCGCGCGCTATCGCGATACGTTGCCACCGGTCGAATTCGGCTGTGCGGCCAATGCGCTATGGATCGCGCACGACGTGCTCGACTGGCCGCTGCCGCTCGCCGACGAAGTCGCGCACCGGCAGGCGCTCGTGCAGGTCGAGCGCGAATATGCGCAGGTGCGGCAGGAGGAAGGCGATCTGGTCGAGCGCGTTCGCGCGGAACTGGCGCGCGCCGCCGGCGATTATCCGGGGCCGGATACGCTCGCCGATGCGCTGCTCGTGTCGACGCGCACGCTGCGGCGCCGGCTGGAGGAAGCCGGGTCGAGCTATCGGCAGTTACTCGATGAAGCGCGGTTTCGCGATGCAAAGCAGTTGCTTACCGCGTCCGATCTCGACCTGAAAACGATCGCCGAGCGGCTGCAATTCACCGACCCGGCGAATTTCACGCGCGCGTTCCGGCGCTGGGCCGGGCAGACGCCGAGCGCGTTTCGGGAAGCGGCTGCGGGGGCGGGACGCGAATGACGTGCGCGACGTATCAGCGCCCGATATAAACCCGCGCGCCGCCGTCCCCCTCGCCCGCCTCGATCCGCACGTCGCCCGTTGCGGCGGCGATCGCGTCGTACACGTCATCGCTCACGCACACCACCGGCACCGCGATCGCATACAGCTCCGCTGCCACGATCGCGCCGATCGAGATGATCAGGTCGCGCTCCTTCAGCACGATCCCGACCGGCCCGGTGCCGTTGCGCACCGCTTCCGCGAGCACGCTGCTGCTCGAACTCGATCCCTTCGCGTGCGGCATCACCATCACCTTGCCGGCGAGGCTCGCGCCGGCCTGCGGATGCCCGCGATCGACGATCCTGCCCGCGCCCGAGTCGTAGCCGCCCCAGAAGCTGAGCGGCTTCTCGAGCACGAAAGGTCGCGCACACGCGCTGCCCGGCACGAGCGTGTCGCCCGTCAAGAATGTGCCCGTCGTTTCAGTCATCGAATCGCACCTTGCCTTCGTACGCGGACCGCACGCATTCGCGCATGCTGCCGTACGCGACCGTCACGCCGATGTTCGCGGGCGCATACGACGCCCATTTCCCCGAGTTGGTCATCACCAGCCCCGACAACCGCTTCATCACCGGCGTGATGTACGTGCAGGTATCGACGACGATCTGCACGCCGCGCGCGGCGAATTTCTCCGCGAGGCCGGCTTGCCCCAGCTCCCACAGAATGAAGCGGCTCGTGTTCACGTAGAAATCGCAGGCCGGCTTGCCGTCGAACGCGTCGAGCAACGTGTCGAGCGTGCGGAATTCGGCCAGCGAGAAATGCGGTGTGCCGAGCGCGACCGCGACCAGCGCGTCGCCGGCCGCGCCGTGATTCAGCGTGCGGCGAATCTCGTCGAGATCGGCCATCGTGATGTCGATCGTGCGAAGCGCTGCGCGCCCGTGCAACGCGGCGTCGAGCGTCGGCGCCTCGGGCGTCACGCCGACCGCATGGAACAGCGCAACGGCCCCGCTCGACGCGGCGGCCGCGCCGAGCGCCTTGAGTTCGTCCTCGGTGGTGTCGGCCGGCAGCCCGACGATCGCCGGCACGACCGCGCCCGCGATCTTGCCGACCGCCAGACCGAGCGCGGCGAAATAGATGTCGCGCGACGGCAGGCCGGTGAAATCCGGCGCGTTGAACACGATTCGCGCGGCGCGGTTCGCATCGACATGCAGCCCCGCATACGGCGCGCGCCCGGTGATCGCGGCGGCCAGGTCGAGAAAATCGCCGTAGCGGCTCGTGCGCGCGCCCAACACCGAATTCGCGAACACGATCGCATTCGATTCGGCCCACGCGATCTGCTCGCCCAGCGCGGGACGATGCTTCAGTTGATACGGCGCGCACGTGAAGCTCGATTCGCAGCCGAGCAGCAAGTGCGCGTCCATCAGGCGCTGCGCATCGCGCTGGATCGTGCGGTCGCCGTGGTACAGCTCGGGATGGATCAGGTCGAGCGAGCCGACGTTCAACGTGGTCGGCACCGCGACCTTCGCGCCCGTGTCGACGAAATAGTCGACGAAGTCGAGGCTCGTCTGGCCGTGATACAGACAGCCGTCGATATGGGCAGACGTAATGTCGATCAGGTGCGGCGCGGACATCACTTGCGCGGTGCGCGCGACGATCCGCATCGCGCGGGCGACGCCGTGCCCGAAATCCCCGCGCAACATTGCGTCGTCGCGGTCACTCAACTGCAGCATCGGTTGCTCCTCGTGACGCGTGCCAGCGGCCGCCGCCGGCTCTTGAATTCCGTCAGAGGACTCTACAACTGGAAACAAAAACTGTCCAGATTGGGACAAAACCGGGCATCATAAAAACCAATTTTCACAACAGGAAGCTTCGGCGGCGGCCAATGGCTTGCGTTCCGCACCAGTTGACCGCCACACCGACCCGCCCGCCCCTCGCCTAACGTTCCGCCGTCAGGCTGAACAGCTCCGCGCGCAACGCCTTCGCGCGGTCGCGGCCGAACTGGGTGTCGAATTCGTCCTGCGCGGCCTGCCACGCGACCAACGCCCGCGCGAACGTGCGCTCGCCGAGCTTCGTGAGATGGAGCGCATGCGCACGCGCATCGTGCTCGGATGCCGCCGTCGCGACGAAACCGTCGCGCTGCAACGGCTTCAGCGCACGCAGCAAGGTCGTGCGATCCATCACGAGCGCATCGGCGAGTTCGCTCATCAGCAGGCCGGGCCGGCGTTTGAGGTTCACCATGATCGAGAACTGGGCGGGCGTGACGCCAACCGGGGCCAGATGGCGCTCGTACAGTTGCGTGACGAAGCGCGCCGCCTGACGCAGCGCGAGGCAGTTGCACGCCTCGGAAATCGGAATGTCGTTCATGTCGTTCATGTCGTTCATGTCGTTCATGTCGTTCATGTCGTTCATGTCGTCGAATCTATATGTGCATATGCATAAAGTCAATGTACACTCCGCCGTAACATGGCCGGGGCCGGCCATCGCGTCAAGGAGACGGACATGGACTACATCGACAAGCTGCGCATCTTCCGGTCGGTGGTGGAGATGCGCAGCTTCACGCGAGCCGCCGACATGCACGGCCTCGCGCGGCCGGTCGTCTCGCGCGCGGTCGCGGATCTGGAGGCGCGTTTCGGCAGCCGGCTGCTGCACCGGACCACGCGCCAGGTGTCGCTGACCGAAACGGCCGAGCGCATCTATGAGCGGTGCGCGGCCGTGCTCGACGAACTCGACGCGCTCGAAGTGGAAGCGCAGACGCACACGCGCGAGCCCGAGGGCCTGCTGCGCCTCGTCGCGCATACGACGGCCGCGCTGAACCGGCTCGTGCCGCTGATCGCCGGCTTCAAGCGCGCGCATCCGAACGTGCGCCTCGACGTCACGCTGACCGAGCGCCCGGTCGATCTGGTCGGCGAAGGCTACGACATCGGCATCGTCGTGCCGTACATGCTGACGAGCGAATCGACCGTCGTGCGGCTGGTCGAGCGCATTCCGGTCGTGATCGTCGCGACGCCTGCATATCTGCAAGCGCATGCGCGCCCCGAGACGCCGGCCGACCTCGCCAATCATCCGTTCGTGCCGATCTCGCCGTCGCTGCGCCGGCCGGCGCTGTCGTTCCGTGTCGACGGCAACATGCTCACCGTGCCGTTCCGCTTCGACATCTCGTCGAACAGCCCCGTCTTCAACCGCGAAATGGTGATGCACGACTTCGGCATCGGCGTCGTCCCGAAAACGCTCGTCGAGGCCCAACTCGCGTCGGGCGCGCTCGTGCAGCTGCTGGAAGACGCCGATCTCGTCGATGCGTTCGTCGAAATCAAGCTCGCGTACGCGAACCGCGCGCTGCTGCCCGCGAAGGTGAAGGCGTTCATCGACTACACGGCCGCGTACTGCGACCGCGAAGGCTGGATCGTTCCCGCGGCGGCGTGACCGGGCGCGAGCGCGCCGTTCCGACGCCGATTGGTACAGCCACGACACCAATCTGATCCTGTCCCGCCGCTCGCTTCACGCCGTCCCGCCCCCTAACATGTGCACATGCACAAGACCACGCTCACCGATGACGATTGCTTCGCGGTCCGGCAAGCCGCCCGGCGGATCTCGCAGTTCTACGAGCGTTACCTGTCGCGAGCGGGCGTGACGCCGTCGCAATACAGCATCCTCGCGCTGCTGCGCGAGCGGCCCGGCCTGACGATGGCGACGCTGTCGAACGTGCTGGTGATCGAACGCACCGCGCTGCTGCGCGCGCTCAAGCCGCTCGTCGGCGCGGCGCTGGTGACGGGGCGGATCGAGCCGCCATGTCGCGGTCAGACGTTTGCACTGACCGCACACGGCGAAACGAAGGTCGCCGACGCGCACGTGCACTGGCTCGCCGCACAGGAAGCGTTCGAGCGGTGCTTCGGGTCGACGCAGGCGGCCCGCCTCAGAGACGAATTGTTCCGGATCACGCACAACCTGCCGGAACGCTAACCCTTTTCCCGATCGGCACGACGTCGTCGATCGCTTTGATTAGTGCATATACATAGGTGAATCGATGGATACGACCCAAGCCGCTGCCTCGTCACGCGAAGCAGCCACAACCGAGCGGCCCGCGAAGCAACGACGCCGCGTGCCGTGGATGCGCATCGCGGTGGGCGCCGTCGTCGTCGTGGTCGCGGCCGCCGCGCTCGACTGGCTGTTCGTGCTGCGCTTTCAGGAAAGCACCGACGACGCGTATGTCGGCGGCGACGTGACGGTGCTCGCGCCGAAGGTCAACGGCTTCGTCGACAAGATTCTCGTGACCGACAACCAGCGCGTGAAGGCCGGCGACGTGCTCGTGCAGCTCGATGCGCGCGACTACGACGCGAAGCTCGCGCAGGCCAGCGCCGAAGTCGACAGCGCGCGCTCCGCCGTGACCGAACTCGAAGCGAAGCAGCAACTGCAATTCGCGGTGATCGGCCAGCACGCGGCGGACAAGAACGCGTCGTCCGCCGAACTGACGCGCGCCGCATCGGACCGCGTGCGCTACCGCGAGCTCGTGAAGTCGGACGCCGTATCGAACCAGATCGTCGAGCGCGCGGACGCCGATTATTCGAAGGCCGGCGCGGCCGTCGAACGCAGCGACGCCGCGCTGCTCGCGTCGAAGCGCCAGCTCGACGTGCTCGGCGCGCAGCTCGCCGATGCGCGGGCCCGCGTGAACACCGCGCTCGCCGCGCAGCGCGTCGCGGCGCTCAACGTCGAATACACGACGATCCGCTCGCCGGTCGACGGCTACGTCGGCAACCGCACGGGCCGCGTCGGGATGCTCGCGAACGTCGGCGTGCCGCTGCTGACCGTCGTGCCGGCCTCCGGCCTGTGGATCGACGCGAACTTCAAGGAAGACCAGCTTCGCAAGATGCGCGCGGGCGACCGCGTCGACGTCGCGCTCGATGCGTCGAGCACGCGCCTGCATGGCCGCGTCGACAGCCTCGCCCCCGCGACCGGCGCGACCTTCAGCGTGCTGCCGCCCGAGAACGCGACCGGCAACTTCACGAAGATCGTCCAGCGCGTGCCCGTGCGCGTGCATCTCGATCCGCAGCCGGGCATCGAGCACGTGCTGCGCCCCGGGCTCTCCGCGGTCGTGACCGTGCATACCGACCACCAGCACTGAGCGGGAGCCGACGATGACCACCGCGTTTTCCGGCGACCCCGCGTCGCAACCGACCAGGCAGCGCGTGTTCGCGTTCGCGCTGATGTGCGTCGGCTTCTTCATGGCGACGCTCGACATCCAGATCGTCGCGTCGTCGCTGCGCGACATCGGCGGCGGGCTGTCGGCGAGCCAGGACGAATTGTCGTGGGTGCAGACCGCGTACCTGATCGCCGAGATCATCGTGATCCCGATGTCGGGCTGGCTGTCGAAGGTGATGTCGACGCGCTGGCTGTTCGTCGCATCCGCCGTCGGTTTCACGATCACCAGCATGCTGTGCGGGCTCGCGTGGGACATCAACTCGATGATCCTGTTCCGCGGCCTGCAGGGCGCGCTCGGCGCCGCGATGATCCCGACCGTGTTCACCACCGCGTTCGTGCTGTTCCCCGGCAGGCAGCGGCTGATCGCGTCGACGACCATCGGCGCGCTCGCGTCGCTCGCGCCGGCGATCGGCCCCGTGATCGGCGGCTGGATCACCGACCAATGGTCGTGGCACTGGCTGTTCTACCTGAACCTCGTGCCGGGCATCGCGGTGGCTGCGCTCGTGCCGCGCTACGTGCACATCGACGCGCCCGATCTCAGCCTCATCAAACGCGGCGACTATCTCGGCATCATGCTGATGTCGGGCTTCCTCGGCTGCCTCGAATACGTGCTCGAGGAAGGCCCGCGCAAGAACTGGTTCGGCGACGATGCGATCGTGATCTGCGCGTGGATCTCCGGCATCTGCGGCTTCCTGTTCATCGTGCACGCGCTGACCGCGAAAGATCCGATCGTCGACCTGCGCGCGCTCGCCGTGCGCAATTTCGGGATCGGCAGCCTGCTGTCGTTCGTGACCGGCATCGGGATTTTCGTGACCGTGTTCCTCACGCCGCTGTTTCTCGCGCAGGTGCGGGCGTTCAGCTCGCTGCAGATCGGCATCGCGCTGCTGTCGGTCGGCGCGTTCCAGTTGATCGCGCTGTGCGCGTATGCGTTCGCCGCGCGCTACGTCAGCATGCGTGCGCTGCTCGTGTTCGGGCTGATCTGCTTCGGCCTCGGCTGCTACCTGTACACGCCGATCACGCACGACTGGGGCTGGCGGGAACTGCTGCTGCCGCAGGCGCTGCGCGGTATCGGCCAGCAGTTCAGCGTGCCGCCGATCGTGACGATGGCGCTCGGCTCGCTGCCGCAGTCGCGGCTGAAATCGGCGAGCGGGCTGTTCAACCTGATGCGCAACCTCGGCGGGGCGATCGGTATCGCGGTAAGCGCGACGATGCTCAACGACCGGCTGAATTTTCATTACCTGCGGCTGAACGAGCACGTGAGCGCCGGCGAACCGCAGGTCGCGTCGCTGCTCGATCGCCAGGCCGCGTACTGGGGATCGGTGGCCGGCAATACGCTGAATACCGCGCAAGCCGGACTCGCGAACCTGCACCGGCTGATCTATCGCGAAGCGCTGACGCTGACCTATGCGGATGCGTATTACGCGCTGTCGCTGTGCTTCGTCGTCGCGCTGCTTGCCGTCGTGTTTTCCAAACCCATTACGTTGAACGCGCCGCCGCCGGACGCGCACTGAGGCCCACGGATCATCATCTTGACGTCCTCCTCCGCCTAAGCGCGGAGGATTCCCACATCTGGCGATGCACGTCCGCATCGGAGAATGTTCAGCGCAGCGTTGGTATCTCGATCATGCTCGACACCACAGTCACTGCAGGCCCACTCTCTTATTCGCAGTCCCGCGATACCTTTCGGCCGCGTCGTGCTGTCTTTCGACCCGCACGCCGAACAGGACTGGGTCGAACCGCTTTCGTCCACTTCCTCGAACGTGGCCCCGTGCGCGATCGCTTTGTAGCGGAGCTTGTTTCGGAAGGACGACCAGGATGCGTCGTAGACGCTCTTCGCCATCCTGGTTCTGGCGAGTTTTGCGGCCGACACGTTGCCAACCGCGATGTAATCGAAACGCCGCACCAGATCGAGCGCGAGCTTGTGTTGGAAATCGGCACGGGCGTTCGCCACCTTGGCGTGCAGCTTCGCGATATGCCGCTTGTGCTTTCGCGCTCGCTGCGCTTTCGCCAGCTTTTCCGCCGCTCGTCGACCGAACCGGTCATTGGGCAGCTTCTCGCCGGTCGAAAGTGTGGCGAAGTCTTTCAGGCCGAGATCGATGCCCACACCGGAACGGATCGGGCGAGCCTGAACATCCGGCATCTCGATCGCTATGTTCAAGAACCAGTTGCCGCGTGCATCCTGCGCAAAGTTGGTCCCGTCCTTGATCTTGCCTTCGGGAAGCGGTCGACTGTTGAACACCCGAAAAGTATTTCCGGCAAAGCGAAACGCGCCGCCCTCGCGCTTCAGGTCACGCCCCTTCAGCGGCACCCAGCCCAGCGATTTCCTGCCGCGATAGCGCAGGTAGGGCCGACGGCGCTGGCTGCGCGACTTCGCGTATTGCTCGCACGTCGCGTTGACCGTACCGGAGTGAATACCGAGTTCCTTGCTGCTCCCCGTCGTCAGCACGTTCAGATCGAATCCCGTCGGCCACTTCTTGCCCCACTTGAGCGCGTGCTTCTGTGTGTCGTTGCAGAAATTCCAGACGTAGTTCACCGCACGGCTCTGCTTGTTGAGCAGTCCGTTGAGCGACTTCACGCGGTAGCGGTAGACAAGGATCATGCCGGTGATCCTAACCCGTGGAAGAAGCAGCCTGTCAACAGCAATTCTTTCCTTCCCGCCATCAATGGCGGGGTTTCTCGGAGCAAATTCTGATGAAGAAGCTACTCGTCGCGCTGGCCGTCAGCGCATTCGCCGCCGGGTGTGCGGTGCAGCCCGCGCGGCATCCGGCGCTGAACGAATCCGTTCAGACGCTTGCGCCCACCGCGTGGGATACCGACGTGCCGCGCGCGGACATCGACGCCGCCGCCTGGTGGGCGCAATTCCACGACCCCGTGCTCGACCGGCTGATCGCGACCGTGCTCGACGGCAACCTCGACCTGCAGGCTGCCGCCGAACGCGTGAAGCAGGCGCAGGCGCTGACCGTGCAGAAGCGCGCGGTGCTGCTGCCCGAACTCGACGCGACCGCGCATGCGGCCGACGCGCGGCAGAACACGCCGCCGCCGCTCGGTTATGTGCGGCAGGCGGGTGCGGGGCTCGCGCTGAGCTGGTCGCCCGATGTGTTCGGCGGCGAACGGCTCGATTTGCTGGCCGCTCAAGCGGAGTTGGTCGGGCAGAAGCATGCAGAGGATGCGATGCGCCTCGCGCTCGCGGCCGATGCGGCATCCGCGTATGTCGATCTGCGCTGGGCGCAGCAGGAATTGAAGATCCTGCAGGACAACGCGAAGATCCGGCAGCGTGCGCTCGAACTCACGCGCAAGCGGCAGGCGTTCGGGCTGTCGACGGAACTCGACGTGACCCGCGCGCAGAACCAGCTCGATGCGCTCGAAGCCAGGATTCCGCCGACGCAGGCGCAGATTTCGCATCAGTTGAATCTGATCGCCGTGTATTCGGGGCGGACACCGGAATCGGTCGATCGACTCGTGTTGGCGCAAGCCGGCGAGATTCCGGCACCGCCGGTCGGCGCGCCGGGGACGTTGCCTTCGCAAGCATTGTTGCGGCGGCCCGATGTGCTGACTGCCTACGCTCAAGTCGAGCGGCGTGCGGCGCAAGTCGGCGTAGCGAAGGCCGAGCGGTATCCAAAGTTTTCGTTGAACCTGACGGACGGAATTCTGGCGGCCTCGTATCTCGGGTTGCCGACGTTGACCGACAACCTGTTCAGCGCGGCGCTGAGTGCGACGAGCCCGATCTTCAATGCGGGGCGGATTACCGCCGATATCTCGCAGAGCGAAAGCCGGATGCACGAGTCGGAACTCGGGTTGCGGCAGACGATGCTGCAAGCGCTGCGGGAAGTCGAGGATGCGCGCGCGAATCTCGTCAGCTCCGATGAGGCGACGCGGCGGCTCGATAGTGCATTGGCGGCTTCAGGTAAAGCGCTCGGGCTGGCGAATCAGCTTTATAAGGGCGGCGCGACCGACTTTCTGGACGTGCTGTCGGCGCAGGAGGTGTATCTGCGCGATTCGGATTCGCTCAATCAGGTCAAGCGCGAGCATGCGCTGGCAGCAGTGGCGTTGTATCGGTCGCTCGGGGGTGGGTGGAGCCGGAACGACGCGGCCGGCGGGCCGCCGACGGAAACCGAGGCCGTGGCGAAAAACTAGGCGCCGCACGCGATGCGAAGTCAGCCGCCCGGACACGCACACCACTGCGGCTCCTCCGACACGCATCCAGCCGCAGCCCCGTCAGTACTGGATCGGCCCGCCGCGCGGCCCGCTCCGGCGCAGCAAGCCGCCCCGACGGGGGACTGGGACAACTTCTAGGCGGCCGCCCGTGCCGCGAGTAAACTGACAGGTGGAGCAAACCGCGAGGGTCGGCGCCGACCCGGAAGGGCCGCGCGCATCTTCGTGAACGTTGAAGAAGCCGGCGAGGGCGTCAGTCATCGGCACAACGAACTCCCCGGATGCGACGGATGCCCGCCTGGCATCCGCGAGACCTCAACTCAAAGGGAACGTTCAAGATTGAATACGAGCGCACCGTCGCCCCGCCCCGCCGACGATCAACCGGAGTCGGGCGGCAGAGCCGCCGCACCGGAATACGTCTACCTCGGGCGGCAACCGATTCTGGACCGCAGCGGAGCGTTGATCGCATTCGAACTATTGTTCCGCTCGGGGACAGCCAATCGCGCCCACATCACGGATGACGCTGCCGCCACCGCGCAGGTCATCGGAAGACTCATCGGGGATATCGGCCTCACCGCCGCACTGGGCGATCGCACGGGCTATGTGAACATCGATCGAACGGTGCTGATGTCCGACATCGTCTGGTTGTTGCCACATGAACGCTTCATACTCGAAATCCTCGAAACGGTGACGTTCGACGACGCGCTCTGCAAGCGCTGTAGCGAACTGCGGCGCGCGGGCTACCGGCTCGCGCTGGACGATGTTTCCGAGGTTTCCCCCCGCCTGTTCGAATTTCTCCCTTACGTCGATATCGTCAAGATCGATTTTCTCGAATGTCCGCGCGAGCACCTTGCCGAACTGATCGGCACCGTCAAGCAGCACGGGAAGATGTCGGTCGCCGAGAAAATCGAAACGCCGGAGGACCATGGCGCCGCGATGCAAGCGGGCTTCGAACTGTTTCAAGGCTACTACTTCGCGAAACCGCAGGTGCTGACATCGCGGCGCGTCACGCCATCGCGCGACGCGCTGCTGCGCCTGCTCGTGCTTCTGGGCGGCGAACCGGAGATCGTTGAACTCGAAGCCGAACTCAAACGCATTCCGAATCTCGTCATTCCCCTTCTGATGCTGCTCAATTCAAGCGCGGTGGGGCTCAGCCAGCCCGTTTCGTCACTGCGCGAGGCGATCATGCTGGTCGGCACGCGGCAAATTACGCGCTGGACCCAGTTGCTCCTGTTTGCCGATGAGCGCCTGGACGCGTTGCGCTCCGATCCGCTGGCGCAGCTATGCGGCGCGCGGGCGCGATTCATGGAACTGGCCGCGGGCCGGCTGCGGCCCGACGATGACCGGTTCGCCGCTACCGCGTTCATTGCGGGCGTGTTCTCACTCGTTCATGTGCTGTTCGGCAGCACGATCGAGGACGTCGTCACGACGACGCCGATTCACGCCGATATCCGGCGGGCACTGCTCGAACGGCATGGCGAGCTGGGTTGGCTCTTGAACGCCAGCGAGGCAGCGGAATCGGGGGACTTCGACGTCATCCGCGCAGCGTGCAATACGTTGCCGATCTTCACCCCGAACGACCTGACCACGCTCTGGCTCGCTGCCACCACGTGGTACGACGATCAGGTGCGCGGGCTACCCGCATACCGCCCTCAGTAAGCCTTGCAATGGGCGGCGCGACGGCCGCGCCGTCAATCTCGCCCAGCCCGCAGCCGCTCGACTTGCCGACGTACGGCCCGAATGGGGTCATCGCACTCAACTCTTGACCGAATCTGCCGTTAACTCAGGGCGGCGGCCCGTGCGAGGGCGATGCGCCGGCGTGCGGTTTCGCCGGACAACCGGGCATCGATTCCGCGTGGGCGAGTTCGATGCGTGCGCAACCCGTCGAGGCGAGCAAGATCATGCCTTGCCGGCCGGCGCGGGCGCGCCCGAAGGTTGCCGGATCGAAGCGCGCCGGCAAGGATTTTTCGTCTTGGTCAGAGAATGTACCCGAACAGCTACGATGTTCCGATCGCGCGCCTCGTCGCGCGCCAGATTCTGTCCTGCGCGCCCGCCACGCCGGTGCGGGAGGCCGCGCGACGCATGTTCGCCGAACGGTGCAGCTCGATCGTCGTGATGAAGGAGGAACAGGTCGTCGGGATCTGGACCGAGCACGATGCGCTGTCGGCCGGCGACAATCCGGGCGAGCTCGATCGGCCGGTCAGCGAGGTGATGAGCCATCCGGTGATGACGCTCGAGGCCGACACGCCGCTCGGCGAAGCCGCGATGAAGTTCAAGCAGTCGGGCGTGCGGCACTTCGTGGTGGTGCGGGATGGCGCCGCGATCGGCGTGCTGACGCAAACCGACGTCGTCGTGAACCAGGGCCCGGAATTTTTCCTGCACCTGAAGCCGATCGAGTCGATCCGCGTCCATCCGCCCGTCGTGGTGCCCGAGCAGGCCGGACTGCACGACGTCATCGCACAGATGCGCGCGCAACGGCTCGATGCGATCCTCGTCGGCTACGACGACGGCGAGCACGGCATCCTGACCGAACGCGACATCGTCCGGCTGCTGGCGGACGGCGGCGCCCAAGGCGCGGTCGGCGCCCATGCGAGCAAGCCGCTGCAGATGCTGACCGCCAGGCAAAGCCTGTATGCGGCGCAGCGCTTCATGACCGAACACAACATGCGGCATGTCGGCATCCGGGACGACGATGGCAGGCTGACCGGCCTGCTCTGCTTCGCGGACGTGCTGCAGAGCATCGAGCACGAATACGCGAACGAGCTGCGCAGCGCGTTGCGCGAGCGCGACGAAGCGCTGGGGCTCGCGCGCTTCAACCTGCGCATGGCGGATCGCGTGTTCGAATCGGCGCTCGAAGGCATCATGGTGACCGACCGACGCGCGCGGATCGAGCGCGTCAACCAGGCGTTCACGCGCCTGACCGGGTACAGCGAGGATGAAGTGATCGGGCGCAACCCGGGCTTGCTGAGTTCCGGGCGCCAGACGCCCGATTTCTACAAGCAGTTGTGGCATTCGCTCACGACCGATGGCCACTGGCAAGGCGAAATCTGGAATCGCCGCAAGACCGGCGAACTGTTTCTCGAATACCTGACGATCACCAGCATTCGCGACAGCGCAGGCGAGATCTCTCACTACGCGGCGATCTTTTCCGACATCACGCAGCGGCGCCAGGCGGAGGAGCGGCTGGGTTACCTCGCCACGCACGACGTGCTCACCAATCTCGCGAACCGGATGTTGTTCGAGGAGCGGCTCGCGCACGCGATCAGCCATGCGAAGCGGTTCGGCCGCAAGGTCGCGGTGATGTACCTCGATCTCGACCGCTTCAAGCTGATCAACGATACGCTCGGCCACAACGCCGGCGACGAGGTGCTGAAGATGGTCGCCGAACGCATCGTCGCCAATGTGCGCGCGAACGACACGGTGGCGCGCATGGGCGGCGACGAATTCGCGCTCGTGCTCGAGGAGATCGACGACGTCCGCGACGTGGGACGCGTCGCGCGCAAGCTGCTGGACGAAGTGGGACGGGCGATCGATATCGGCGATCGCGAGATCTTCGTGACGCCCAGCATCGGCATCAGCATCTATCCGGACGACGGCACCGCGGCGGAGGACTTGATCCTGCTCGCGGACCAGGCCATGTACGGCGCGAAGAGCCGCGGCAGGAACGTGTTCCAGTTCTTCGAAAGCAAGATGACGTCGTCGGCGATCGAGCAACTGGAGACGCTCGGCGAATTGCATCGCGCGCTCGAGCAGAACGAATTCCGCCTGTTCTACCAGCCGCAATACGATCTGGCGAGCGGCCGGATCGTCGGCGTGGAAGCGCTGCTGCGCTGGCTGCATCCGCACCGCGGCCTGGTGCCGCCGGGCGACTTCATCGGGCTGGCGGAGCGATCCGCGCTGATCGTCCCGATCGGCAAATGGGTGCTGCACGAAGCCTGCCGACAGGCGCGCCGCTGGCTCGACGAGGGCTTCGAGTTCGGACGGGTGTCGGTGAACGTATCGGCACGGCAGTGCTTTACCGACCACTTCCTCAGCGACCTGACGACCATTCTCAGCGAAACCGCGTTGCCGGCCGAATACCTGCAGCTCGAGTTGCTTGAAAGCATGGCGATGAACACCCGCGAGGAAATCGGCATCCTGCTGCGCGAACTGGCGACGCGGGGAATCAGCCTGGCGATCGACGATTTCGGCACGGGCTATTCGTCGCTGGTGTATCTGAAGGATCTGCCCGTCGATACGCTGAAGATCGATCGGTCGTTCCTCACGGACTGCGGCTCGGGCAGCACGGACGACGCGATCGTGCGCGCGATCGTGGCGATGGGGCGCGCGCTGGGGTTGGATGTCGTGATGGAGGGTGTCGAGACGGCCAAGCAGCTGGCCTTCCTGCAGGAGATCGGCTGCCACCAGGGGCAGGGTTTCCTGTTCGCGCGGCCGCAGCCCGCCGAGCAGTTGGTCGGCATCTCGTCGCGCCGCGGCGCTGAACTGCTGACGGAGTGAGGCGGTCGTGGGGCGCGGGGCGCGTCGCTCGATATGCAAGACCGCCTTGTCGTTGAAGTGTATTGATCGCTCGAGGTGCGTACCAGCACACACCAATTGACGACTGCTCGCGGTTCCGGGGTACTGACGATCTACCCACGTAGAATTGCCCGAAATATGCTGCTCTTTCTTGATCGCGTTATCGAGGAAAGCCGTTCTCGATCCAGCGCATCCAAACCGACCGAGGCGGCGAGTTCTTCGCTGAGCCGGTGCAACGCCGTTTGACGAGCGAGTGCATCAAATTCCGACCTATTCCGCCACGCTCGCTACACCTCAATGGCAAAGTAGAACGATCATAGCTCACTGACATCAACGAATCCTGGTCGTATCGTTCGCCGACGGAGGACGCGATCGATCAACGAATTGAGGAGTGGAAGTTCGACTACAACTGGCAGCGCCCGCACGGCTCGCTCGGTGGCAAGACACCCGTCGATCGTATCGCTGATCTGACAGAAAGCCCACCTCCCGCGGAGGAGGTGGGCAGTGCCTTCGACGAAACGAAAGAGCGAATTCGGCACCGCGAATGGCGCGTCGACAAGGCCCTCGCCGAACATTGTCGGCACCTTAAGAAGTGAAACGATGTCCGTGAATCGCACACCTCGACACAACCGACGTGATCCTACGCATCGTTCAATCGCCCACACGAGCAGTCATACTGCCAATTAACGTGCACCCGCACTCGGTATGATGGCCGTGCAACGCAACGCGTTGGCCATCGATCGTTACCGTCGGATGCGCCTCGATTATCTTGTTAACTCCATGTGGTCGTCCATCCGGATATTTTTCAGGACAGTCCACCAGATCGTGCAAACGCGCAATCTTTTTGCCATCGATGCTATGTGTTTCCGATCCGGTGATCACTCGTCCGCCATGTGAGGTCGCATCACCGACCACGATCATCTGCAATGCCATACATACTCCCTATAACATAACGGGCTGAGAAGCGTTCCCGGCGTCGTGCGGACCCATCCGCTCAATCTCGGCCCATACACTTTCCGGAACGCCAGTGATAGCGACACTAAACGACTCATCAGACTGCTGACGCTGAATCAGCAAATCATGAACAAACCGATGCCGATCGAAATCCTGCCCGTACATATAGGTATGCTGACAGAACGAAAGGCGATCCCCCGGCTCGCGGATCCCCCACTGCACCGCACGGAGGTAACGAGGAATAAAATCCTCGAAGCGGTCAAGGTAGGTATGCTCTCCGTCGACATCGCCGGACTCGATCAGTGCAGCCAGAATCTCGTCGGGTTCCGTGTGCGCCGTGAGGGCATTAACGTCCTCCGGCCCAAGCTGAACCATGACAGAACGGCAGATCCTCGCGCTCGCCATCGATTCGTTTCCAATGTGCTGCCACTCCTTGTGACGCCCGCGGTACATCCATTGCTCGATAGGGCTCATGAACATGGCGCGAATCTGCTCTCCCCACGTGTTCAAAACCGCCGTCGTGTTACGCGGATCAAAGAACCGGACCATCGCGGTCATGTTGTCGCCAATATCCGCAAACAGGAAGGCTTGCAGATGCGTGACGAGCGCATCCATCTCGACCCGGCTAGAGATCAAGGACAGGCATGGACTTTGACGATCGAGCTGATCGAGTTCTACAAACCAATCCGCCTCCGTGTCATCTACCGAGACCAAAAATAATGAAGCCGGCCCGAGTTCCTCTTCAGGCAGACCAGCGAAAACGGAGAGAAACGGTACGCCAGCACGCTGCAGCAAAGGCACCACTTTCGGTGGACACACCGCCGCGTCGATCAGCCCCATCAGGCGCGCTTGCGAGGGTATAGCTTGTAGTTCCATCTGCAATCCTGTTTATCGGCTTGTTTTCCGATCCGCCTCAGGCCCAACCGGCTTGGGTCCTGCCATTACCCAAGTCGAGCTGCGAAGCGTTTGACGCAAGGCCGAGATATGCCTTGCGCTTATCTCCTCCTACAAACACGACTCGCGGGAAACCATACCCACCGGGCGCGTACTCGTGAAAATACGGCACTCGAAACCAACAGCGACTATCGTGTATATAGTCATCAAATAGAGTGATGGCCCCAACTGGCAACTTGTTCACGGCGTCGGAAGATGTGTGCTGGCGCAGGAATGATTCCACGCCAGGTAATGGTGCAGCCATAACATCGTCCTCTACGCGGTAATTCTGCACAAGCGTCGACCAGACCGTGTTGAGCAGTATTCCGCTATACGCGAGCGTCACGCAGGGGGAATCACTCCCGGGCTGATCATGTTCGACGACAAATGTCGGTGGCACCTTGATCACGTCGCCACCGCGCGTCACTATTGGGCGATGATCCGTGCGCTTCACCTTCCACCGTTCACACTGGTCCGGATACAGGTACCCGAGAAGCAGTCGCATTTCCTCCGCGCCTTGCCGAAGGTCGGTCTGATCGTTGGTCACAACATCGAGCGGTCCCTCCCCTGGACGGGCAGGTTTCGGGTTAGCGACACCAGGATGAGCAATCGCACCGCACAGCTGCTCGTTGCGCCGGTCCATGGCTTCGTTCAGCGCCGTCACCTGTCCCTTTTGCGTGCTCATGTACGACGTATATCCCGCTCCCATCGACAGGGCGTTCGCCTGGAGCAACTGAGATTGCGACCTGAGCTTACTCATGGTCGAATCCTTTTCCGACGCCTTTGAAACCGCCTGCTGTACCTTGTGCGGCGTCATCTTGTCTTCGTGCGCGCGTTTGAAGAAAGACTGTCCCGTAACATAGCGCTGCGGATTACCAATGTCTGCGCGCAGCGTACGCCACGCCAACATCTGGCCCAATCCGACCTTCAGCGCGTCCTCCACAGTGTTAACGTTCTCGACGGTCTTTCGCCAAGCGTTAAATGCATCGATCACCGACTGGTCGAGAGCAAAGTCGGCGACCAGATCGGCACGTTTACTTATCGCATCGCTATCCATCAGTGGCACACCATACGAGGCGGCCTTAAAATACATATCGTGCAGCGGGATCTGACTAAGCTTGTAGCTGTCGTCCCCAGCTTTCGCTGCAGCTCCTCCTTTACCCTGTTCGCACGGCGCATAGCCGCCACCCACGTCCGAATGGACCCCCGGATAAGCCACCTCGTCACGGATACCGCCGCCGTAGCTGTCCCCGTTACGGATTGAATCAAGTGGAAAACTCATACGCTGCTCGTGCACCGAGAACGCGTGGTAACAGAATCGCACATCCTTAGGAATATCGAGCCGACCGTCGTTAGCAAACGCGAAGTGCCCATCAAACGTGCCAAAGTCCACGGTCGCACGAGTCGAGTCGGGAGGGCCAACGGAGGCAACTGTATCGAAAAGACCGACGAAGTTAACCTTGTAATTCAGCGCATATTTGCCAGTCTGATATCCAATCCGTCCGTCCCGTGCCCATTCATTCATCAGCTTGTTGACGAATACGCGTGCGCATGCCGCCCCCCGCGAGAAACCAATTACGTTGATCCAGATCTGCTTGATCGTCTGGGGATATCGCCCCTCGTCGATCGCCTGCTTGTGAGCGAGACCCAATCGATCGGTGTAGCCAACCAGCGGGAGTTTGTGACCATCGGCCACTTCCGTGCAAACTCTTTGGACGTCGCTATCCGGAATCAGATTTCGCGTCTTGTCCGTAGCAATAGCCCGATATATAGCATTCAGTACTCTTGTGTAGCCCCACACGCAACGACTTCCAAAACCGGATGCCATTGACTTGCCGGAAGTCGAGTATGTCTGCTCACCAATACTCTTGAACGGTGTACCCACACCCGCAATATAGAAGCGAAATATCCCTTCTTCTGATCGGTCCAGTGCCGCGTTATACAGACGCGCAACATTGGAATGTGTGTGAACAAGCGAATCCCGGAACGGATTTGTCTGTTCGTCGTTATTGTTCGTGCCGTCAAAGAACAGCGTGATATGAAGTGTCTGAGGACAAGACATTAGAGCGTCGCACACCAGCGTGCGCCCTTTTCTCAACGCCGTGATACTACCCGCTATACGCCCGCCCTGAGGCATCGGATCCGCCCATCTGAGGCTCATTTTGCGCCCCCTCCATTCCGGTATAACCGATTCCACTCTTGATCCAAAACCCCGTGCACAATGTACGGATCGGTGTCTGGAGGGCGTATGCCGGGGTCGTTTAAGTCACCTTTCTGACCGTCGGCAACCATGATACGGACCCGGTCATCCGGCAAAAAGACCGCCCATAGACCGCCCATAATTTTTCCGTATTTCGGGATCCGAACGTTTTCCGCCTTGTACCAGTACCCCGGTGTCTTTCCGTCCTGCTTCTTGTCAACCAACCAGCGCACCGTCAGCCTCAGGTCCGGCTGCCATACAGAGGGGATGTCGCTGCAGCACATATCACCGCCACCACCGGACGGCTTGTTGTCTGCTTCAACGGGTAATACGTTGGGGCCACCACCGCTTACCCCCGATCCCTCCGGTCCCTCAAATCCCCACTTATGGATGTACCAAGGGGAGTAGTTCAGGGTCGAGGCGCCAACACCCAGCGTATCGTAGTGCTTCGGCAGGCTCGACAGATCAAGCGGCTGTGCCATAGCGCCAGGATGCTTATCGCATGCCCCGAGGAAAAAAACGGCAGCAAAGGCGACGGCCTGGATCGCACGTCGCCGGAAATGGGAAAGTCGGTCTGTCATCATGGATAAGTCTACGGATTAACGGGGCACCAGGGCCGCTCCGCCCCGGGCTGCCTTAAGCATGCATTCGACACAGATCTTCTTCGGAGACAAATCGACCATCTGGTCCTTCGGGCCGGGCAAATCATGAGAAGCTGCATACGCGGTAAATTTTCCTGTTGTTCCGCTCACCACACCGCTCGCATCCATATTCAGGAAGCTGCCGTTTACCTCGACACGGAATTTGTGAGCACGCAGCAGAATCTCCTCGCTCTCCAGCAGGATCTGCTTCTGTGCTCGCGCCACGATTGACTTTGTCAGTGCGTTCAATACGATGTCGCCCGCAGCCGAGACAAGATGCATAGGGCCAGTCTGCGCAAACAAACGAAGCGTGTCTCGCACCGTCGCGAAAAGGCTGCGTCCACTTGCAATACCAATATGACCTTCTGTTGTGATCGCGGCCTGCTGAGACGCCACATGCACGGTCGCTGGTGTGGTGATCTCGATACCCGCCTTGCCGTCGATCACCAGATGCGGTTCCGACAACTCCGGAAACTCGTTGTTACTGCCAGCGCCCGTGCCACGAATTTGTTCGTTCTGTGCCGCGATGGTATTGACGATGTCGGCTTGATGGCCGTCCGCATCCTGTGCCTCGCTCTGCTGCGCGATCTTCGTCAGCGCGTCGTGCAGTTGCTGCGCCTTTCCGAGTCGGTCAACGGTCTCGCTCATATCTTTCGCGGCGGCCGTTGCACCCGCGCGCGTCTCGGTCGTCACTAGCATGCCACGGTTCGCGCGCAACACGCCCCAGGAATCCGTTGCCAGCTCCCACCCGGTGCCGCGAGCTCCGTTTCGCCCCGCGTTGCCATCAATGCGTGTGTTGTAGCCAACGACGAGGCGTGAATGCTCGTAGTCGCTCGATACTTGAACCTGCAGTTTTCCTGGTGTGTCGTCGGCTACAACTTGATTCGCCTGCGTTCCCTCGAGATCTCTGGAACGCAGCCCCGATAACGCCTGGTTATCTGGCAGTTTCCACTGCACGAAGTTATTTCCGTTCGACACCCGACCTGTAATGAGCGGGCGGTCCGGTGCCCCGTCCAAAAACGACACTACGACTTCGTCGCCGATTCGAGGAACATGGATCATCCCAAATCCCTCGCCTGCCCAAGGATGGCTCACCCGGACCCAGCAGGAACTACGCTCGTCACGCTGACCGATGCGATCCCAATGAAACTGAACCTTTACTCGGCCCAACTCATCCGTATAAATACGACGACCTTGCGGACCGACAACTGTCGCCGTCTGCATCTGCATGACGGGTTTATGGTGTTCGTACGGGCTACGGAAGGGCACCGATTTACGTTGTGCCTCGATTTCAACCAAGAAGAAACCCTCGGCCCCGTCGAAATGAGTAATCCCAGAGGTCGGTTGCCCGTCGAAGGTAGCTTTCGCTTTAGCCAAACGCCCATTCAGGCTGTGAGGAAGGTCCCCGTGATGGTTCGATCCCGGCAGGTTGTTCTCGATCAGCCATATCACTTCGACGACTGCGAATTGGCTGCGCTCGCTAGACTCCCGGTCATGCTCCGGATGGCCAACGAGCTCAAACCACCGCCCAGCGTCGATACCGCGCAGTCCCCCCGTGCCGTAAAACCGCTTTCCGCGTGATTCCCACTCCTCCATGCGCACCTTGGTGAGATGATCGCCGCGCTCTTGATCAAGATACGTATAGGGGCCGGTATACTCATACACCTCCAACTGCTCCGGCAGCTGATGTGACACAGTCGGGATATTGGTGCCCTTCGGATTCGCGAGCGGCGACGGATACTTATAGTCGAATGTGCGAGTTGTCAGAGCCGCGCTATGGAGGGTTCGCAAGCCGGACCAGTGAACCAGCGCGTCAACCTCGCTGTTAGTACCGTATCGAGAGAACTGAACCGACCGCGCGGCGAGGGGCTCACACGTGTCTAGGTGATCCGTGATAGTCAGTGTATGGGAGTTACCATCGTCGGCCTGCTTCCAGATGCTGAACAGTCCTTCCTCTTCCATCAACCGGTGGACGAAATTCCAATCATCTTCGTATTGAGTACAGTACGACCTCGACGGAAGCTGCCTGGACAGTGCGAATTCAAATCGGCCTTTCGCCTGCGGATGCGCGTTGAATACATCCCGGAGGATCTCATCAACAGGCTTGTCCTGCCAGATACGCTGATCGCGGCGAAACTTCAGAAAATGCATCCATGATGCAAAGCTGATCTGGTAGCTGGTCAGTCCACCCTCTGATCCCAGTCTTCGGGCGGCATAGACGTAACCGTTTCGTGGCTGATAGGACCGATCTGCCTGCTGAATCCAGAGCGTAACGGATTGACCGATCAGGTCTTTCAGCTTGAGATCGCTTCGTGTCGACAGGACGTCGACCGCAAAGTCGAAATGTCGGCCGATCCGAGACCAGCCCACAGTGCGCTGGGGTAGCAATACATTTTCCCCAAAGGGAGTGTCGAGTTTCAGCAGCCGATCTTGCTGAAGCAATCCGCCCTGCATCGCCCTCACGATGTCTTGCGCATCCATTTCCATCCTTTTATTACTTTTTGCTTACTTTATTGTCAGTAGTATGACACAAGCTCTCTCGCGCGATTCTACAGTCAAATGCCTCGCCAGCACGGTGAACTCACGCGCATGGATTTGAGGTGCGTCCACGCGCGAGCGCCATACATCGTGGGGGAACTCGCCGACGGGGCTCCAGGTGGGTCAGTGCGGTGTGTTCGACAGATTAGCAACGGCGGGAATGTCCGCATTCGGGATTTTCCGCGTGCTACCGCCGCACGGTCAGTCCGTGGACGGCCAGCGGTATCCGATCACTTCGTTCAACGGATACGCGAGTTCGCGCACTTCTTCCAGTTGATTACCGCCGAACAGGTGAACGTGTTCGGCATCGTGACGCAGGTAGAACCCGACGTGCCCTTTCCAGCTCGTCGGATCGTCGCGCGTCAGGATCGCGATGCAGCCGTAGACCGGACGCTCCAGCGGTTTGCCCCATTCGAGCCACGAGCGTGCGAGCGCGGAGCCGGTCCCGCGGAATCCCGCGTGCGCCATGCACCAGTTCACGAACGACGAGCACCAGGAAATCTTGTCGTCGTAGCCGATCAGGTTCGTCTGGTTGTTGTACTCGACGATGCGCGGGTTGATGCTGCCCGGCGGATGGCGACGGATACCGAGTTCGGCCAGCGCAACGGGCATCCAGGGTGGGTGGACGGCTTTCACTTTGCTCTCAGGGTTTGATAGGGTCACGTCGTTCTCGGGTACGTGTCGGTGCAGTTTCGCTCAATCTTCGCATGAGTGAATACGGCGAATCCACAGCGCACTTCACGGATCGGGATTTTCGTCGGGCCCCCCCGTATCATGGAGGCAGCGCCCCCGACTCCCTGCCCGCCATGCGCATCACGCCCCTGCCGCCTCTTCAGTGCCTCATCGCGTTCGAAGCCGCCGTGCGGCATGCGAGTTTCACGAAAGCCGCCGCCGAACTGCATCTGACCCAAAGCGCGATCAGCCGCCAGATCCAGCAGCTCGAGGAATTCCTCGGCCGCTCGCTGTTCGTGCGCGAACACCGTTCGCTGCGGCTGACGATCGCCGGCGAGCAATACGCGGCACAAGTCCACCACCTGCTCACGCAATGCGCGCAAGCCACGCACGACGTGATGAAACCGTACGGCGATCTCGAACTGACGATCGCGTGCTCGTCCGGTGTCGCGCTGCTGTGGCTCACGCCGCGGCTACCGAACTTTCGGGCCACGTATCCGAACATCAAGCTGCGCCTGATCGTGCGCGACGGCCTGGCATCGATGTCGCCCGCGGAATTCGACGTCGGCGTCTACTACGTGCGCCAGCAGACGCCGGCCGAATACACCGCACGCCGCCTGTTCGACGAAGAAGTGTTCCCCGTCTGCGCGCCAGGCTATCTGGCCGACCGCACGCTCGATGCGGCCGATCTCGCGAGCGAAACGCTGCTGCGCCTCGAAGACGGCCAGCGCCAATGGATGTCGTGGTCCGAATGGTTCGACATGAACGACGTCGACCGGCAGAAGGCGCAGCCGCAGGACATCACGATCAACTCGTATCCGCAGATCGTGCAGATGACGATTCTCGGCCAGGGCGTGTCGCTCGGCTGGCGCTACATGATCGACGCATGCATCGAAGCCGGGCTGCTCGTGCGCGTGACGGAAGCGTCCGCGAGCCACGGCGGCGGCTATTACGTGATCTCGCCGAACGACCGCGCGCAGAACCAGGCCGCCCGCCTGTTCACGCGCTGGCTGTTCGAACAGGCGGAGCGGCAGACCGCGCCCTGAATGCCGCGGGCGCGACGCATGCGTGCAGCGCATGCAGGCATGCGAATCTTTCGTTTCAGAAAAAAATGCGGCTCTCCTTAGCATGGGATTCATGCGGGGCAGCCGTCCCGTCTTCTGACCAAGGAAGAGACCATGCAAGGAACGCTTTCCCCGCGCGCCGCGCCTTCCGTCGATGCGGCAGTGCAACAGCGCCGCCGCGCCATCGTCGCGACCGTGATCGGCAACGGTCTCGAATGGTTCGACTTCACCGTCTACAGCTTCTTCGCGGTGATCATCGCGAAGCTGTTCTTCCCGACCGGCAACGAACTGACGTCCGTGCTGCTCACCGTCGCGACGTTCGGCGTGGGCTTCTTCATGCGGCCGGTGGGCGGCATCGTGCTCGGCGTCTATGCCGACAAGGTCGGACGCAAGGCCGCGCTGTCGCTCACGATCCTGCTGATGGCGGCCGGCACCGCGCTGATCGGGATCGCGCCGACCTACGAACAGGCCGGCATCGCCGCGCCGCTGATGATCGTCGTCGCGCGGCTGCTACAGGGCTTCTCGGCCGGCGGCGAGATGGGCGGCGCCACCGCGTTCCTCACCGAATACGCGCCGCCGGAGAAGCGCGCGTATTACTCGAGCTGGATCCAGTCGAGCATCGGCTTCGCGGTGCTGCTCGGTGCGGCGACCGGCACGTTCGTCACGACGTCGCTCGACACGCAGGCGCTGCATAGCTGGGGCTGGCGGCTGCCGTTCCTGCTCGGGATCATCGTCGGGCCGGTCGGCTACTTCATTCGCAGCCATATCGACGAGACGCCCGCGTTCAGCGCCGTCGAATCGCAGGCGAAGGAAAGCTCGCCGCTGAAGGAAGTGCTGCACACGTATCCGCGCGAGACGTTCGCGAGTTTCTCGATGGTCATCCTGTGGACCGTCTGCACCTACGTGCTGCTGTTCTACATGCCGACCTATTCCGTGCGCACGCTGCATCTGCCGCAATCGACCGGCTTCACGGCCGGCATGGTCGGCGGGCTGATGATCATGTGCTGCTCGCCGATCGTCGGGCGACTCGCCGACGCGTGGGGACGGCGCGTGTTCCTGTCCGGCTCGGCGCTCGCGATCCTCGTGCTCGCGTGGCCGATGTTCTCGTGGATCAACCATGCGCCCGGGTTCGCGTCGCTGATCGTGTTCCAGGCCGTGTTCGGCGTGCTGATCGCGACCTATACGGGGCCGATCCTCGCGGCGTTCGCGGAGCTGTTTCCGACCAAGGTGCTGTCGACCGGGTTATCCGTTGCGTACAACTTCGCGGTGACGATCTTCGGCGGGTTCGCGCCGTTCCTGATTACATGGCTCATCGCCCGCACCGGCAGCAACATGGCGCCCGCGTTCTACGTGATGCTCGCGGCGGCCGTCAGTTTCGTCGGCACGCGCTTCGTGAAGGATGCGAAGCGTGCGGCCGCAACGACTCGATAAGGATTTTTCTCTCATGACCATTACCGTGCTTCAAGGCGGCAACGTGCTCGACCTCGAAAGAGGCGTGTTGCTCGAACATCATCATGTCGTGATCGAAGGCGAGCGGATCGTCGAAGTCACCGATCGGCCGGTGGATTTGCCGAATGCGCAGGTGATCGACGTGCGCGGCAAGACCGTGATGCCGGGGTTCATCGATTGCCATGTGCATGTGCTGGCGTCGAATGCGAACCTGGGCGCGAATGCGACGCAGCCGAATATTCTCGCGGCGATTCGGTCGCTGCCGATTCTCGATGCGATGTTGGCGCGGGGGTTTACCAGTGTGCGGGATGCGGGGGGCGCGGATTGGAGTTTGATGCAGGCCGTTGAGACAGGGCTGATTCCGGGGCCGCGGATTTTTCCGTCGGGGAAGGCGCTGTCGCAGACTGGTGGGCATGGGGATTTCCGGCCTCGTGGTGATGTGCTGGAGCCCTGCTCCTGCTGTTTCAGGACGGGAGCGATTGCGCGGGTCGTCGATGGTGTCGAAGGCGTGCGGCTCGCCGTGCGTGAGGAGATTCAGAAAGGCGCGACGCAGATCAAGATCATGGCGTCAGGCGGCGTGGCTTCGCCGACCGATCCGATTGCGAACACGCAGTATTCGGAGGACGAGATTCGGGCGATCGTCGACGAGGCCGAGGCCGCGAATACGTATGTGATGGCGCATGCGTATACGGGGCGGGCGATTGCGCGGGCCGTGCGATGCGGCGTGCGGACGATCGAGCATGGGAATCTTGTGGATGAAGCGGCTGCGGTGCTCATGCATGAGCGGGGGGCGTTTGTGGTGCCGACGCTTGTTACTTATGACGCGTTGGCTAAGCATGGGTCGGAGTTTGGGATGCCGGCGGACTCCATCGCGAAGGTGGCTTCCGTGCAGCAGAAAGGACGTGAGTCGCTTGAGATCTATGCAAAGGCCGGCGTGAAGATGGGGTTCGGGTCGGACCTGCTCGGCGAAATGCATGCGTTTCAGTCCGGGGAGTTTCGGATTCGGGCGGAGGTGCTGGGGAATCTGGAAGCGCTCAGGTCGGCGACGACGGTGGCGGCGGAGATTGTGAATATGACCGGGGAGCTTGGGGTCGTTGCGGTTGGGGCGATCGCTGATCTCGTCGTGCTGGATGGGAATCCGCTTGAGGATATCGGGGTCGTGGCCGATGAAGGCGCGCGGGTCGAGTATGTGTTGCAGCGGGGGGCGGTTGTGAAACGGCGGGTTGGCGGGCGGTGATTTGACGCCGTTCGGGTATTTCGGAAGGCGCGGTGCGGCCTCACTGGCCTTGCGGTCGTGACAGTTGTTGAAGGTCGCTAAAGGTGTGAATCGCGGCGTTCGCGGCCATGGCCGGGGCGGTGTCGCCCCGGCGGCCAGTCGTGTTCATGCAACGCCTGCGTTTCACTCGCTAGAGCCGCAGCAAGCGGCCCTTGCAGGTGTTAGAGCGGCGACGGTCCCCGGTCAGGATCGTGGTACGGCTGCTCTCGCAGCGCCAACTGGCTGTAGTCCGGCGTGATCGTGATCGATCGGTCGACGTCGCTGACCCTCAGGTACACGCGGTCGCCCGGCTTGAAACCGAAGATCTTGAAATTGATATCGATCGCCTTCATCCACGGCAGGTACGGCCAGCCTCGCTTGGGTAGGTCCGGGTAGTTGCGCAGGACCAGCTCAAACGTCTTCTGCATGTTGACGGGTTTGTTCTTTCTACGACGTGGCTTAGTATTGGCGTCAGCCATTTCCGACTCCTCGGATGAGTTGGTGGTGGTCAGCGGGTCGTATGGGTTGCCGCCCATGCGGCCCGCGCTTCTTTGTTGCCTCAGGTTTCCCCTTCTTTCTCCCCTCTTCGCTGGGTCTTGTTGGGCAAGACGTTTTTCGACCATCGAGGCGGAGGAGGTTGCGTTCAGCTCCGATGGCGAGAAGCATGGCTTCATGACCAGTGTAGTCGCGCTGGCATCTCAGAAATGAGGAATTGAGGGGGATTGGCCGTTAGGCATAGGGCGTGCGTGTCACCGGGGCTTCTACCGAAGACCTAACATTGCGCTTCATCGATCGATTTGCGCTTAATCGGCCCTCGCTTACGAAAAGGCTACGCCTGCAGTAGCCTTTCTCCACACGACAGGTCACCTCGAGCACGATCCAATTCAGTCTTGGGGAAATTCATTACTTCCACTTCCCTCACCCCACCGAACTCCGGGACAATGCAATTTCAAATAACCAAGCCCCTCCGACACCTTCACAACCCAACACTCAAGACCTCCACCAAATTCAATACAAAACTAATTTTTAATAAAATTAACCATCAATAATCAAAAAATGTTCTCCTTTAAATTTTCACCATTGATATACTCACGAGCAACACCTATACTCTGCCGCATTCTCTCAATCGATACTTTAAGCGTATTAATGAAATTATCATAACCCGTCTTAGAAAACAAAACAGCAAATGGTATTTCACCGATCTCCTCCCCTCCTACTCGTCGAATCGACTTCCCCCCTTGATAGCGCGACGCATGCTCAACAAGCCAATTTCGATAAGAAGGATCAATTTCAGTATCGAATGAGATGCGTCGCAAAACCTCTTCACCCGAGAAAGAAAAATCTCGACTTGCAAGCTGATGCACCGTGATCATGGTAACCGCAGATATCGCCTTACCATCATCAAATAAACGAAGACTAACGCCCTTCGTCTTTTCATCCAGATATTTTCGCAACGCACTTTCATCACCAGACGACTTCCCCATAATATCGTCAAGGCATTTTTCATGATCCGGTATCAGGAAATACGAATAATATCTGTATTTATCTATTTTAGAAAGAAAATTCAATATTTCCCGCCATCTATCGTAATCAGCCCTTGCTCTTTCATAAAATTTCCGGGCCGCCTCATCGTGCAATCTTCGAATAAATGAAGCAGCAAAATATTCGGCAATACTCTTGTGAAGGAAGGTCATCTCACCGACACCCTCTTCCAGCAACAGGCAGGCAACCTTGCTAATATCATGCCGAAATGCCTCCACCGTTGCTGTCCCTTCAGTGAAGTACTTTGCGGATCGCTCGTAAGTTGTCGCAAACTCCTCCGCAGTGAGAGTACGAGTCAGTTCAGCTTGAGCACACATAAAGCAAAAAGTTTCGAATAATTTCTGCAGCGTCCGCTCACCGAGGCCAGTCTTTAATTTTCTCTCAAATCCCGGTTTACTTTTATCATGCCTCGTGAATACTGTGGCAAACAACGATTCAAAAAACTCAGCCAACAATGGAGGAATAAATTTTTCCGACCGATAAACCATCACAGTCAACGTCAACATCAGCGGCGTGACGATTAGCTTAGATATCTCGTTTGGGCTCCCCTCAATGGCAGCGGCTATTTCATTTGCACGCACCCTCGGTAAATCAAGTTTCTCAAAAAATGGAACGTAATCTTCGACACCAATTTTAGCCAGACGAATGACTGAAAATGGCGGACACTTTTGAATTTCACAATCCGGCCGAGAGGTAATCGCTATAAATATATCATCATATCTTTCAACAATCCTCTCCAACTCGTCAACTACGCCAGAAACCAAAGAACCATCAAGCTCATCAAATCCATCAAAGAAAAGCGCGACTTTCCCTGTTTTAGCAAGAAAATTAAATGCCTCCGGAGTAGCATCAATATCATACGTTTTGAGTTCCTGGAGAATGTAGTGCATGAGATCATTTCCAGATTTTATAGAGCGAAGCTCAATAAATACTGGAAGGCGCCCACTACCGTTCTCCGACAACTCTTGAATGCAAAGATATCTGAGAAATATAGATTTACCTTGACCAACAATCCCCTCAAGAACAACTGGACTAACATCGATATCCAAAATACTGCGGACCCGCTTCCTCCCTTCACCCTCCACTTCAATTGTTGCCGGATAATAAAAATCCGTTAAGCGGACTTCTTTATCAAACTGCCAAAGGGTCTTCACAGACTCAATCTTACAAATCTTCCTCGACAATTTTCTAGAAAACTGCGAGGCATCCCATCTACTCAAATAATTAACACCGGATTTTTTTGCTCGATCATACAAATCCTTTATCAACGGAGCTAAAATTCTCGCACCAGTCGCCACCGATGCTGCAGTCGCCACCACCATAAACCACCCCTTATGATTTATAAATTAAAATCGAATGTTTATTGCAAATAAAATCACTTACATGAAATAGCCATAATAATCTCCCCAAAAAATTTCAAAACAACTCAACCCTCCTCTCGCAATATTTTATGTTCACGCAACCATCCATTAGCCAGTATGACAATCGCCATCAATCCAAGCATTGTCGCCACCCATCCGTGTCTAGCCAACCCCGTTCAGATCGATTGAAGTGCACGACGGGATCTTCTTTCCTCAATAAAAAAACGTGTAACAGAAAATCCCTGAATCACAATCTATTAAACCTGTTCGATTTTGCGATACAAAGAAAACTCCTACTGCTCCTTGCTTGACCGAGACAACCAACGTATTCGGCCCTTCCGGCACCCCTTCCTGGCTTTCCCCAAGCAACGCCTTCACGCCAGCATCAGCCGGCTTCCACGTCACCAGCAACTCTGCAAACCGATACGCCGCCACATCATCAGCGAACACATCCGTATAGAAAGCCCCGTTATCGAAGATAACGGCAACATCACCCGTAGACTTGATCCCCGCGTCCGCCCTCTCGGCCCAAGCCTTCAAAAGCGGCACCGTCGTAACAAGCAGATTGACCTTCCCGACATCCGACTTCAAGAAAAGCCCATCGGGCCCGGGCGTCACCCTGTCATCGGCGAGAACGCTTTGTACGTTACTCCCCGCCTTCGCAGAAAACTCCTTCATTTGACCGCCCCGACGAGCTTAACCAGCCTCGCATTCACTTCAGCCGCATATTTCTTGTCCAGATCTGCCTGATCTTTCATCCTGACCGCTCCCACCTTCGCCGCCACCTTCTCCCGACAAGCCAGATAAGTATCCGTTGGCGACCCGACAACTTCCCCCCACCGCAGCAATGACGGCAACAAGCACCCACCCCAACATTCAATCTGAAAATGCGTTTCATTTCTATAAACGCAGCCAATTCCAGTACCGACAAACAAAAACGGCTGCCGTGACCCCACGGCAGCCGTCCCAAACACCCCAAAATCCAACCCGCGAACCAATCCTTACTCATCCACCTTAAAAGCTGAAACCAGCTTGGTCAGTTCCGACGCCTGCTGCCTCAAACTCTCCGCCGCAGCCGCGCTTTCCTCGACCAAAGCCGCATTCTGCTGCGTCATCTGATCGAGCGACTGCACCGCATCGCCAATCTGATCGATCCCGGCACTCTGCTCCAGACTAGCCTCGGCAATCTCGCTCATCATCGCGCTAACGCCTTGAACCTGCGAAACAACATCACTCATCACCTTCCCCGCCTCACTCACGAGCCGCGACCCGGCACCCACCGTCCCCGCGCTGTGCTCGATCAGAGATTTGATCTCCTTCGCCGCCTGCGCACTACGCTGCGCCAGATTCCGCACTTCTGAAGCGACCACAGCAAACCCGCGCCCCTGCTCCCCCGCCCGCGCCGCCTCCACTGCAGCATTCAACGCCAGAATATTCGTCTGAAACGAGATACTGTCGATCATCACGATGATCTCGGAAATCCGCTGCGACGCGTTGCTGATCTGCTCCATCGTCGTCACGACCTCACCCACCACCTGCCCACCACGCGCCGCCGTATCCGCCGCACCGTTGATCATCTTCGCCGCAGTAGTCGCCGTCTCGGTGTTGTTGCGCACCACGGCCGTGATCTCTTCCATCGAAGAAGCCGTCCGTTCCAGGTTGCTCGACTGCCCTTCGGTGCGCTCGCTGAGATCCGCATTCCCAGAAGCAATCTGCGCCGAGCCAGTCGCAATCGAAGCCGAAGCCGCACGAATCCGGTGAACGAGCGTCGACAGCGACGACACGAACCGATTGAACGCATCCGACAACTGCCCGATTTCGTCCTCGCTCTCCACCGTCATGCGGCGCGTCAAATCCCCCTGACCGCTCGCGATCTCCGACAGCAGGGTAGCCGCCCGACGAATCGGCGCAGCGATCGCGCGGCCCACCAGCCAGATCACGAGCAGCGCGACCCCAAGGCCCACCACCGCCGCGACCAATGCCGCGCTGCGGATCGCGCGCGTCACCGGCCCGAGCAGCTCGGCCTGCGGCACCTGAACGACCACATACGCATTCAGCTCCGGAATGAACGAAGTCGCGATGAACCGCGCGCCACCATCACCGTCGTAACTGAGATACGCATACGGCTTGCCCGCAAGCAGCGTCGACGACGCCTCGCCCGGCAGCCCCGGCTCATCCTTCAGAAAATGCTTGCCGTCGATCAGCGACGTATCGCGATGCATCATGATCGCGCCGTCGGGGCGCACGAGATACGCAAACCCGGTGTCTCCGATCCGGTAAGCCGAGATCCCCTTCGCGAGCGCATCGACGGACAGGCTCATGCTCGCCGCGCCGATCGGCACGCCGTCGAGTTCCACGCGGCTGTTGATGAACATCATGTAGCCGCCGACGGTCACCTCGCGATCCATGTTCACGTCGTACGCCTTGCCCGACGACAGGAAGCTGGTCAGCCACTGATCCTTGTCGGTCACCTTCCGCTGCAAGCCCGCTTCGTTGTAGTAGTTGCCGCTCTTCACCGACACCCACTGCACGGACGCGGCCTTCTGCTCGTCCTTCACGTTCTTCGCGAGCTGAATCCAGTTGCGTGTGCCGGCGTCGGGTTCGCCGTCGGCTTCCCATTGCAGCAGGAACGCATCACGCGCCAGAATGCGCGACGCGGCGATCGGGCCGGCCATCTGGCGCTGCACGTCGGCGCGGATGCCGTTCACGGCGGTGGGCAGCTCTTCGCGGACGACGCGATCGCGCACCGCGTTGCCGATCAGACGGACGCTGAGCCCGCTCGAAATCGCGACGAACACGAGCAGGCAACTCGTCATGCTGAGAATCAGCTTGTTCTGAATGGAAAGCTTGCGCCAGAAATGCATGGGGAACCCTCGATAACCGCTCGGTCTGAGCCAGATTGGGTTATCGGCAGGCGGGCGCAGAATCGCATCGCTGATTTCAGATAGCGATCATTCGAGATTCGTTATGTTGTTAAAGAGCGGGCATATGCGGCCACCTATATGCACGAGAAGCAACGCAAATACGAGGCGCTGATCAGTAAGCAACGAAGATCGTGACGCGCCGGTTCCTCGCCCTTGAACCAGCATCGTCCCCCGCAACAAGCGGCTGCGTATCCGCCCGCCCGATCGCCGCCAGCCGATGCGGCGCGACACCGCGCTCGGTCAGGTAGCGCACCACACTCCCCGCGCGCGCCGACGAAAGCTCCCAGTTCGATTCGTATTTCGCGTTCGCGATTGGCACGCTATCCGTGTGGCCTTCGACGAGGATGTCGCCGGTTGCATGCTCGCTCAGTGCCTGTGCGATCTGGTTCAGCACCGGCGACGAATCGGGCAGCAAACGCGCATCGCCGACGTTGAACAGGATCTTCGCGTCGATACCGATCTCGACGCCATGCGGCGCCTTCACCAACGAAATGCGTCCATTCGACTTCAACGAATCGAGCAACGCGAGCCACGGCGGCGCTGGCTCGGACTTGGCAGCATCGATGGAAGCAGTCGCAGCATCCCCAGCCTGCCGCGCAAGCGTCTGATACCGCGCATCGAGCGCGTTGTATTTCGCGAGCTGAAGCACATACAGCGCGAGAAACAGCACCATCAACGTCGTGATCAGATCCGCGTACGAAATCAGCCAGCGCCCGGAGCGCGCGCCTTCGAGTTCGTGATCGTCGCGATCGGCAGCGGATGCGCCATCAGTTCGAGCAGTCATGCTGTCGGGAATCCGGGTTCGTCAAACGGTACAGATACAGGCCCAGGCGTAAGCACAAAGCACACGAACATCACGCCAGCGTTTCCGCCGCCCGCCCGCGCACGTCGCCGGTCAACCGCGTCTCGATCGTATGCGGCGATTCCTTGCGCGAGATCGCGAGCAAACCGTCGAGATACAGCTTGCGAAACCGCATCTCGCTATCGATCTGCGCGCGCAGCTTGCCGTACAGCGGCAGGAACACGAGGTTCGCGAACGCGAGCCCATACAGCGTCGCGATGAACGCCATCGCGATGCCCGGCCCGAGCTGCGCCGGCTCCAGAATATGACTCGTCACCTGCACGAGCCCGAGCACCGAGCCGAGAATGCCGAAGGTCGGCGCATAGCCGCCGGCCTGCTGCCACACGCGCACGGCTGCCAAGCGGCTGCGTTCGTACGCATCGAGTTCCCGCTGCAACGCATCTTCGAGCACCGCGGTCGACACGCCGTTCGCCAGCAGTTCGAGCCCGCGGCGCGCGAACGGATGAATCCCGCTCACGTCCATCGACTCAAACGCGAGCAGCCCGTCGAGCTTCGCGCGGTCGCCCCATTCGAGCAGGTCGGACAGGTTCTTGCGATCGACCTCGCGTGCCCGCACGAACGCGAGCCGCAACTGCTTCACCGCGTCGAAGAAGCGCGCCCACGTGTTCTGGATCATCACCGCGCCGAGCGTGCCGCCGAGCACGATCACGAGCGCCTCGAACTGAAACAGCATCGAGAAATGCCCGCCTTCCAGCGCGAACCCAAACACGATCGCCGCGCCGCCCAGCACCACACCGACCAGGGTCAACAGATCCATATGCGCCTCCGTATCACGCGTCAGACGACAATGTCGACGCGACGGACATCGCACCCGCCGCAGGCGCCTTCGCCGCGCGTACGGCCTCCAGCACGCGCTGCTCGATGTCCTCGATCTCGACCGGATCGAGCTTGAGTTCGCGGCGCATCACCCACGACACCTCGTTGCGCCGCGCCTCGGTCATCACGGAAAACAGTTTGTCGGCCACCGCGCGATCGTCGAGATTCGCGATCAGTTTCGCGAGGTCGTACGTATCGAACGCGCTGATCACGTCGAACAGCGTGCGCTGGTCGATCCACACGAGATCCTCGAGCGCGCGCACGTCGCCGCCGCGGCGCCCGTTGCGGCGGGAGAAGTACGCAACGCCTTTCTGTTCGACGTAGTTGAGCACCTTCGATTTGCGAAACGCGAACACTTCTTCCGCGATCTCGCCATTCGACAGCTTGTTGAGCAGCAGCGTCTTGTCGACGCCGATCAGCGATTCGAGATCGGCCAGTTCGATGAGTTCGAGTTCGCTGTTGATCGACACGTCGAGATCGTGATCGGCGACCTGCTGCGCGCGGTCGATCACGCGTGCGGCGTCGAAGGTGACGACCTGGCGCGCATCCGACGACGTCGCGTGATCAGTCGCGCCACCAGCGTCGCCCTGCGCCGCTTCGATCGTGACGAGGTTGAGCTTCTCCATGCGTCGCAGCATCGCGAGCACATGCGGCCGCGAGTGGCCGGCAATCGCGCGGCATTTGCGGATCACTTCGGCGAGCGGCACGGAGGTTTCGGCCGCATGCGCCTGCATCGGCCGGCGCGCCCATGTGTCGCCCGATTCGCGCGCATCGGCGCCGGCCATCAGTGACAACACGTGCGCATACGACAGCACGCCCGGCATGAAGTCGGCATGCGTATAGGTCGCGAGTTGGTCATCCTTGCGTTTCACGCGGCGGATCATCGTTCGCACGATATGACGCAGCAGTGCGGACACGCGCTCGATTTCTTCATCGAGGATGCCGGCCGGCACGACCGTGAGCTGACAGAACGACAGCGCCTTCGCGGTATGCGCTCGCGGTTCGGCGGCGAGCAGCGCCGATTCGCCGAAGAACTCGCCGCGGCCGAGCGTCGCGACGATCACGCGCTTGTCGTCGCAGCGCGTGGACAGCTCGACCTTGCCGTCGGTAATGAGGAAGATGACGGGCTCGCCCGCGAAGCCCTCCGAGTAAATGATTTCCCCGGGCGCGGCGGTACGCGTCCACGATTGCTGACGATTCACGAGTCGATCCCCCTGCTGCGCTGGTTATTGCGGACTGCGCGTCGCACGTCTGAAGCATGCGATCGCGAGTCATCCCCGTGACTTGTTTACGTCATCGGGCGCAACGCCCTTTAGGACATTCGTGCTCGTTTTGAACCGAAATCAAGGTGAAACGTTTGCGAGTTGCGCACGTCCATCGATCGTTCGTTTCGTCGCTTGCGCCTGTAGTGAAATTGAAAGCGCGCCGCGATCGCGCGCGTCAGAACTCCATGTCGAGTTCGTCGATGTCTTCGTGCTCGGCCTTCGCCGCGTCGATCCACTCGGCAACGAACGGATGCGCAAGCACGCGCATGCAGTACTCGGCGACATCCGGTTCGAGCTTCACGTCGTAGGTCAAAAAGCGCGTGACGACCGGCGCGTACATCGCATCGGCGATGCCGATCTCCGCGCCGAACAGCCAAGGGCCACCGTACTCGGCCAGACACTCGCGCCAGATCGTCACGATCCGCTCGATGTCGTGCTGCGCGCGCGACCAGATCCGGAAGCCGGGGAAATGCCCGCGCAGGTTCATCGGCAGCGCGGATCGCAATGCGCTGAAGCCGGAATGCATCTCGCCGCAGATCGACCGGCAATGCGCGCGTGCGTGGCGCTCGTCGGGCAGCAGCCGCGCCTGCGGGCGGATCTCGTTCAGGTATTCGGCGATCGCGAGCGTGTCCCACACCGCGTTGCCGTCGTGCGTCAGGCACGGCACGAGAATCGATGGCGACAGCAGCAGCAGCTCGGCGCGCGACGTGGCATCGATCGGCACGCTGATCGTCTCGAACGCGAGGCCGCTCAGCTTCGCGAGCAACCAGCCGCGCATCGACCACGACGAGTAATTGCGACTGCTGATGGTCAGCGTCGTTCGTGCGTTGGATTCCATATCACTCCCCTGCAGAATGTCGTTCGTGCCCCTGCACCGTAAACGGACGCGCCGTCGGACCGCGCACCACGCCTGTGCGGTCCGTACGCCGAACTGGCGCAACGTCGCACGGCATCGCCGCACGTGTCGCGCGCCCGACCAGCAAGGCAACGCATCGCCTTCGCCCTGCTCACTACGTACCGCGCGCATCGCCACGCTCCCGAACCGCTGCAACGCGCGTGCCAGCCGCATGCTGGCATACGGCTTGCCTCGTTCATTGCAATGCGGCGTCACGAGCGAAGGTCATGAATCTGCTTGCCTATCCGTTTTATCAATGGTCTGCGGAATGTCTGCGTCCGGCGCGTGCATGGGCGGCCGCGACGCGCGCAACGATGTCGCTGTGGCCACCGGCGACATCGACGCCGACAGGCCGCATGGTCGATGCGCTGTGCGAACTGCTCGAATGCTGCGCGTTCTCGCACCGGCGGCCGCCGTTCGGGATCGCGTCGGTCGTCGTCGACGGCGAAGCGGTGCCAATCGTCGAGGAAGCGTCCACGGCCACGCCGTTCGCGACGCTGCTGCATTTCCGCAAGGCGCGGCCGGTCGCGCGCCAGCCGCGCGTGCTGATCGTCGCGCCGATGTCCGGGCACTTCGCGACGCTGCTGCGCGGCACGGTGCGCACGATGCTGGCTGATCACGACGTGTACATCACAGACTGGCACAACCCGCGCGACATCCCGCTGACGGCCGGACGTTTCGGTTTCGACGAATACGTCACGCACGTGATCGACTTCATTCGCCACATCGGCCCGGACGCGCACGTGCTCGCGATCTGCCAGCCGACCGTCGCGTCGCTCGCGGCAGTCTCGCTGATGGCGGCCGGCGGCGATCCCGCTCAGCCGGCGAGCCTCACGCTGATGGCCGGCCCGATCGACTGCCGCGTGAATCCGACGAAGGTCAACGAACTCGCAACGAGCCAGCCGATCGAGTGGTTCGCGCACAACCTGATCAGCGTGGTGCCGACGGGCTTCGTCGGCGCGCAGCGGTGCGTGTATCCGGGCTTCGTGCAGGTGGGCGCGTTCATGTCGATGAACCCGGACCGGCATGCGGCGTCGTTCGCCGATTTGTACTACGAACGCGCGAAAGGCGACCCCGCGAAAGCCGATACGTTGCGGCATTTCTACGACGAATATTTCGCAACGGCCGATCTCACCGCGGACTTCTATCTGGAAACGGTCGAGAAGGTGTTCCAGCAGTACGCGCTCGCGCGCGGCGAGCTGACGGTGGGCGACAGGCTCGTCGAACCGGCAGCGATTCATCGCACCGCGCTGTTGACGGTCGAAGGCGAGAAGGACGATATCTGCGCGGTGGGCCAGACGGTGGCCGCGCAGGAACTGTGTTCGGGATTACCGTCGTACCTGAAGACGCACCATGTCCAGACGGGCGTGGGGCACTACGGCGTGTTCAACGGCAGCCGCTGGGAAACGCAGATCTATCCGATCGTGCGGGCGACGATCCACGACAACGAGCCGTACGATCGCACCGCGGATGCGGAAGGTGGCACAAGCGGCACCCATTACGTCACGCTGCGCGCGCTGCTCGATGCGCGCACGGCCGGGATCGATGCGGCGACCGAAGCGCAATCGGATCATGCGCACTGAACGCGGGTAGCGACACAGTGAATCGCCACGCCGGAGAGGCGCGGCGACGTTTGCCGCAACATCCGGACGACGCGTGAGCGAACCACTCGCGCGCCGGGCCGGCTAGGCGGAAGCGGAAGGCAAGTCGCGGATGTCGGCGCACCAATAAAAAACCGCCTGAATGCAGGCGGTTCGTCGAAAGCGCACACCCAACCGGCACGCTACGCACCGACCTCGCCCCACGGCGTCGGCTCCGGCACTGCACACGGGCCGTCGACGTCGATCGATTTGAAGTCGGCCGGCCCGACGATCTCCAGATACTCCATGTCCGGCGAGTAGTCGAACAGGTAGTGAACGATTCCCGGCGCCTGGTGCACGCAGTCTCCTGCCGCCACCAGCGTTTCCTGTTCGCCGTACATGAAGCGCGCCCAGCCCTTCAGCATGATCACGATATGGAATTCGGCCTCGTGACGGTGCCAGCCGGTGCCCGCCGCCGGTGCATGATTGGCCCTGACGAGTTGCGCGACGACCTTGCCGTTCGTCGCGGCGGCGATACCGAGATCGCGGTACAGGAAGAAGTCGCGCAGGCCCTCGCCTTGATAGGCGGTGTCCTGCGGCTTCACGTGGGAAAAAGCGGTGGTGGTCGGCGTGCTCATCGCGATGCTCCTTCATCGAAAGGATCACGCGAGACAAGCATTAAGCGTTCCAGTTTGCGACGGCGCGAAACCGTGCGCTTACTTACTTCAACCGCCCCGACAGAAACTGCCCGAGCCGCTCGCTCTTCGGATTCACGAGAATCTGCTGCGGATCGCCCTCTTCCTCGATCTTCCCCTGATGGAGGAAGATCACGTGGTTCGACACGTTGCGCGCGAAGCCCATCTCGTGCGTGACGACGACCATCGTCCGGCCTTCTTCGGCGAGCTTCTGCATCACCTTCAGCACTTCGCCCACCAGTTCCGGGTCGAGCGCCGACGTCGGCTCGTCGAACAGCATCACTTCCGGCTCCATCGCCAGCGCGCGCGCGATCGCGACGCGCTGCTGCTGGCCGCCCGACAGGTGCGACGGATACATGCCCTCGACGCGCGGCGCGAGCCCGACCTTCTCCAGATACTGGCGCGCCCGCGCGATCGCCTCGTCCTTGCCGACGCCGAGCACGGCCATCGGCGCCTCGATCACGTTCTCGAGCACCGTCATGTGCGCCCACAGGTTGAAGTGCTGGAACACCATCGACAGCTTCGTGCGCATGCGCTGCAGCTGCTTCTGGTCGGCCACGCGCAGCGAGCCGTTGCGATCGCGCAGGGTCTGGATCGGCTCGCTGCCGATCGTGATCTGCCCCGAGCACGGCTGTTCGAGGAAGTTGATGCAGCGCAGGAACGTGCTCTTGCCGGAGCCGCTCGAGCCGATGATGCTGATCACGTCGCCGGCCTTCGCCTTCATCGACACGCCCTTCAACACCTCGTTGTCGCCGAATTTCTTGTGCAGGTTGTCAACGGTAAGCTTGTACATGCTGGGTCCTTCGTTGCGGATCTTGCGAATGCGTTAATGGCCGCGCGGCGCGAGGTACGCGAGCCAGCGCGTCTCGAGCTTGCGGAACGCCCAGATGAGCGCGAACACGACGACCGCGTACAACACGGCCGCGATGCCGTACGCCTGGAACGACATGTACGTCGCCGAATTGACGTCGCGCGTGACCTTCAGGATGTCGGGCACGGTCGCGGTGAACGCGAGCGTCGTCGCGTGCAGCATCAGGATCACTTCGTTGCTGTAGCTCGGCAGCGAGCGGCGCAGCGCGGACGGCAGGATGATGCGCGTATAGAGCTTGAAGCGCGACATTCCGTACGCCATCCCGGCCTCGATCTCGCCGGCCGACGTCGCCTTGATCGCGCCCGCGAAGATCTCGGTCGCATACGCGCATTCGTTCAGCACGAACGCGAGCAGCGTGCAGTTCATCGCGTTGCGGAAGAATGTGTCGAGCAGCACGTGGTCATGCACGACCTGCAGGCTGTAGATGCCCGTGTAGCACATCAGCAGTTGCACGTAGAGCGGCGTGCCGCGGAACACGTACGTATAGAGCCACACGGGGCCGGAGATCCAGCGGTTCGACGACGCACGCGCGATCGCGAGCGGCACGGCGAGCGCGAAACCGAGCGCGATCGACACGACCAGCAGCCACAGCGTGATCGCGAGGCCGCTGAAGCGGTAGCCGTCGGAATAGAGATAGCTTTGCCAGTACTGGCCGACGAGTTCGATCACAGTGCAAGCCTCCGGACACCGACGGAATAACGCTTCTCGAGGTGGTGCAGCGCGACGTTGGACACCGTCGTGATCGCGAGGTAGATCGCGCCTGCCGCGAGCGTGAAAAAGAAGAAATCGAGCGTGCTCTTGCCCGCGTCCTGCGACGCCTTCACGACGTCGGCGAGGCCGATGATCGACACGAGCGCGGTGGCTTTCACGAGCACCTGCCAGTTGTTGCCGATGCCCGGCAGCGCGAAGCGCATCATCTGCGGGAACAGGATGCGGTAAAACACGCGCCAGCCGCTCATCCCGTACGCGAAGCCCGCTTCGAGCTGGCCGCGCGGCACCGCGAGGAACGCACCGCGGAACGTCTCGGTGAAGTACGCGCCGTAGATGAAGCCGAGCGTCACGACGCCGGCCACGAACGGGTCGATGTCGATCTGGTCCCAGCCGAGCACGTCGGTCACGTCGTTCAGCAGGATCTGGATCCCGTAGAACAGCAGCAGCATCAGCACGAGGTCGGGCACCGCGCGGATCAGCGTCGTGTAGAACGTGCCGACCGACTTGAGCGCGCGGTTGGCCGACAGTTTCGCGGCCGCGCCGGCGAGGCCCAGTATCAGCGACGCGGCGAGCGACAGCACCGCGAGCTTCACGGTCTCGACCGTGCCGGCCCACAGCAGCGGGCCAAATCCTTGGAAGATCATATTAGGGATCCAGAACGATGTGGCTGGATTGTCAATAGCCATTAAGCGCGTATCAAACGAGTTCTGCGCACGACGTGATGCGGCCTGCTCATCAAGCCGGGCGCGTCACGCGAAGGGCGTGGCGAGGGCAATACCGAGCGCGAGTTTCTTCATGGCGTTCCTATCAGAGGCGAACTGGTGCGGGTTCCGGTCAAGCTGAGCGCCGTGAACCCTTCCAACCGGGGAAATCGCGCGTTCCGGCGACGCCCCAAGTTGTACAGACAACTTTGCCGTTTCAGGGCGGGGCCAGCAATCCGTGTTTATCTCTAATTGTCGGCTGATTAGGAGCACTAGGCCGTATTTTCCTTAATTTTCAATTGATTATGGATTACACGAAGCGGAATGATGGCGCTCTCGCGGCGTACGGGCGGGCCGCGGCAGCTGTCTAGACTTTCGTCGGCTGAACCGCTCATCCAACGATAACTCGGCCAGCGCGCGCTCATCATGCCTTGGGCCGTTGGCCGGCGCGGCACGGCGCGTTTACGCATCCTTTGCACGCGCGCGGCGAGTCTATACACCGTCTCGCCACGGCGATTTCTAGAATGGGGGCCATGTCCATCACGAGATCTCCGCGATGCGGAGCCCGCTGTGACCGGGGATGAGCCCATGAAACCGACCACAACCGATTCCGCTGCTTCACGCCCTCTGCCGCCCGATCGTTCGCGGCGTCGCTCTCCCACGGACGCACTCGTGCTGCTGTCAGTTCGCGTCGAATCGGACAACCTCGCGATCGTGCGGCGCCAGTTGCATCAGGCCGTCGGCGCCGCGCTCAACGGCTACACGGCCACGATCGACAGCCGCACCGGGCGCGCGTGCATCGAACTCGAAGTCGCGCGGTCGCAGGCGTCGCCCGCGATCCTGTCGATCCTGCGCGCGCTGCCGGCCGCCGAGTTCGGCACGATCCGCCTGCTGCACTAGCCGGCGTTCGCCGCCGCCGCGCGTGAACACGCGTCACGCGCTCCCCTTTCATCGATTCGCACAAGCGTGTCCGCACGGGCACGCGTGACGGATCGCCGTTCCCGTCGCAACGGGCCTTTCCAGGAACTACATGCAATGAAAAAAGCAGTCGTCGGTACCCTGTCGTTCGCATTCATCGGCGCCGCCGCGCATGCGCAAAGCAGCGTCACGCTCTACGGGATGCTGGATGCCGGTATCGCCTATACGAACAACCAGTCGGGCAAAAGCGCGTGGCAGCAAGGCAGCGGGCTGCTGTCGAACACGGTCTTCGGGCTGAGCGGCAACGAGGATCTCGGCGGCGGCCTGCATGCGCTGTTTCGACTCGAAAGCGGCTTCAACCTGAATAACGGCACGCAGTCCTATCGAAATACGATATTCGGCCGCCGTGCGTACGTCGGCCTGCAGAGCGACCGGTACGGCACGCTGACGCTCGGTCGCCAGTACGACGCCGTGGTCGACTATCTCGGCCCGCTCGCGATGGCGAACAACGGCGACGGCAACAACCTCGCATCGCATCCGTTCGACAACGACAACCTCGACGATTCGTTCTACATCGACAACGCGGTGAAATACACGAGCCCGACGCTCGCCGGCTGGCAGTTCGGCGGCCTGTACGGGTTCGGCAACGCGGCCGGCGGCTTCGCGAACAACCGCGCGTACAGCGCGGGCGTGGCGTATGCGAACGGGCCCGTTAACCTCGGCGCCGCGTACCTGCAACTCAACCGCGGCGGCCTGACGGCCGGCGGCGCACTGTCGACGAACGACGCGCCGAACTTCCCGGCCGTCCGGCAGCGCGTGATGGGCGCCGGCGGCAGCTACGCGTTCGACCGGCTGACGATCGGCGCGTTGTGGACGCATACGATGTTCGACGAGACGGCCGCGTCGTCGCTGCCCGGCGCGCTGAACGCGCTGCGCTTCGACAACTACGAACTCAACGCGCGCTATGCGCTGACGCCGGCCGTCTCGTTCGCGGGCGCCTATACGTTCACCGACGGCCGCTACGACGACGCCACCGGCAGCCACCGGCCGAAGTGGCACCAGGTGACGCTGATGGCCGACTACGCGCTGAGCAAGCGCACCGACGTGTATGCGGAAACCGTGTACCAGCACCAGTTCGGCGTGCCGTCGGACGCGACGCTCGGGTTCGCGAACGTCACGGGGGTCGCGGCTTCGTCGACCCGCACGCAGGTAGTCGCAACGATCGGCATCCGGCATCGGTTCTGACCGCGCGCGGGCCGTCGACTGGCCGGCCGCTCTGTGCAATCCCGCATGGACGCGCGCCGGCCGAACAGGGATCATTCGGGGAATCCGGGCCGGCGCGCTCGCGAAACCGGTACACTCGGCGCCGGGCGCGCGCCGGATCGGCATTCGGCGGCGGCCCGCCGCCGACTCTGAATCGTGATCCCATGACCACACCGATCTATCAGGAAATCAAGGACTTCATCCTCGCGCGCATTCATGCCGGCGAATGGGCGGAAGGCGACCAGGTGCCGTCGGAGAACGAGCTCGCGCGCGAATTCAACGTCGCTCGGATGACCGTCAACCGCGCGCTGCGCGAGCTGACCGCCGAACAGGTGCTCACGCGCACGCGCGGCTCCGGCACGTACGTCGCGTCGCCGAAATACGAATCGACGCTCGTCGCGATCCGCAGCATTTCCGACGAAGTCGCCGCGCGCGGCCACGGCTATCGCGCGCAGGTGCTGCTGGTCGGCGCGGCCGTCGCCGATGCGAAGCTCGCCGACGAACTGCAACTCGACACCGGCAGCCCGATCTTCCATTCGCGCGTGCTGCACTTCGAGAACGACACGCCCGTGCAACTCGAGGAACGCTGGGTCAATCCGGCCTGCGCGCCCGAATACGCGTTGCAGGACTTCACGGCGACGACGCCGAACCAGTACCTGACGCGCGTCGCGCCGCTGCAGCGCGTCGAATACCGGATCGAGGCCGCGATGCCCGATGCCGACACGCGCCGCCACCTGACGATGGACGATCGCGAGCCGTGCCTGCTGCTGCATCGGCGCACGTGGTCGCAGGGGCTGGTCGCGTCGGTCGCCAATCTGTGGCACCCGGGCAGCCGCTATCGGTTCACCGGGCATTTCTGATGCCGACGCGCGGGCTTACCGCGCGCGCGGTTGCGCCCATCGTTCGATCGCACTGACCGCCCGCTTCAAGCCGTCTTCTTGCGCGACGAGCGTACCGAGTTCCGTCGCACGCGCCTTCGTCTCATCCCGTTCGGCAAACACGATGGCCCGCGCCAGCGCCGCAGCCTCCATGCGCCGGCCCGGCACCGGCGCATCCGCGACGCCGAGCCGTTGCAGCCGGTTCGCCCAGAAGAACTGATCGCCCGCGAACGGCACGACCACCGACGGAATACCGGCCCGTGCGGCCGAATGCGTGGTGCCCGAGCCGCCGTGATGGATCGCCATCGCGACGCGCGGGAACAGCCAGTCGTGCGGCGTGTCGCCGATCACGCGAACGTGCGCCGGCAGCAGCGACGCATCGATGCCGCTCCAGCCCGGATAAAGCAGCGCGCGCCGGCCGGCCAGCGCATGCGTCAGCGCCGCGGCCATCGCCGCGCGATCGAAGCCGGCCATGCTGCCGAAACCGACGTACACGGGCGGCTCGCCCGCGTCGAGAAACGCCGCGAGTTCGGGCGGCGGCGCCCACGCACGCGCATCGATTCGCCACTGGCCACAGGCTTGCACGTTCGCCGGCCAGTCGGCCGGACCGGACAGCAGCGCGGGCGACACGCCATACAGCATCGGATGATCGGTCCACACGCGCTTGCGCGGCGGCAATCCGCCTACGTTGGCGCGCGCGGCGTTGGTCGACTTCCTGAACGCCTGCCACAGCAGCGCATTCACGAACCGATGGGTCGCGCGATTCAGCCCGCGCGGCAACTTGCCCGGCGGCAGGAACGGCGACGCGAATTCGGCGGTCGGCGTGATCGGGATCATGCCCGTGCCGATCGCCGGGATGCGGCGATATTCGGCGACCGACAACCCGACGAACGACGCGAGCCCCGACACGAGCAGCGCGTCGCAGCCGGCCGATGCGTCCGCCACTTCGCGCATCCACGCGGCCGTGTTCGCATTCGCGATCGCCGCGAGCGCCTTCGACGTATCGGCGAAGCCGCCGCGCCCGCGCACCGCACCGGCCAACGCGCCTTCCGGCGCGATCGCGCGACGGATGTCGCCGGACAGCGGCGCCGACGGCACGCCGAGCGCGGCGGCCGACCCGAGCGTCGCCGCGTCGGCGAGCAACCGGACGTCATGGCCGGCATCCATCAATGCGCGACCGAGCGCCGCGAGCGGGCGCGTGTCGCCTTCGGTGCCGTAGGTGGCGATGACGAGTTTCATGCGGGGCTCCCCGTACATGGCGGAAAAGGTTGGATTCAAAAAATGCACGTCGTATACTAATGCAATCCGTACACTTTCAGTCAACCCCTGCCATGACGATTCCGACCGACGATCCGGGCCGCCGCGCGCGCAAACGCATCCAGATGCTCGCGCATCTCGCCGCGACCGGCGCGCGCCTGTTCGACGCGCACGGCTACGATGCCGTCACGATGGAGCAGATCGCCGCGCAGGCTGATGTCGCGAAGCGCACGCTGTACAACCACTTTCCGACGAAGGAAGCCGTGCTCGCGCACTGGCTCGAAGGCGAACTCGCGCGCGATCTCGCGCATTTGCAACACGACGTCGCGCGGCGCAAGACCTTTGCGTCACGCATCGGCTGCGTGCTCGACGCGTCGGCCGCGTGGTGCGAACAACATCCGGTGTATCTGCTCGCGTACCTGCGGCACCGCTTCCTGAGTATCGGCGCAGCCGAACCGGAGCGCGCGGGAGAGAACGGCAGCGACATCGCGCTGGTGTGGCAGCAACTGATCGCAGCCGGCCAGCAGGCCGGCGAACTGAACCGCACGCTGCAGGCAGATCAGCTCGCGACCTGGTTCCATCATCTGTATCTCGCGGCGATGCTGCGCTGGCTGACCGTGCCGGGGCTGTCGCTGAAACGGGAGTTTCAGTCGGTCGCGAAGCTGTTTATCGAAGGCGCGGAAGCGAAGCGGTGACGCACGCACAAACGCCCGGAAGGACGTCGCGGCGCCATGCAACGCAGCGCAACGGCCAGCGGGAGGCCGCCAACGCGTCGCGCATCGCGCACACATTGTTACAACGAACGCACACTTCGCATGCCAAATTTCCCGCGCAGCAGTATGCTGATGCGGTACGGCTGCGCACTGTGCATCGGGCAATCCCCTAGTTTGCACGCGACACGCGCCGCCGTCGCGACCGCAATCATGCGTTGCAAGGAGGGTTGTGATGGCCACCACGCATCAGCACTTCCACCTCGAACTACGGCACGCCACCGCGCCGACCTACTTCATCAGTTACCTGTTCCCCGCGTTGCTGTTCGTCTACGAACTGCTGCGCGTCGGCCAGTGGATCCGCGATCACGGGATGCAGTTCGTCGCGTTCAAGCAGATGGGCTACGAGTATCTGCTGATGCTGCTGTTCGTCGGGCTGCAGATCGTCGTCGAGGCGATCTTCCTGCTCGGCGCGGCGATGCGCAAGGATCATCGCGATTTCGAGCACCGCTTGCCGAACGTGATTCTCGGCATCGGCCTGTCGATCGTGCTGCTGGCGATCGATCTCGGGATCCAGCTTTCGTTCTGACGGCCAGCGGGCGGACGCCCGCTGGCGATGGCGAGCGCGCTCAGGGGCCCGCGTCGCGCAGCAACGTCGCGACGGCGGCCAGCACGTCGTCCGTCCGCTCGCGGTGCGGCATGTGTCCGCAGCGGGCGAGCAACAGGAACGACGACGGCCCCGCGACGCGCGCGGCGATCCGCTTCGGATGCACGTCGGATCCGTATTCGTCGTCCTCGCCGTGAATCGCGAGCGTCGCGCACTGCACGCGCGGCAGGTCGTCGTCGAGAGTCCAGTCGCGAAACGCCGGCGACAGCCACGTGTCGACCCACGCGCGCAGCACCCATTCGGCCTTGTCGCCGTGATAGCGCGCGAGCCGGTCGAGCTGCCCCGGCTCGTCGAACTGCCGCCCGGCGTCGCGAATGCCGGCCAGCGTGCGATCCTCGACGAACGCCTGCGCGGCGACCGTCACGAGCGCGCGGCAACGCGCCGGCTGCGCGGCAGCACAGCGGACCGCCATCCCGCCGCCGACGCTGTGTCCGAACGCGACGAACGTATCGACGCCGAGTTGATCCAGCACCGCGACGAACGCATGATCGGCCTCGTCGCGCACGAACGTCGTGGCGAGTACCCCGGGATGACGGTCCGAACGGCCGAAACCAAGACGGTCGTATGCGATCACGTCGCGTTGCGTCGCGCTGGCGAGCTGCACGGGGAAGTCGCGCCATAGATCGACGCAGCCGAGCGAATCGTGCAACAGCACGATCGGCGCGGCCTGCAAAGGTGCGGCCGGCCCAGGCGCGGCCGCGTGCCGCGCCGGCCCCGCACCCCAGCGTTTCGCAAAGAGACGCCCTTGCGGCGTCTCGACGGTCATCTTCTCGGTCACGATATCGGTCATGTGTCGGTCGTCTGCATGAAAGCGGCCGCCCGTCGGCGGCCGCATCGAATCCGGACATGGTGGCCCGTCGGCGCGCGCAGCGTCAAGCAAGCCCCTATCGGCCACGCGTTCATTCGGGCTGCGGCGGCAGATACTCCATCTGCGCTTCGTCGTACAGCCGGTAGATCAGCGCCTGCATCGCGCGAATGTCCTCCGACTCGTCCAGCATCCGCATGCTCATGATGATCGGCGACACGAGGTTCGGATCGTCGAGCGGCTTGTAGCTGATGTCGTCGCGCTTGAGCCCGTACACGCTGTGCGGCACGACCGACACGCCCTCGCCCATCGCGACGAGGCCGAGCGCGATCTGCAGTTCACGCGTCTCGTAGATCCTGCGCGGTTGCAGCGCGCGATCGTGGAAGGCCGCGAGCACCTGGTCCGCGTAGCTCGGGCGCGGCGCCTTCGGAAAGATGATCAGCGTGTCGTTGACGAGATCGTGCAGCGACAGCACGGGCTTCGCGCTGTCGAGCACGTGGCCGACCGGCAGCGCGACGATCATCCTCTCCTCGCGCAGCACGACGCGCCGCACGCTCGGATCCTCGTGGCGGATGCGCCCGAACCCGACGTCGATGCGCCCTTCCTTCAGCGCCTTGATCTGGTCCATCGTCGACATCTCGTGCAGGCTCAATTCGACGGCCGGATATTCGCTGCGAAAGCGCCGGATGATCTTCGGCAGCATCCCGTACAGCGTCGAGCCGACGAAACCGACCGACATGCTGCGCTCGATCTTGCCGACCCGCTTCGTCATCGATTCGAGTTCGGTGGTCTGCGCGAGCAACTGCACCGCATGCGAATAGAAGAAGCGTCCGGCATCGGTCAGCTTCAGCGGCCGCGCGGTGCGCTCGAACAGCGGCACGCCGAGCGCTTCCTCGAGCTGCTGGATCTGCCGGCTCAGCGGCGGCTGCGCGATATGCAGCCGTTCCGCCGCCCGCGTGAAATTCCGCTCTTCGGCCACCGCGACGAAGTAGCGGAGGTGTCTCAACTCCATGTTCGAATCCTCCCGGGACAGGCGACGGACGCTCATCCGGCACCGCGCGGGCAGCGCCCGCACCGCTCACCCTTGCCGGCTATCCGTACCGGCCTCCTCGATCGCCTGCTAGCCGATCCCGTCACGATACCTCAGCCGGCGCCGATCCCGGCTCGAGCAGCGTCGTGCTGGCGGCGACGTCCGGGGCCGCGCAAAGCAAAACGGGAAGCCGCGAGGCTTCCCGTTCGTTCACCGACGCCGCGCCGCGGCATCGTGCGCACCGCATCACACCTCGGTCGCATACAGCGCGTCGCGCTGCTCGTTACTCAGCGTGTCGAGCGGCACGTCGGGCAACTGATAGCAGATCATCGTGCCGTACAGCTCGGCCAGGCAGTTGCTGCCGGCGTCGAGCGCGTAGCCGTCCTCGCCGTCCGGCGCCGGCGGATACACTTCGCGCCACGCGTTGATCGCGGCTTCGATTCGCACGATGGAAACGGGTCCGGCCTTCCGCTCGGCGGGTGATGCGCTCATGAATTCCTCTGGGTTGCGCGCTCCGCGGGCCATGCCGGCCCGGCTGGAGCGATGAAAACGCCGGGCATCTCGCCGGCCGCCGCGCGCCGCGCGCGCCGGATGCCGATCCGCGCCGCGCCTGTCGCGCCGGCCGGGCCGCGGCCCGGTAGGGTCGGGCAATATAACCGGCTTTGACCCCGCGCAGGCAAAAGCCGGGCAAAAAAAACGGGAAGGCGCGCGGCTTCCCGTTTCGTCGCCATCGCGCGGCTGCCTGCCGCGCCGGCGTCAGCCCGCGGTTTCGCGGTTCGCCACCGGCTGCCGCTGCGCGCCGCGATTCGCGGCGATCCACGGCGCGATCTCCATGTCCTCGTAGCGCACGAACCGGCTCTTCTTCAGGAGCCGGAAGCCGAGCCACACGACCATGAACAGCGGAATGCCGACATAGGTCGCGGTCACGCCGGCCCAGTCGATCCGGTTCGCGAGGAACGCCTGGTAATCCTGGCCGAGCGCGATCACGAGGCACAGCACGAACGCGAACAGCGGGCCGAACGGGAACCACTTCGACTGGTACGGCAACTGGTCGAGCGAATAACCCTGCTTCACGTACCCCTTGCGGAACCGGTAGTGGCTGACCGCGATGCCGAGCCACGCGATGAAGCCCGTCATCCCCGACGTGTTCAGCAGCCACAGGTACACGGTCTTGTCACCGTACAGCGACGTGAAGAAGCACAGCGCGCCGACGGCGGTGGTCGCGTACAGTGCGTTGCGCGGCACGCCGCCCGGCGACAGCTTCGCGAACACCTTCGGCGCGCGGCCTTCGGTGGCGAGGTTGTAGAGCATCCGCGTGGACGCGTACATGCCCGAGTTCCCGGCCGACAGCACGGCCGTCAGGATCACCGCGTTCATCACGCCGGCCGCGAACGCGAGGCCGGCGTGGCGGAACACGAGCGTGAACGGGCTCACGCCGATGTCGGTCACGTCCGTCTTCAGCAGGTTCGGGTCGGTATACGGAATCAGCACGCCGATCACGAAGATCGCGAACACGTAGAACAGCAGGATCCGCCAGAACACCTGGCGCACCGCGCGCGGAATCGTCGTGCGCGGGTGCTCCGATTCGCCGGCCGCGACGCCGATCAGCTCGGTGCCCTGGAACGAGAAGCCCGCGATCATCGCGACGCCCATCAGCGCCGGCAGGCCGCCCGCGAACGGCGCGTCGCCGATCGTCAGGTTGCCCCAGCCGTTCGCCGGCGCGCCCTTCAGAATGCCGAAGATCATCAGCAGGCCAACGCCGATGAACGCGACCACCGTGACGACCTTGATCAGCGCGAACCAGTATTCGGCCTCGCCGAAGCCGCGCACGGTGAGCGCATTGAGCAGGAACATCACGGCGAGGAACGCCGCGCTCCACCACACGCCCGGCACGTCCGGAAACCAGTAGTGCATCACGAGCTGCGCGGCGACGAGCTCCACCGCGATCGTCACCGCCCAGTTGTACCAGTAGTTCCAGCCGAGCGCGAAGCCGAAGCCTTCGTCGACGTATTTCGCGCCGTAGGTCGCGAACGAACCCGACACCGGCATGAACGCGGCCATCTCGCCGAGGCTCGTCATCAGGAAGTAGACCATCAGGCCGATCAGCATGTACGCGACCATCGCGCCGCCGGGGCCAGCCTGCGAGATCGACGCGCCGGATGCGACGAACAGGCCCGTGCCGATCGAGCCGCCGATGGCGATCATCGTCAGGTGGCGCGCCTTCAGCGCGCGATGAAGCTTGGGTGGGTTCGCGGACGAACCGGGTGGGTCGGAATTCGGAATGGCGGACATAAACGAGACGAACGTTGAGCGGGCCGGCATCCGTTGCCGGCGCATGCGGAATCGGAGCGCGGTGCGCGTCCTGCGATGCATTCGATGCGGCCCCGATACGCGTTGCGCGGCGGGCGCCTGCGGCGAAGCGCGGATTCTACCTGATTCGATAGGGGGACAGCCGAGGTCGCGCCGCCCACCGCCATGCCGGAGACTTTGCGGAATCAACGGGTTGGCCGCGCCGGCCGTCGCCCTTTCGCCACACGTCGCAAAAACCACGACTACGATCGGGTCATTCGATTTTCGATTTTTCGGAGACCCTGTAATCCTGTCCCGATCCGCCAAATGCCGCGGCAATAGGCAAAATCGGCTGATGATTATGCGATTAATCAGACAAAAAGGCCGACACTGCCAATTGATTCAAATCAAGTCGCCCGCACGCCATGAGGTAATGATGCGTAACCGTTTCGAATCGCCGTCGCCGCATGCATGTTTTGCATGTGCGGGCGAAATGCACGAATTCGCGGGATAATGACGCTTAATTCGAAATAATCCGCGCGCGGAATCGCCAACGACGCGAGTAGCCGCCGCCCGTGCCCCCCGAGGATGAAGTCATTCCCGCTGCCCGCCACGCTGCGCCGCCATACCGCGTCGATCGTGGCACGCATTCTGTCGCCCCGCGGCGTACTCGTGGCGGGCATCGTCCTGCTGATGTTCAGTTGGGGACTTTCCACGTCGCTATTAATCGAGGCACGGCGCGACGCGTATGGCCATGCGGTCGAAAATGCGCGCAACCTGATGCTGCTGATCGAACGCGATATCGCGCGCAATATCGAACTCTACGATTTGTCGCTGCAAAACGTCGTCGACGGCCTGGCCGATCCGGAACTGATGACCTTGCCGCCGCGCCAGCGCCACCGGCTGCTGTTCGACCGCGCAGCCACCGGCGCCTATCTCGGCTCGATTTTCGTGATGGATGCGCATGGCAATATCGCGATCGATTCGAGCGTGTCGCCCGCGCGGCAAGGCAATTTCGCCGACCGCGACTATTTCGCCGTGCATCGCGACCGGCTCGCCCCCGGCCTCTACATCAGCCGGCCGTACGCGTCGCGGCTGCGCGGCGGCGCGCTGACGATCGCGCTGAGCCGCCGGATCAACCGGCCCGACGGCACGTTCGGCGGGATCGTCGTCGGCACGCTCAGCATCGACTACTTCCGCGCGCTGCTCGACGGTCTCGCGGTCGGCCGGCACGGCAGCGCGGCGATCGTCGAGGACAACGGCACGCTCGTGTCGCGCCTGCCCTACGACACGCGGGTGGTCGGCCTCGACCTGCACGATTCGCCGCTGTTCATCGACGCGCAGCGCGGCCGCGCCGGCGAGCTGACCGGTGTCGGCGCCATCGACGGCGTGCGGCGCATCTATGTTTACAAGCATCTCGCCGGGCTGCCGCTGATCGTCGACGTCGCGCCCGCCGAGATCGACGTCTACGCGGCGTGGCGCCATCGCGCGATCTGGACCGTCGTGCTGATGAGCCTGTTCACGACGTTCATCGCGTGGGGCTCGCTCGCGCTGTCGCGCGAGCTGAAGCGCCGGCAGGACGCCGAATCGAAGCTGTACCGGCTCGCGCACACCGATTCGCTGACGGGCCTCGACAACCGCGGCACGTTCGACACGGTGCTCGCGAAAGAGGCCCAGCGCGCGTCGCGCAACGGCCGCCCGTTGTCCGTGCTGTTCGTCGACGTCGACCACTTCAAGGCGTTCAACGACTACTACGGCCACCCGGCCGGCGACGACGTGCTGCGCCAGGTCGCGCAATCGCTGACGCGCAGCCTGCGCCGCGACAGCGACCACGTCGCGCGCTACGGCGGCGAGGAGTTCGTCGTCACGCTGCCCGACACCGACGCGCCGGGCGCGGCCACCGTCGCCGAGGGCATCCGGCGCGCGATCGCGGGGCTCGACATCGAACACGTAAAGAGCCCGTACGGGCGTGTCACGGCCAGCATCGGCACCGCAACCGCCGCCGACGGCCGAATGACCGCCGCGACGCTGCTGCGACGCGCCGACGAAGCGCTGTACCGCGCGAAATCCGGCGGCCGCAACCGCGTGCTGGACGCGCAATCGAGCGCGGCCGACGCTTGACGCGATGTGATCCGGCGGGCCGCGTGACACGAAGCGGCCGCCTGCCGCCCAGCCACGGCCCGGCGGCCTCGCCGTGGACAGCCCGCGCGCGTTCGGCTAGCGTTACGTCAGCTGCGCATGCGGCGCGGCGCCGGCCCGCGCACGCCGCCGTGCGCGTTCCCGCCACTCCCGCTCCGTCATGACCGCCCCGCTCCCGACCCGACTGCCGCCGCTCGTGCGCCACGCGCTCCGCCCGCTGCTCGACCCGTACCGCCGCTACCGGCACGCGAAGCTGATCCATGCGGCGCGCGTCGCGCTCGCGATTCTCGTGTCGATCGCGCTGTCCACGGGGCTGAACGTGCCGCATGGCGAATGGTCGACGATCACCGTGCTGATCGTCGTCGGCGGGCTGCAGCATCACGGCAACATCCGCAAGAAGGCGGCCGAGCGCGCGCTCGGCACGTCGATCGGCGCGCTGGCGGGGCTCGGGCTGATCCTCCTCTACTCGTTCCTGCACGCGCCGTTCGCGATCTACCTGCTGATGGCCGTCGGGTGCGGTATCTGCGCGTATCACGCGATCGGCAAGGCCGGCTACATCGCGCTGCTGTCGGCGATCACGATGGTGATCGTCGCCGGGCACGGCGACAACGAGATCGTCGACGGCCTGTGGCGCGCGGTGAACGTGCTGGTCGGCATCGTGATCGCGCTGGCGTTCTCGTTCGCGTTGCCGCTGTACGCGACCTATTCGTGGCGCTACAAGCTCGCCGACGCGCTGCGTGCGTGCGCGGCCGTGCATGCGCGGCTCGCGGGCGACCGCCACGTGAGCGACGATGCGCACCTGAAGGAAATGGCCGCGCTGAGCGCACTGCTCGTGCAGTTGCGTTCGCTGATGCCGTCGGTGTCGAAGGAATGCGATATCCCGGTCATGCAGCTCGAGGCGATCCAGCGCAGCCTGCGCCTGTGCATCGGGTATCTGGAGATCCTGTCGAGCGCGCTGCCGGCCGCCGATGACGGGGCGGCCCGCGAATACATGCGCGTCGAGATGAAGGGCGTGCACCGGCGCATCCGCGACACGCTGGTCGGCGCGAGCCGCGCGCTGAAGTTCGGCACGCCGAGCCGGCTCGCCCCGCGCCGCCGGCCGGTCGACCCGCCGCACGACGCGCCGCCGCCGCAGTTGTCCGGCTATGTATCGATCACGGCCAAGCTGGCCGGCGAAGTCGACCAGTTGCGCGAGCGGCTGCTCGATACCGCGCAGGCGTGGAATATCTGAGGTTCCGGTTTCGTGCGCCAGTCTTTCATATGCCTTTCTGTGTGGAGGGGTGCGCACTGACGACGGCGCCCCCTGCCTGACCGCCGATCCGGCCCTGAAATTCGGCCGCAGCCCGACCCTTCAGCACGCGTTTCGGCAGCGATGCAACGCCGTCCAGCCTTGCGTTCTCCAGCCGGTTAACCGCCCGTCAGGCCCGCCGCGACAGGCGCGACGACGGTTCCGCAGCAAAATCAGCCCTTGCCCCAACTTCCCGGACAGCCGATACTCGCATATTCCGCGAAATACGATCCCACCGGCTTCAATCCACGGTAATTCCTATGAGCACGATTCTCGAAAGCCTCCCGACCGGCCAGAAGGTCGGTATCGCCTTCTCCGGCGGCCTGGACACCAGCGCCGCGCTGCACTGGATGAAACTGAAGGGCGCCGTCCCGTACGCATACACGGCGAACCTCGGCCAGCCCGACGAAGACGATTACGACGCGATCCCGAAACGCGCGATCGAATACGGCGCAGCCGGCGCCCGCCTGATCGACTGCCGCGCGCAGCTCGTCGCCGAAGGCATCGCGGCGCTGCAAAGCGGCGCGTTCCACATCACGACCGCCGGCGTCACGTACTTCAACACCACGCCGATCGGCCGCGCCGTGACGGGCACGATGCTCGTCGCCGCGATGAAGGAAGACGGCGTCAACATCTGGGGCGACGGCAGCACGTACAAGGGCAACGACATCGAGCGCTTCTACCGCTACGGCCTGCTCGTGAACCCGGATCTGAAGATCTACAAGCCGTGGCTCGACCAGACGTTCATCGACGAGCTCGGCGGCCGCGCCGAAATGTCCGAATTCATGAACCAGGCCGGCTTCGCGTACAAGATGTCGGCCGAGAAGGCGTATTCGACCGACTCGAACCTGCTCGGCGCGACGCACGAAGCGAAGGATCTGGAAAGCCTCGAAAGCGGCATCAAGATCGTGAACCCGATCATGGGCGTCGCGTTCTGGCGCGACGACGTGAAGATCGCCGCCGAAGAAGTGACGGTGCGCTTCGAAGCCGGCCAGCCGGTCGCGCTGAACGGCGTCGAGTTCAAGGATCAGGTCGAGCTGCTGCTGGAAGCGAACCGCATCGGCGGCCGCCACGGCCTGGGCATGAGCGACCAGATCGAGAACCGCATCATCGAGGCGAAGAGCCGCGGCATCTACGAAGCCCCGGGCCTCGCGCTGCTGTACATCGCGTACGAGCGTCTCGTCACCGGCATCCACAACGAAGACACGATCGAGCAGTACCGCGAGAACGGTCGCCGCCTCGGCCGCCTGCTGTATCAGGGCCGCTGGTTCGACCCGCAGGCGATCATGCTGCGCGAAACGGCACAACGCTGGGTCGCACGCGCGATCACCGGCGAAGTGAAGATCGAACTGCGCCGCGGCAACGACTACTCGATTCTCAGCACGAAGTCGCCGAACCTCACGTATCAGCCGGAACGCCTGTCGATGGAGAAGGTGGCGTCGACGTTCTCGCCGCGCGATCGTATCGGCCAGCTGACGATGCGCAATCTCGACATCACCGATACGCGCGACAAGCTGCGCGTGTATTCGCAAGTCGGGCTGCTGACGCCGGGTGAAGCGTCGGCGCTGCCGCAGATCAAGGGCGATAGCGACAAGTAAGCCCGTCGCTTTCGCGAGCGGCCGGGCGGTGTGACAACCGCCCGGCCGCATGCAGTCCTTCCCTTCCCGCTTTTTCTTCAAGCACTGCCGGATTCGCCACGCGTATCGCGACGGTCCTGCAGGCGCGTCAACGTTATTTCGATGCCGTGGCCGTCGCGGTGGCCGCAGTCGTCGTCAATGCCGTCGAAGCAGCAGCAGTGGCCGGCGCAGGCGTACGTGCCAGATCCCGACCGATCAGGTCCGCGACCAACTTCTCGCACGACTTGATCCCTTCCACCGACTTGTCGAAATTCTTCTCGAGATCGCTGAAGCTGCCGTACTTGTAGGCAAAATCGCTGTCGACGTGGACGCTGTTCGCCTTGATGTCGTAGCCGCACGCGAACGTCTTGTAATAGAGGTCCTGCTTCGTCTTCGCGTCGAGAATGCGCGCGCGGATGACGACCCACGGGACGTAGTCGAGCTGGTTGGGCGGCGAGATATAACCGAACGACGTGAACCACACGTTCATGATCGCGTCCGCGTCGGTCTGGATCGCCGAGTAGTCGTCCGACTTGCCGTCATCGGCGAGCTTCACCTTCTGGCCGTCCAGCTTCACGACCTGATAGCCGTTGCCGGTGAGGCGGCCCGCCACGCCTTCTGCAATGTCCGGCGCGAACACGATCTTGCCGGCCGCGACGTGATCCGTATAGGTGCTCGTATGGCTTGCGTTGACGGCGCCTTGCGCGAGCGCGCCGATCAGCCCGAACCCGCCCGCCGCGCCGCCGAAATTGACGACCGCGACACGCTTCGGCTCGATGACGTCGAGCATCGCGATCGAATGCAGGTTCTGACGCGCTTCGGGTTTCATGTCGGTATTCGGCACCGTGGCGCAGCCGGACAGCAGCGTCACGAGCAGGCCGCAACCGAACAAGGTGGCTTTGGATGAGTTCTTCATTGGATCAGTGGCTTTCGTTGTTGACGGAACGTATTGATCGGGCCGTCGCACACAGCGCGTCGACACGCCGTGTGCGGTTCGGCCGTGCGTTTATTGTTTGATCACCTGACCGTATGCGATGAAGCTGTAATCAGCCGCGCGCAGCACGTAGAGGATCGAGCGCTTGAAGCCGTTGGTTCCCGTGATCGGCACGAACATGATCGCGGCGCTGCCCGACAGCGGAACGCCGGCCGGCAGCTTGCAGCCCGTCGATGCGGAGGCCGTCACCGTCATGTCGTACATGTTCTGGTTCGAGCCGAGCGTGGAAAGCAGCAGCGTGCCGCTCAGGTTGCAACCGCTCAGCGTGCCGGTCAGCGTACCGCCCGATGCAATCGCGAACGACGCGTTGGTCGTCGCCCAGGTGCCCACCACGCTGTCCTGCGTGACCGCAAGTGCGTTCGCGGCGTTGTAGGTCCACGTGAAATTCGACGCCGTACCGTTGCGGGTGATCGTGCCGGACAACGTCTGCTGCGGGCTGTATGCGCCGGAGCCCGAATCGATCTTCGTGACGATGCCGCTCGTTCCTGCGAAGTTGATACCCGGCGCGAGCGACCACGTCGAACCGTTGACGGTCAGGGTCGAGAAATCGTCGGACATCACGAACGATCCGAGCAGGTTGAGCGTGCTCAGGTTGTTGTGCGGGTCGACCAGGGCGATCGTCGAGTAGCCGAGGTTGCCGGACGCCGACCAGATCCCGACCGGGCCGGTTGCCGTTGCGGCCGTCGAACCGGTTTGCGGGGTCGTCAGACTGGGCAGTGCCTCGCCGACCGTCACCGGCTGCGACGATGCGACGGGGGCGCTTGCGGGGGGAGCTGCGAGCGGTGTGGACGCGACGGACGGTGCGCTGGCTGCGTTATTGGCGCCGCCGGTGTTCGCGGGTGTGCCGCTGCTTGCGTTCGACGAGCCGTCGCCGCCGCCGCAACCGGCGACGACGAATACCGAGATTGCGGCTGCAGTCAGCAGGCAAAGGGAATGCTTGTTCAATTCAATCCTCGATTTTTTTGATGCGTTTTTTTTAGTGGTCTAGATTCGAATCGCGTTACTTTTCAGGTGTGTTGTGTGGGCCTCCTCGAGCGATGTTGGATGCTTGGGGTGATGTGTTGGGGAAGCGCGATGAGGGGGGCGTCGGTTGCCGGATAGCCGGCACGACGGGGACGAGCGTGGAGGGGTGGTCGTGCGGGAACGCGCACGCAGCGGTGAGAACCGCGTGCTGCAGCAGGCATGCCGCGGCAAGGCAAAAGCGCAGCGCGCGCCAGCCCCCGGTGCCTGCGCGCCCAATCGAATCGGTGCATCCCATCTTCTATACTGCGCACGGCTTCGCCGGCCGCGCGCCCCCCTCGGTTGTTTGGTCGTGTGGTTTGGTTGTATGGCTTTGGTAATACTTTTTTTGAGCTACCGAGGAAGGTAACGGCGGTGGTGGAGATTTCTTTAGGGTGGGTTTATCGAGGGAATTTTCTAGGGCTTTGTTCCGGCGCTCCGTAAGCCTCTCGCTCGGCCGTTGGCTCGGGTGATGAAGTCAAACCCGCGTTTGAATTCAATTTGTCGATCGGAAAACGCTTCAGTTGTGACGCAGCGGCACGAGAACATCCCAGGCTAGCGGAACAGCGTTTTGCAAGTACCAGAGCCAGTATGATCGACGGCGTTCGGCGCCTCCCTTGGCTTCCCAGATCGCGCTGCCTGACACCGCGAGCGCTGCGTAATAGCCGGCGTCCCAATCGTCCGGAGGTACGCTCTTTTCGCTTTCGCCGACCACATCGAAGTTCGTATCGTACAAAATCGTATTGATCGCCGAGAAAACGGCCATGCCCGCATAAACGGAGACAAAGGCCGGTTCGCCATGTCCGAACAGATCGATAACCTTCGTGTGGTATTCACCGTTGGTTATTTCGAGTGTGGCCAGATCGCATTTACCCGATAACGCGTCGATGCCGCTCGCCAGAATAGCTTCGGCTGCCGTCAACACGCTCGCATACGGACTCAGCCGGCCTAGCACCTCTCTTGCACAGATCACAGCCAATCGTGCGCGGCGTAAATACCCCGCATCGGCGTGTTCGATCGCCGACAGGGTCTCGATCAACTGAAGAAGGTCCTTTCGGACGGCAGCGGGGAGTTCACCCTCTGTAGTAATCGACGTCGTAGCTGTCGATATTGCGTTCGCCAAATGTTGTGGAATGCGCATCGCTTATGCTGATTCTCCGTAACACCCGATGGGCATGGCGATTCGAGCGTCGTGGCGAGGCGCGACGAACGAGCTATTCGTCGCTATCGCCTCGTTCCGAGTTCTTCACTAGCCCGTGACAAAATGCGGTCGTTTTACGTTCGGCATGTCATCGTATGCTTTCAGGACGGTCTGCAACGGTGTCAGCGATGGGTCGCGATTCCCGTAGACGATCTTGAGCCATGTTGCACCGCGTATGAACTGCCCCGCACCGAACCATTGCGATTCGAGGTTCGCCTTCAGCATACGTCGGCCCGCTTCGAACAAAGCATCGGGCGTGTAAGCTTTGGCGTGAGCGACCTCAGGACGGCAACCATATAGACACAGGGCATAGGCATACTCGCGTGGCTTGAGCGTCTTCGCAAGACTGGGAGGCTTGTCGTTGACCCAATGTTCGTACATCTGGATACCGTTTTCGAAGCCCTCCATACCGTCCGGCGTAGCATCGTCGCCTGTTTGATAGGCGAACGCCATATAGTCATCGAGGCCATCTCGAACGATCTCGTTCATTGGCCACGGGCGGGATTCATTGCGCCAGGCGGCCTCTTCGAAGATTCTCGCGTTCTCCCACTCGGCACTGTTCCAGCCGGTATCCATCCACTCAGCGATCGCCTTCGCCCAAAGCAACGTAACTCGATGAAGATCTCTGTTCGCCCCGAAGTCCTCATCCGATGCAATTGCCTTTTCAATCCAACTAAGCGAGCGAGAGATTACTGGGGTAGCCTCCTCAGCCAATCCCACCAGCCATGCCCGAACCACATCGGACATGTTGTGCGCAGCAATGTTTCCCATTGGCTGCCCGTCCACATAGGCTGTGCGCATAACCCGGGGAAGGGCTCCGTCAATGACTACCTCTCTTGTACGAACTGGATCAAAGAGCATACATGGTTCGAATTAGTCTTCTATTTTAGAATCGAATATCAATGAAGTTCTTCAACCCCAACCTACACCAGTGACACGCAGCGAATCCTCTGATTCCAGGTGTGCTCGCACTGGTTGCAATAGAGTGGCCCGCTGGCCGCATGCAGATTAACCGACAAATAGCTATCGGCGATCGCCAACAAATTTCATGATCTGAAAGCGGAATATAATTTATCGAAAAATTTAAAAAAAATTAATCGCATATTGACTCACCTCACAACATACACTCTCACACGATTTCTCAATCGCCTTGCAATAATTAAAATCCCGGCGCATCTCGCCAATGAATAAAATCTGGAAACTGTTCCGCATTTAGAAATGAAACGAATACCGCAATTACTTGATCCGCCGTGAACCACTCGTCCGAGCGCATCGGGATATTGCCCGCACGAAATGCAAGAATAGTTCCATCAGGACGTGTCGGGTTTGGCTTATCATGAAATGCTCGCGAGCGCTTCGTGCCTTTTGCTTCGTAATGCTCAATCATGCACGACACCCCACCGCCAGCAACTTGAATATAATTCCCATTGCTGTCGGTCAACGAAGCGTATGACGAAGGGCCATAGCTTTTCAAAGCTCTAATTGCCCGAACGATCTGAGGCTCCCTCACTTCCTCGACAGGGGCCTTTCCTTCAACTTCTAGCTTCATGGCGTTATTCCAAAAATCACGGTAAATACACAGTTGTGGAGCTACCTATGGTCTTTCCTGCGAACCGTCCGGTAGCCGTAGCGCCAAACCGATTCACAAATTGATCCGAAAACTCTTGATAGGTATTCCGAGTAGCCCCACCGCTTTTTATTTCGATCCCATGCAAGGTACCATTCGCATCCTGCGTAACGATATCGTACACCCTATTACCCAAAGGACCGTTAACGACAACTTCCTTACCGACAACATTCACACCGTTACCGGACAAAAAATCCGCGAACTGTGACGCTGTTGTAGTCCCTGGCGCAGGACTCCCAGCCACACTAGCGAATTTGCCGTCAGGGGTCCTCAAACTCCCGTCTGGATACAGCCGAACATTGCTCCCTAAATTCTGTGGCCCATCACCGATCGAGGAAGACGGACTCTGGACATTTGTTTCGCTATTGCCGCTTGACAACATCGGTCCACCGGGCTGGATCAGCGGTGGGATCATCGCGATTGTGCCGAAAAGCGGTACGGCAATAGACGGCGTTACCACCGCTCCGGCGGTCCCACTGGTGTTGTCGTTGTTCCCTCCGCCCGAAAGCTGATTGTTTGCATCAGTCGGCGGCGGCTTCCCACCGTAATCGCGTTGCATTTGACCGATGAGCTGATTCTTCCACTGGGAAAACGTCCCCGGAATATCACCGTAAGTCCCTACGACCCAATCCTCGAATTTCTGGACCACCGTCTTGGACGATGTCGCGTTGTTCACGGCTTCATTCGCAGCCCATGTCGAGCCCGCGCCGGCATTCGCGCCTGCTAGTGCTGCCGCCAGGCCGCCACTGACGGCCGAAATCCCGTCAGTGATCGCATTAAACGCCTTGTTGTTATAGCTCGTCGTCTGCGTGAGCGTGCCATTGCCGTTATCCGTCGTAGTGACCATTTCCGAACCGTTGTACAGGCCGTCCCGCACCAACGGCGCGATCAACGCACTCGTCGCCCCGCCAATCGCCCCACCCGCACAGCCGGTGCCGCTAGCGGCACTCGCAGCACATCCGAGTGCAGCATGCGCAGTCACATATCCGATCTTGCCCAGCCCACCTTCGCCAAAGAATTTGTCAAAATCCAATTGGCCGACAGTACTCGCCGCAATCGCGGCCAGATCGCTAACGACGCTTCCTTTCAACGCGGTCCCGAAGCTCCCCCCATACGCGACCGTATTCACAGTGGCCGATACCAACCCCCGGCCTGCGATTTCGAACGCGCCCTGAAGGAGCTGCTCCGAGGTGATCGTATTCGATGCGATGTTGTTTCCGATTGTCTGCATCGGCAACTCGTTGAGGTCCAATCCTTCGATCAACCCCTGCGTCACATAAGCAACCGCTCCGGCCTTGAGAACCTCCCCGAGGCTGAACCCTTGATCGCTGAACGCCTGGTTCATCGCTGACGCCACCATGGCACCCACGACAGGCATCCCCATCGCGGAAAGCGCCACCGCCGCCGCCATCGAGAAAAGCTGATCCGGGCCAAATCCGCCCTGCTTCACGAACTCCGAATGCAGATGGTCGCTAAGCGTCTGCTGCGCGAAGTCCCCGCCCAGTTGCCGTTGCAGCGATGCAAGCATCGCCTGCGTCGAAGCTGCATCAACCGTCCCATCCGCGTTGAGCTTCTGCAGTGCCCCACCGATCTGATTGAGCGCCTGAACATTCAACTCCATGTTCGCCGCGCTCATGAACCCACCGGGCTGCACCACCGTCCCGGTCGTCTTCAGATAGCCGCCATCAACCTTCTGCCAGATCTCGCCGACATCAACCTGATTCGCCTGATTCGTCAGCGTGTGCGTGTCGACGCTCAGCGTCCCCGACGCGGTGATGCTCCCCGTATTGAGGATGCTGCCGTTACCGTCCTGATTAAACTTGAGCGTGACATCCTGACCGGAGATGTTGCCGCCCGCCGACAGCGCCTGCGTGTCCTGCGGCAGATACACCTGCGGCATCAGCGCAGTAATCGTCGGGCACGACGCCGCTCCCGTCGCATGACACGTCGGGTCCGGCACCGTCTGCTCGACGTACCACAGCATCGGCTTGTCGAGCGTGTTGATCTGCTCCTGCGTCAGCGCGGCGCCCAGTTGAAGGTCGTGCGCCTTCGAGTAATCGATTGCGTTCTGGTACAGGTACATCTTTTCCTGCGCCGTCACCGACAGGTTTTTCTCGTTGTCGTACGTCAGGCCATCGACGAAGCTCGACTTGCCGGTCTGCTTCAGCGCCGCCTGCTGCAACAGCAGGTCCTCTTCCTGCGGGTTGTAATAGAACAGCGTCGACGACGGCTGCAGCGCCGACGGCAGATTGTTCAGCAAGTCCTGCGGCCCAAGCGAGCCGAGCACGGAACCGCCGAGCGACGCGTCGACGTACGACGCCGCGCCCGCGACCGGTGTCGGCAGCTTGCCGGTACCGACGGCACGAGGCACCGACAGGTTCAGCCCCGGCAAGTCGACCGGGCTCAGCGAAATGACCTGCGACGGCGCATTGACACGCGGCGTGTAGGTGTTCGCGGTCGTGATCCCGTTGATGAGCTTCTGGCCCGTCAACGACACATACGTGCCGATCACGTTGCCCACGTTCTGGATCTGCCCGCCCGACGAGATCGACAGGTTCGGCGCCTGGATCGTCGCCGCGATGTTGCCGACCGGCGTCGGCGGATCGATGGTGCCGCCCGTGCTCGTGTATGCGCTCCCGTACAACGCCTTGCACTGCTCCGGCGTGCCGCACGCCCAGATGTCGTGGCGCTTGTCGCTGCTGAACATGCCCGTTTCCTGCACCCAATGCGAGTGCCAGTAGGCGTTCAGCACCTGCGCCTCGTTCACGACGGGGCCTGCGACGGCGATCGTCGCGTTGTTGCCGGCCGCGATCAGGCTGCCGATGTTCGTCAGGCTGCCCGCGTTGATCTGCAGGTTGTTGCCCGCGCTGATCACCGACGAGCTGCCCGACTGCTGGTCGACATAGCCCTCGCAGTAGCTTTCCTTGTAGCCGCCGGCTGTCATGCAGCCCGAGTATTGCTCGTGCTTGCCGTAGTTCTCGTGTACCGGCACGGGCGGCGGCAGATTGTTCGTGATCGCGCCCGATACGTTGAGCTTGATGTCGTTGCCCGCGACGATGTTGCCGGACGTGTTGTTCAGGCTCTGTGCGGGCGTGGTCGAGCTCGCGGTCGTGCCGACACCGCCGATGACGATGTCGTGGCCCGCGAGCAGGTTGCCGTACGTATTGTTGATCTGGCCGGCTGCGATCACGAGATCGTGGCCCGCATAGATCGTCGCGTCGTTCTGGCTGTAGCCGAACGTCGTCGTGGTCGGGTTGTTGCCGCGCGGTTGGCCCGCGTTGCCGCAGGCGGAGTTCGGCACGCCGGATGCGCAGCCGACCTGGCTCGCGTAGTTCTGCTGGTTGCCACCCTGATTGGTCAGCGAGCCGGACGTGATGGCGACGTTGTTGCCGGCATACAGCAGCCCCTCGTTGGTCAGATTGCCGCCGCCGACCGTGAGGTTGCTGCCCGCCGCGATCATGCCCGTCGGCGTCGTGAAGGTCACCGTGCCGGTCGCCGCAGGCGCGGCTGCCCCCTTGTTGATCTGGAACGTCGTCGGCAGGTAAGGCGAACCCACCTGGCAATAGTTGCCGCCGTCGCAATTGAAAGCGCCGGTCGGATTGCCGGTGCCCTGGACCCCGATCGTTCCGAGCGCCGCAAGCTGCGCCAGAAAGTTCGCGTACTGGGCCTGATCGACATAAGTCGCGTTGTTGACCGTCATGGTCGGCGCAACGGCGCCGTTGCTCAGCGACTGGACGTTGAGTGCGATGTCGCCTTGCGCCGCGATCTGCCCGCCCTTATTGGACAAGGTACCGGCAGTCAGCGAGATCGAGCCGCCGGCGGAAATCACGCCCGACGTTCCGGCTTGCTGGGTAGTCGTCGTTTGATAGACCGTCGGCAATGTGAACGTCGCCGATTTGAGTGCGCCGGCCTCGGGCCCCGTTCCGACGAACCAGTAGTTCGAATACTGCGAAACGCCGTGGTCGTTGATCCCGGTCAGGACGCTGTACTGATTGAACGTCACCGTGCCGGATGTCGCGACCGGGTTGGACGCCGACAACAACCCGCTGTTCGTGGTCGAGCCAGTCGGCGCCAGCAGGCCACCCAGCGTCGCGGGCGACGTCTCGTAAGCTGCGGATACCGTGTGCTCATGGCCAGAGGTCTTTTCGTAGCCGGCCGTCACCCAGCCCACCGACCCTGACATCAGCAGCGCCGGGTCGCTGACCTGCGTGGTCGTCGTGACGGCCCCCTGCGGAGCAGTCTGATCGTTGATCACCTGCGCGGCGGAGATGCCAATGTTCCGGCCGGCGAATATCGAGCCACCCGTATTGAGCAGCGAACCGCCGAGATTGAAATTCGCATCCCCCTTCGACTGCGTCGTCGCACCCTGGTTGTCATAATTCCCCCCGTTCACGGTCAGCACACTGCCTGCCTCAACCGTCCCGCGGTTCGTCGTATCGCCATTCAGCGTCAACGCGTTATCCGCATGCACCACCGCCCCGGCCGCATTGTTCAGCGTGCCGTTGAACGTCACATCCGCCCCGGTGACCTGCCCGTGATTCTCGAAGCTGCCGCCTGCCGTCAGCGTCAACGGCGACGTCCCGGTGATCGTGCCGTTGTTCGTGATCCCGTTCAGCCCCGTCAGCGAAACGCTCTGCCCGCCGTAATTCCACGTGCCGCCGACATTCACGTACCCGGCCGTGATCGACAGGTTGCCGCCCTGGCTGATCGTCCCCTGCGACGGATCGAACGCCATGTTGACCGCGCTGATCCCCATGTTCCGTTGCGCGAGCAACTGTCCGCTCGCGTTGTAGAACGCGCCGTTGCCGCCATTGATCGTCAGCGACACGTCGCCGGTCGCACCGGTCGCGGCGTTCGGGTTGCCGGCAAAAACGATCCCGTTCTGGTTGTTCAGCGTACCGGTATTGACGTTGAGCGCGTTCACCGCCATCAGCGAGCCACCGACGTTCGTCAGCGCGCCCCAGACGGTAACGTTGGTCGTCGTCCCGTTCACCAGCCCGGCGTTCGCGAAGCTCGATGCATTGATCGTCGTCGTGCCGATCGACGCGAGCGACGCACCGGCCGCGTTCGTCAGGTTCGGCGCCGATACGTCGAGCGATCCGGCCAGCACGTTCGCGGCGTTATACAGCCCGTTCTGCGAAGCCAGCGTCGCGTTGCCGACGACGTTCACCGCCTTGCCGCCCGCCAGCGTGAGCTGGTTCGACGCCTGCGCGGTAAGCGCGCCGCCGACCGTTGCATTGCCGAGCGTCACGTTCGAGCCGTTCACCTGCAGGTTCTGCGACGCCACGAGCGAGGCATTGCCGGCATCGACCGTTCCCTGCGCGGAAACGGTCACGTTCTTCGACCCGACGGCCGAACCGCTCAGCGTGACGTTGCCGCCCGACACGCCCAGTTGCCCCGCAACGATGCTGTTGCCGGTCAATGCGACGGTTTGCCCGGCATGCAGCGTCGCGTCCCCGTTCGCCGACACGCCCGCGACCGACACGTTGCCGCCGATACCGTTGACGTCGACGGTCCCCATCGAACCCACGCCGCCCGCGAGCGACACGTTGTTCGCGGCCTGAACCGCGACATTGCCGCCCGACTGCAACAAGCCACCGAACGACACGCTGCCGGCTGTCGACTTCGCCGACACGTCGCCGACCGCGGTGGTCGCACCGAGCGACATGTCGCCGCCGGACACCGCCGTCAGCTTGCCGGCACCCTGAATCGCGCCGAGCGTGATGCTGTTTCCGGCATTGACGGCGATGTCCTTGCCGTACGTCAGTGCCGCGCCGCCGCCGAGCGCACCGCCCGCGTTGATACTGGCGGCCCCGAGACCGAACAGCGCGCCGCCGAGCGTCATCGCACCACCCGACGTCAACGTCGTATCGCCGTTCACGAGCCCGCCGGAAAGCAGCGCGAGTCCGCCGCCAGCATTGGCCCGCAAACTCCCGGTCGACACGACCGCGCCGCCGACGCCGAGATTGCCCGCCGTCGCAGTCAGCGTCGCGTCGCCGGTCGCATTGATCGCGCCCGCGACACCGAGGCTGCGTCCGGCCGTCACGTTCAGCGCACCGCCGCTGGACGCCGCACCGATACCCGCATCGCGCGCGGCCGCGATCGTCGTCGCGTTGCCCGACGTCACCGCGCCGTTCACCATCACGTCGCCGGCGCCGTTGTGGCCCTGCGCCCGCAATCCGATCGCGCCGCCCGCCTGCACCGAGCCGGCCGACAAATCGTTGCCGGCGGTCATCGCGAGATCGCCGTTGGTCGCGACGTTGCCTGTCACCGCGATATTGCCGCCCGAGGTGACGCTCGCCTGGTGCGCGAACGCGATCGCGTCGGCCGTCACCGAGCCACCAGCCGTCAACGTGCCGTTTTGCTGCGCGCCAACGCCTGCGAGCGTCATGTCGCGGCCCGCGTTCAGCGAAGCATTGCCGCCCGCGACACTCTGCCCCGTCACGGCGATGTCCTGTGCGGCGCCGACGTTCAGGTTGCCCTGCGTCGTCAGGCTCGTCGCACTTGCGTTGCCGCCCGAAGCGGTTACGGCGAGATCGCCCGCCGAATTGACCGCCGACAGCGCGACACTGCGCGCCGCATTGATCGTCGTCGTGCCGCCGGTATTGATTGCGCCCGCAACGGAAACGTCCCGTGCGGCTTGCAGCTGCATCGCGCCGAACGCGGTGGCCGCTCCGCCGAGCGTCACATCGCCGCCGCCGGCACCGCCCTTCGCCGTGACGTCGAGATTGCCGTTGACGGCCTGAACCGTGCCGAGCCCCGCATTGTTGCCGCCCGTCACGTTGACGGCCGCAGCTTGCAGCCCACCCGTCAGCGCGACGTCGTGCGCGGCATCGAGTGTCGCCGACTGGGCGAATGCCGCCGAGCCCGCACCGTTGATGTCGCGGCCCGCGCTCAGCGTGCCGTCGCGTTGACCCGCCAGTGTCCCCGTCAACGCGATATCGCGGCCGGCCTGCACGTTCGTCGACTTCGCCACCGCAATCTGGCCGCCGAGTTGCGTATCGAGCCCGGACAGGCTGCTGAACGCACCCGCGGTCGTGGTCGCCCCCGTGAGCATGACGCTACCGTTCGTGGCGGTTGCCTTCAGATCGCCGTTCGACTCCACGCCGCCGTTGACCGTCACGTTACGTTGCGCGGTCAATGCGAGCGCATCGCCGCTGCCGAGTGTGCCGCCGATCGACACATCCCGCGCCCCCGTCACGTTCGCCGCCCCCTGTGCGGACGCCGCACCCGTGATGCCCGCATCGCCTTCGCCGGCGTTGCCGTTCGCCGTCAGCGTCAACGTGGTCGACGACGACGCATCGTGCAACGTCGCGTTGTTCCCGCCCGTCACCGCGATCGCGGCCGCCTGCATGCCGCCGGTCAGCGCGACGTCATGCTGCGCCGCATAGTTCGCGGTCGCGGCAAACGCCTGCTTGCCGCCGCCGTTGATGTCGCGCGCGGCCGTCACCGTGCCGTTCGCCTGTCCGACCATCGTGCCGTTCAGCGTGGCATCGCGGCCGGCCGTCAGCGTCGCGTCGCCGATCGCGCTGGTGCTCGCGCCGAGCGACAGGTCGAGGCCGGTCGCGATAGCGAGCTTGCCGCCGCTGTTGATGCCGCCGGTCGCGTTGAGGCTGCCTTGCCGCGCAGCCAGCGCCGTGTCGCCGACCGACTCGATCGCGCCGCTCACGGCGATGTCCCGCTGCGCGGTCACGCCGACCGTCGAACCGCTCGCAACCTTGCCGCCGATCGCAACGTCGTTCTGCGCGAACGCCGTGATCGCGCCCGCGGCGGCGACCGAACCGTCGATGCGCAGATCGCCTGCGCCCGTTGCGGTGTTCGTGCCGTTCGCGCGCAGCCCGATCGTGCCGGTCGACTCGACGTTGTTCACGGCCGCATTGCCGGCCGCCGTCACGCTGACCGACTGCCCCTGGATCAGCCCTCGCTGCGCGACGTCGCGCCCGGCTTGGAGCGTCGCCTGCTGACCGAACGTCAACGTGCCTGCGCCGACGATGTCGCGCGCCGCATTGACGATGCCTTGTCCCTGCCCGGCCAGCGACCCGCTCACGTTGACGTCGCGTCCGGCCGCGAGCGTCGTGTCGTGCGACACGGTCGTGTTGCCGCCAAGATTGATGTCGCTGCCTGCCTGCGCGTCGAACGCACCATTGCTCGCGATCGCACCGGTCGATCCGATACTGCCGGTCGCCCGCAGCGACGTGTTGCCGGCCGACTGCAACGAACCGCTGATGCCGATATCGCGCGCGGCGGCCAGTACCACGTCCGCGCCGCCCGTCACCGCACCGGTCACGCTCAGGTCGTTCGCCGCGCCGAGCGCGAGCGTCGTTGCAGCCTGCACGTCGTGCAGCGTGGCCGATCCGCCGGCCGCCGTCCGCACGTTGCCGCCGCGCAGCGAACCAGTCAGATTCGTATCGCCGCCGGAACCGACGTTCGCCGCGAGCCCGAACGCAACGGCGGCCGCACCGCCGATCGCGCCGCCGGCGTTCAGCGTGCCGTTGCCCTGCGCGACGACGGAGCCGTTCATCGTCAGATCGCGTCCCGCGTTCACGGTCAGGTCACCGAGCGACGACGTCGAGTGCGTGCCCAGATCCACGGACTGCGCGGCGTTCACCGACAGGTTGCCGCCCGACTGAATATTGCCGGTGCTCGTCAGCGAGCCGGCCGCATTCGTCAGCGCGACGTCGCCGTTCGACTGGACCGTCCCGCCGATCGACGTATTGCGGCCGCCGCCGACGATCAGGCTGCTTGCCGTGCGCAGCGTGCCGTTGACGATCACGTCGCGCGCCGCGTCGATCGTCCCGTTCGTCAGCGAGTTCACGTTGCCGCCGATCGAAACGTCGCCCGTGCGCGTCGCGAGCCGAAGCCCCGCGTTGGCCTGCACGTCGTTCAGCGCGATCGAACCGGCTGCCGTCATCGACACGGCGCGCCCCTGGAACGCACCCGTCACGCCGATATCGCGCCCCGCGCTCAACGTCGTGTCCTGCGCGAAGCCGCTGGTGCCGCCGGCGACGATGTCGCGCGCGGCCGTGAGCGTCGCGACGCCCTGCCCGGCCAACGCACCGCCGATCACGAGATCCCGGCCAGCCGTGGCGGTCACGTCGCCCGTTACGGTCGTCGCGCCGGTCAGCGCGACATCCTGCGCACCTTGCACCGTCAGCGCACCCGCGCCGTTCAACGTGCCGGCCGACGCGACGCTGCCGCTGGCCGCCGTGATCGCCAGATCGCCGACGGCCTGCACGGTGCCGCTGCCGCCGACGATCACGTTGCGCTGCGCGGCAAGCGCGACCTGCGCGCCACCGGCCAGCGTGCCGTTCACGACGACGTCGCGTGACGCGCGCACGTCGGCGGCGCCGAGTGCCGCCGCGTTGCCGTTGAATACGACGTCGCCGCCGCCGGCGTTACCGTTTGCCGTCACACCGAATGCGCCGCCCGCCTGGACCGTCGCGAGATTCGCGCTGTTGCCCGCGTCGACCTGCAGACCATTGGCGAGCAGCTTGCCGGTCAGCGCGACGTCATGCGCGGCATTCAACGCGCCGTTCTGGCCGAATGCGATCGAACCGCTTCCGGTGATGTCGTTGCCTGCGCTCAGTAACCCGTTGCGCTGGACGATCACGACACCGGACGTATCGACGTTGCGCCCCGCGTCCACACGCGCGTCGGTCCCGACCATCAGCGAGCCGCCGACCGACGCGTCGCGCGCGATATCGGCGGCGAACGTCGTTCCGCTCGCGAGCGACCCGCTCACGCTCAGGTCGCGCCCCGCCTGCACGCTGACCGCGTTCTGCGCGGTCGCCTGCGACGCGACGACGGTGTCCTGTCCGGACGTCAGCTCAAGATCGCCACCGCTCTTCACCGTCGCATGCGCGACAACGTTGCCCTGCGTCGCCGTCAACGCCAGCGCGCCGGAGGTCTGCAGCGCCGCGTTGACCGTCGCATCGCGTTGCGCGGTCGCGCGCAGCGTGTCGCTGTTGGTCTGCCCGTTCACGTTGACGTCGCGGGCCGCCTGCACGGTCGTCGCGCCGGTCACGACCGACGTGCCGTTCAGGTTCACGTCGCCCGTGCCGTCGGTGCCGCGCGCGGTAACGGACAACGCACCGCCGCCCTGTACGTCGCCGAGCGTGACGTTCGTGCCGCCCGCGACCGTCATGTCGCCGTGCGCCTGTGCATTCGCGACGTTCACGTTACCGCCTGCCGCCACGGCGAGCTTGCCGCCGGACTGGATCGAGCCGGTCGACGTCACGTCGCCATTCGCGTCGATCGCGTAACCGCCGACCCCGATGTGCGTACCGGTCATCGACACGTTGCCAGCGCTATGAACCGTCGCCTGCTGCTGCGCGGCCGAGCCCGCGACCGATACGTCGCCGTTCGCCGACAGCAGCAAGTCGCCTGCGTTCGCGGCAAGCTGCGCGTCGGATCGCACCCCCATCCCCGCGGCGGTGCTGACCACCTGGATCTGGCCGGCCGTCATCGCGCCGAACGCGGTCGCGTCGATCGCGAGCGAACGATTCGCGCCGCCGTTCGCGGCATTGATCGCCGCGGCGGAGTTGTCCGAGCCGTTCGACGCGGTGCCGTACGTGGTGCCGTAGGTATCGACGGCGGCCGGCGTCACGAACTGACGCCCGGCGATCACGTTGATGCGTGTGCCGGCATAGAGCGGCGCGTTGATGCCGATCGTCTCGCCGATCAGGTCGATCGTGCCGACGGTCCCCTCGATCCCCGCGCCGGGCCCGTTGACGCCGGCATTGCCTTCGATCTGCAGGTGACCGCCGGTCACGTTGTAGCCGAGCGCCTTCGCGTTCGCGAAGTCGGTCGCGCTACCACCCACGCCACTGAGGAACTGCGGCGCGCCGGTCGACAACGTCACGCCGATCGTGTTGGTGAAGCCGGTGCCGCGTGTCGTGATCCCGTTCGGATTCGCGATCACGACGGCCGCGGGTGCGCCGAATACTTCGAGCGGACCGTTCAGCAAGCTCGCGTAGGCATTGCCGGTCGACGTGACCTGGTTGACGATCACGCTCGCCGTACGGCCGTTCAGGTTCGGGTTGGCCTGCACGTTGCCGCCCGTCAGCGACGTGCCCGACATCAGGCTGTTGTTCAGAATCAGCCCGACCGGATCGATGTTGAATTGCTGATACTGGTTCAGCGAAATACCGGCCGCGTTCGGCGCGGTGATATTGACGACCGGCACGCCGCCGCCTGCGCCGGTCGACTGCGTGATGGCAGGCTGAAACGAGATCGGCGCCGTGGGATCGACGATGGGCGCGGCAGCCGCGAGCTGCATCGAGAATCGGACGCGCAGCGACGCGAGATCGAGCAGCCGCTGCCATGCGTCGTCGTCGATTCGACGATTGCCCGCGCCGAGCACGCCGGCTGCATCGCGGCCCTGCTCGACGGCGACCGTGATCGGTCCGATGAACATCGCCAGCGCGAGAAGCGCGCTCGTCGCACGCTGCCACCAGCGATACGATCCCGCGACCTGCTCGACCGCGAAGAACCGCGGCGCACTTGCCGCCGACCGCGCACGTGCACGGATTCGCGCCGCACCGGCGGCGGCAAGCTGCTGCAAGGTCTTACGCTTGGACGTGTTCATCTTCTGTTGTTCGCTTCGTTTCATGGCCCCGCGCCGTACGCCATCGGCCGGCGGACCGTGGCGCCGAGCGATGCCGGGTTTCCCCGCCCGGCATCGCCTGCGTGTTCGCCGGGCGGCTGCCCGACGCTGCTACTGGCGGCTTGCTGCTTGCCGCTTACTGCTGGATCCGCGCGTTGCGGATCAGATCCGCCACGACCTGCGCGGTCGCCTTCTCTATCGCGACCTGCTCGAGTTGTTGCCGCAGCGTGTCTTTCGCCTGGTCGAACGGCGGCACCTGCGTCGGGCGCTTGTCGTCGGCACGCACGATCCAGTACGTATCGCCGACCTGCACGGGCTCGCGCGTCAGTCCGCCCTGCGGAAGCTTCACGAGCGCTTCGGCGAGCGGTTGCGGCCAGTTCTGCGTGTGGCCTGCTTCGATCGGCGTCTTGAACGAGATCCAGTTCAGCGCGCCGCCTTGCGCCGCGGCCGGCCCCTTGCTGAACTGCCGCGCGAGCCCGCCGAAGTCCTCGCCTTTCTTGAGCCGCGAAAGGATCTGCTTGGCGGTGTCCGCGTCGTTGACCGCGATCACGCTCGGCTTGTATTCGTTCTCGCCGAGCGTTGCGACAACCGCGTCGTAGCGCGCCTTGACGTCCGCATCCGTGACGGGCGCCGGCTTGACCTGATCACGCAGGTACGCCTGCGTCATCGCGAGCGCCTTCGCCTGCTCGGCGGCGGCAACGACCTGCGGCTTCGTGTCGTAGTGCTGCTTGAGCGCCGCCTGTCGAAACAGCTCGCGCGCGATCAGCTGGTTCTTCAGCGCCGCGCGCAGCGCCGGCGTATCGGGCGCCTTCGACGCGCGCACGGCTTCGTCGACCTGCGCTTGCAGGATCGGCACGCCGTTCACGCTCGCGATCGCATCAGCCGGCATCGCGGCGGTTGCATCGGCCGGTTTCTTCGCCGCCTTGGGAACCGCGTACGCGTGCGGGACGACAGCGCCGCACAGCATCGCCGCGACGAGCGCGACGCCGATCTTGCGAATCCGCGCCGACAGGTTGGGTTGCATCGCGATCTCGCGACCGTTCGACAGGCGATCCCTGAAGTTCTCCATCAGTCCGTCCAGTTGAGTGTTGCCAGCAACACGCTGGCCTTCTTGCCGAGTGCGGCCGGTTGCACGAGCGCCTGCCCGACCAGCACTTCGGTCGACAGCGTCCCGCCTTTCAAACGCCATTGCGCACGCGTGCCGACACCCGTGCCGACGAGCGACGGCCAGCCGCCCTGCGCGTTCAGGTGCGTCTTGCCGCCGTCCAGAAACACGTACGGTTCGATGCGCGCGTCGTGCCACGCCGGCACGTTCTGCCAGGCCAGCTCGTTGCGCACGAATGCGCCGCTGTCGCCCGCGATCCCGCCTTCGGTAAACCCGCGGACCGAACCCATGCCGCCCAGAAAGATCTGCTCGTTGCCGAATAGCGCGACGCGGCTGTACTGCGCGCGAAGCGTGCCGCGATACGCCCAGATGGAACCGGCGAAATCGCCGAGCGTGAACTGCAGCGTGCCGGTGGCATCGAGCTTCGTGAACTGGCTGTGTGCGTCGTCGATACCGATGTCCGACGCATCGTGGTTGGCTGCCAGCCAGGGCAAACCCTGCGACACGCCGACATCCCAGGTCGCGGCTGCGCCCTGATCGCGCATGACGAAGCGGGACAGTCCGTTCAGCGCGACACGCAACACCGTCAGGTTCTGCGGCGACAACGGAATGCCGTTGAGATCGCGCTCGGTGCGCAGCTTGTTGAGCGTCACGTCGACGCTCATGCGCCCGCGCGGCGAACGCATCAGCACGTCGTTCCAGCCGAGCATCTGGCTGAACGTGCGCCCCGCGAGCAGCGCGACGTCCCCAATCGCCTGCTGATACTCGGACATCGACGCCGTGTAGCTGAAAGTCTGATAGCCGTACGGCACCGCCGCCGACAACACGACCGCGTTCGTGTCGGTCGTCCCGACGTAGCTGAACGACAGCGATTCCTGCAGTCCGATCACGTTGTCGGCTTCGACACCGGCGCGATAGCGCGTCTTGCCGGTCTGCGAGCTACCGTAGTTGTCGATGCCGAAATCGTAATGAAGACGGTCGCCGTAGCGGTTCGAGATCGCGACGATCGAATCGCCCGGCGCTTCGCCGGGGAGAATGCGGATTTCGGCCTGATTGCGCCGCAACCGGTTGATCTGATCGACGCCCTGCTCCAGATCGGGCAGACGCAGCACGTCGCCCGGCGTGCTCGCGAACGCCCATGCGGTGCCGGCTTCGGTCAGCAACCCGCCGCCGCGCACTTCGTACCACTTCTCGCCGGGATCGCGCGGCCTCAGCGGCTTGCCGTTCAGCGTCAACGCGGCCACGCGGCCGGGAACGAGATTGATCTTCAGCGTGCCGGACGCGAGATTCTGCGGCCCGAGGTACGCACGCGTCGTGATGTAGCCGCGCGAGATGAACGCTTCCGTCAGCCGGCGCAGCAGCAGGTTGATCCGGTTGCGCCCGAGTTGCTTGCCGATGAACGGCGCCGCGATACGGTCCAGTTCGCGCTGCCCGAGGATCGCGTCGCCGGTGAATTCGATCCGCTCGATCAGGAACGTCGGCGCGACGTCCGGCAGCGTGTCGACGTCGGCGCCCTGCGGCAGGTCCGGCATCGTCGGCTGCTCGGGCACCGCGATCTGCGCCGGCGGCTGCGCGATCTCGTCGCGGCGCTGCCGGTCGCGCTGCTCCTGCAGCAGACGCTGCGCGGGATCCTGTTCCGCACGCGGCACCGCGAGCCCGGCCGGCAGCGCGCCGAGGCCCGGAAGCGCGCCGGCCGGCGGCGCGCCCGCGAGCTGTGCATGCGCGCACGGCGACATTGCGCCGATCGTCAATGCGAGCGCGGCGGCGATGCGGTGATCCTTGTGCGACATCACAGGCCGAACCACGACACGAGACCCATGTGATTGCGGTTGCCGATCGTCACGAGATCGCGATGAGGCGGCCGGATCGTCACGACGCCGCCCGCAGCGAGCACACCTTCGGGCGCGCTGTACGCGCCGCCTTCGATGTCGGCCTCGCCGGTCAGGCGCACCTTGCCGGTTCCGCCGGTAAACACGCCACCGGTATCGGCCGCATAGATCGCCGCCCAACGATTGCCGAACCACGCTTTCAGGTCGTGGTCGCGGTTGATCACCGTGTAGCCCGGCACGCCCTGCGCGAGCGTCTTCGGCGCGTCGAGCGTCAATGCGCCGAGCGCGAGCACGGTTCCGCCCGTGTTCGTGATCTGCGTACCGGCTTTCAGCTGGATGTCGGCGTTGGCCTCGATCACGCCGCCGAACGCCTGCACGTTCGACGACGCGCTCGCGCGGCAGAACACGAAACACGAGCGCCGATACGCTGCCTGCCCGGTGAAAACGGCCTGCGTGAGGATGTTTTCGCGCGCGGCGATGTCGATCGCGCCGCCATTCGACAGGATCGATCCGCCGATATTCGTCACGTTCGCGGCGCGCACGGTCACGTTGCCCGCATCGGCCGTGATGTACGCGAGTTTCGATGCGTCGGCCAGCGCGCCATAGTCGACGGTGAAGCCGTCGCTACGATGCTTGAAGAACAGGAAGCGGCCGCCCTGCTCGGAGAAGCCGACCACCGCACCGTTCTGCACGCCGGTGCTGTGGTCGACGATGTTCTGCAGATCTCCGCCCGCGTCGATCGACACGCTCCGGTTCGACAGGATCCGTGCATTCCGGTTGACGACATCGGCGCCCGCGGTCAGCGACACATCGCCCTTCACGCCGAACAGGATGCCGATCCCCGTTTGCGGCAGCGACTGGTTCAGGATGCGGCCCGCCGCGTTCAGCGTTACCGCGCCCGCCGAATCCGGATCCGCGTCGATCGCGGTCTGCCCTTGCACCAGTGAGCCGACGTTCACGATGTCCGCCGCGCTCTTGAGCACCACGCCGCTTTGCGACGATGCCACGGTGGCGCCCTTCATCGCGTCGTCGGGATTCAGCGCGATGCCCGCGCCGTTCAGCTTGACGCTGCCCGACGCCATCAGGCTGCTGCCCGTCAACGCGATCGCATCGGCTGCCGACACGTTCGCGTGGCCGCCGCGCGACTTCAGGTCGGTGTCGGTCAGCGTCATGCCGCCCTGAACGGTGACGTCGAGGTCTCGCGCGACGTCGATCTTCGCGTTGGACATCTCGACGTTGCCGTTCGACGTCAACGTGAAATCCCCCAGCGACGCATTCATCGCGCCGGCGCTGCGCACGCCGGGGCCGCGGTCCGTGACGATCAACTGCACGCGCCCGCTCGTCACGCTGCCTGCGGCGGTGATGTCGATCGCGTAGGACGATGCGGTGTCCGGCTGGGTCGTCGCGGTACGCGAGAGCCAGTCGTTGGCGTTGTCGTTCGGCGACAGCCCCGTGTTCAGCTCGACACGGCTGCGTCCGGCCAGCAGGCGCACGCCGGCCGTCGCCGACGAAAACGCGTTGTCGATCGCGCCGTCGACGACGATGTTCTTCGCGATCAGATCCAGCCCGATCAACGCGCCGGCCAGGCCGCCCGGACCGACGACGATCGTGCCGGTCGACGTATCGAGCACGATGTTGCGCTGGATCACGCCGGGGGCGATCTGCAGGTCGTTGAAGCTCACGTTGCCGGTCGACAGCGCGACGTGCCCCGTATTGACGAACGATCCGCCGTTGACGGTGATGCCGTTCGGGTTCGCAAGCACGACGTTCGCGCGCGGCCCCGCCACGGCGATCTCGCCTTCGATCAGGCTGCGGTTCGTGCTCGTCACCTGGTTGACGATCGTGCGCGCGTTGATGCCGGCGTTGTTCAGCGTCGCGCCGGCCGTCGTCACGTTGAACGACGAATACGTGTTGCTCGATACGCCGGCGACTGCAGGCGCAAGATTGACGAGCTGCCGGCCATTCGGCCCGATCGACACGCTGGTGGGCGTGCCGCCGTCCGCGACGATCCCCGCGGCGGCGGCGCAATGCGGCAGCAGTCCCGTTACGGCAAGGCAAAGGCACAGCGCGCGCCAGCCCCCGGTGCCTGCGCGCCCCATTGAATCGGTGCATCCCATTCTGATCCCGCGCACGGCTTCGCCGGCCGCGCGCCCTCGGTTTTTTGGTCGTGTGGTCGTACTGCTTTCGTCATACTTTTTTGAGATACCGAGGAAGAGTAACGGCGGGGGCACGCCTTTCTTTAGGGTGCTTTATCGAATAATTTCTCTAATCGCTTCGGAGTCGACATTACAAATCGATTTCACGTCGAGGCACAATGAAGGCGTCCCATCAATCCCGCTCCTCATGTCCTCTACATCGACAAACCCGCCGCTCACCATCATCCATCTGAACGGCCCGATCAACAGCGGCAAGACGACGATCGGCCGCGCACTCGCACGCGTGCTGCCCGATGCGCGCTTCATCGACGGCGACGATCACGACGCGCCTGAAGATGCGCCGTTCGACGTGCAATGGGCCATTGCGCTGGAGCGACTGGTCACGCAGATCGCGCAAGCGCGCGAACGCCACCTCCTGATCGCCTATCCGATTGGCGAAGCGGAATTCGAGCGGCTGCGCGCGGCGTGCGACGCGCGCGATGCGCGATTGTTCGTCGTCACGCTGGCACCGCCCGAAGCAGTCGCGGCATCGAATCGCGGCACGCGTGCACTGACGGACTGGGAGCGGCAACGGATCGCGCAGATGTATCGCGAAGGATATGCGTCGCGCGCGTTCAGCGATTGCGTAATCGATACGTCGAACGCGTCGGCCGACGCGTGCGCGACGGAGATCGCTCGCCGCGTGGCACTTCCCGTGCGTTGACGCGGCTGCTTCGGCCGTGCGCCATCGTCAGCGCACCGTATGCACGTCCGGATGCATGCCCGCGGACGCGCACCGCTCTCAACGATGCTGATGTACACCCGACACGACCTGCTCCCGCGCCCCCTTCCGGCTCAACATCAACGTCACCACCGCCGACACCGCGAGCGTCCCCGCGACCACATACAACCCCGCCGCATACCCGCCCGTCACGTGCTTGAGCCAGCCGATCGCGAACGGCCCGACGAACCCGCCGAGATTGCCGATCGAATTGATCATCGCGATCCCCGCCGCCGCCCCGGCGCCTGACAGGAACGCGCTCGGCATCGCCCACAGCGGCGCCTTCGCGGCACTGATCCCGATGTTGACGACGACCAGCGCCAGCACGGTCAGCAACGCCGTGCTCGCCTGCCCCGCGAACACGAAGCCGACGCAGGCCAGCACGCACGGAATCACGACGTGCCACGTGCGCTCGGCGGTGCGATCCGAATGCCGCGCCCACCCGATCATCGCGACCACGGCGGCGATGCTCGGAATGCCGGTCAGCAGGCCCGTCTGCAACGCGGTGAAGCCGAACTGCTTGACCATCAGCGGCGCCCACAGGCCGAGCGTATAGAGCCCCGCCGACGTGCCGAAGTAGATCAGCGCGAGCGCCAGCACGCGCGGGTCGCGCAGCGCCTGCCACGCGCCGGCCGTATGCCCGGCATGCGTGTGGCGCGCATCCGCTTCCGCCTTCAGCTTCGCGATCAGCCAGTCGCGTTCGTCGGCGCGCAGCCACGCGGCCTGCGACGGCGCAGCGGTCAGGCGCTTCAGCACGACGAAGCCGAGCACGACCGCCGGCAGCGCTTCGACGATGTACAGCATCTGCCAGTCGGCCAGCCCGAACATCGGCGGCATCTGCATGATCGCGCCCGACAGCGGCGAACCGATCGCGGTCGAGATCGGCGCGGCCGCCATGAACCACGCGGCGGCCACCGCACGCTGCTTCGCGGGAAACCACAGGCTCAGGTACAGGATGATGCCGGGGAAGAAGCCGGCTTCCGCGATGCCGAGCAGAAAGCGCAGCACGTAGAAGCTCGTCGGTCCGGCCGCGAACGCGGACACCGCCGACACGATTCCCCACGTGATCATCACGCGTGCGATCCAGATGCGCGCGCCGACGCGATGGAGAATCAGGTTGCTTGGCACTTCGAACAGAAAGTAGCCGATGAAGAACAGGCCGCCGCCGAACCCGAATGCGGTCGGCGACAGGCCGATCGCCTTGTTCATCGTCATCGCCGCGAAGCCGACGTTGACGCGATCGAGAAAGCTGACGAAGTAAAGCAGCATCACGAACGGAATGATGCGCCACATCAGTTTCCGCGCGACGCGGGTTTCCAGATCCGCTTGCATGTGTCTCCTCCTTCGAGGTCGGGCCGTGCGCCGTCGGTCGATGGACCTCGAGCGCCGGCCGGCGCCCGGCTCGCGTCGCATGCGCGAGTCGCGGGCTGAAAATGCGTGAGTGGAGCGAGCGGGCGGCGCTCGGCTGCGCGCACGCGCGGCCGTCACCGCGTCGCTGCCGTCAGGCCGCGACCGCCGCGTTCGCGACGCGCTCGCAGACGGCCGCCGTCACCTGCGCGGTCGTCGCGCTGCCGCCGAGGTCGCGCGTGTGCAGCGACGGGTCGGCCGTCACGGCCTCGATCGCGTGCATCACGCGCGCGGCGGCATCCGCCTCGCCGAGATGTTCGAGCAGCATCACGACCGACCAGAACGTGCCGACCGGATTCGCGAGTCCCTTGCCCATGATGTCGAACGCGGAGCCGTGGATCGGCTCGAACATCGACGGATAGCGGCGCTCGGGATCGATGTTGCCGGTGGGCGCGATGCCGAGGCTGCCCGCGAGCGCGGCGGCGAGATCGCTGAGGATGTCCGCGTGCAGGTTGGTCGCGACGATCGTGTCGAGCGACGCCGGGCGGTTGACCATGCGCGCGGTCGCCGCGTCGACGAGTTCCTTGTCCCACGTCACGTCGGGGAATTCCTGTGCGATCTGCTTCGCGATCTCGTCCCACATCACCATCGCATGCCGCTGCGCGTTGCTCTTCGTGATCACGGTCAGCAGCTTGCGCGGCCGCGACTGCGCGAGCCGGAACGCGAAACGCATGATGCGTTCGACGCCGGCGCGCGTGAGGATCGACACGTCGGTCGCGGCCTCGATCGGATGGCCCTGGTGCACGCGGCCGCCAACGCCCGCGTATTCGCCTTCGGAGTTCTCGCGGACGATCACCCAGTTCAGGTCGTCCGGCCCGCAGCGTTTCAGCGGCGCGTCGATGCCCGGCAGGATGCGCGTCGGGCGCACGTTCGCGTACTGGTCGAAGCCCTGGCAGATCTTCAGGCGCAGGCCCCACAACGTCACGTGGTCGGGCACGTCCGGGTCGCCCGCGGAGCCGAACAGGATCGCGTCCTTGCCGCGCAGCGCGTCGAGGCCGTCGGCCGGCATCATCGCGCCGTGCCGGCGGTAGTAGTCGGCGCCCCAGTCGAAATCCTCGAACGCGAACGCAAAGCGGTCGCTGCCGCGGGCCAGCGCTTCCAGCAACTGCTTGCCGGCAGGCACCACCTCCTTGCCGATGCCGTCGCCGGGAATCGTTGCGATACGGTAGGTCTTCACGCGGACATCCTCCATTGATCGTGAGCGTGAACGCACTTTATCGAACTGGAAGTACAGAAACCGGGGCTATACTCAAAGCATCTTTAACTTCAATTCACGAATCCCCTCATGGCGGATACCGTCCAGCCGGCCGATCTCGGCTTCTTCTCGACGCTGGCCGCATCCGGCAGCCTGAGCGCGGCCGCGCGCGAACTCGGGCTGACCGCGGCGGCCGTCAGCAAGCGGCTCACGCAGATGGAGCGGCGCGCAGGCGTGACGCTCGTCAACCGCACGACGCGGCGGATGATGCTGACGCCGGAAGGCGACGTGTACCTCGCCTATGCGCGCCGGATCCTCGATCAGATGGACGAGCTCGGCGAACTGCTCGGCAGCGCGAAGCAGCGGCCGAAAGGCCTGCTGCGCGTGAACGCGACGCTCGGTTTCGGGCGCAGCCACATCGGCCCGGCGATCTCGCGCTTCGTCGCGCGCTATCCGGAGGTATCGGTGCAGCTGCAGTTGTCGGTGATGCCGCCGCCGCTCACGGACGACGCGTTCGACGTGTGCATCCGCTTCGGTGAACCGCCCGATACGCGCGTCGTCGCGCGGCGGCTCGCGCCGAACCGCCGGCTGCTGTGCGCGGCGCCCGCGTATCTCGCGCGGCACGGGACGCCCGGCGCGCCACACGATCTGACGCGGCACAACTGCATCGGCATCCGGCAAGGCGACGAGGGCTATGGCGTGTGGCGCCTGACGAGCGGACGCGGTGCGGCCCGCCACACGGAAGCCGTGCGGATCAACGGCAACCTGACGACGAACGACGGCGAGATCGCGGTGAAGTGGGCACTCGACGGGCACGGAATCCTGATGCGCGCGGAATGGGATCTGCGCGACTATCTCGCCGACGGCAGGCTGGTCGTCGTGCTGCCCGAGCACGAAACGCCGAGCGCCGACATCTACGCGGTGTATGCGCAGCGTCACCAGATGTCCACGCGGATTCGCGCGTTCGTCGATTTCGTGGCGGAGGATTTGGGGCGGTTTAGGGCGGTGTAAGGCGGGTATTCCGCACCCCATGCGGGTCGACTGTCGGTGCTGCGGGCATGCGCACGCCTGCGCCTCTCCGTATGCCGCTGCCCTGCTGGCCCCGCAGCATACGATGTAAATATTCCGGCGAATTTCGTGCCAAATCGCCAAAATATTTACATCCTCCGATACGGATCAAAGGCCAGCGCCTGCCACCTCGCAACCGCTTGAGGACCTTCCGTCCGCATACCGCCGTCAAGCCACCGCTACGAGCCCGCTGTAGCGATCGCCGGCAGCGACTGCACCCGGCAGCGCCGGCCGCCACCCCACCGCCCCCGCCGCCGCCAGTCCCGCCTGCTCATACCCGGCCTGCACGAAGCGTTCCGCGATCCAGTCGACGAACGCCCGCACGCCGGGCGACACATGCGGGCGCTTCACATAGACGGCCGACACCGCGAGCGCATCGGGTTGCCAGCGCGGCAGCACTTCCCGCAACCGCCCCGCGTCGATCAGCGGCTGCGCGGCGACGCGCGTCGGCTGGATCAGCCCGAGGCCGTGCACGCCGCAGGCGAGATACGCCTGCTCGTCGTCCACGCTGACGATGCCGTCGAGTTGCACCTTGCGCACCGCGTCGTCCATCACGAATTCGAGCTCGGCCGGACGCTGGCCGAACACGTGCGACCCGGCTACCGCGCGATGCGCGTCCAGATCGTCGGGCGTGCGCGGCACGCCGAAGCGCTCGAGATACGCGGGGCTCGCGCACGTCACGCGCTCGAGCGAGCCGAGCCGGCGTGCAACGAGCGACGAATCGGGCAGCGCACCGAGCCGGACGCTGCAGTCGATCGCGTCGCCGATGCGATCGCCCGCGCGCCCGGCCATGGCGAGCATCAGTTCGAGATCGGGATGTCGTGCATGAAATTCGCCGAGCGCGGCCAATACGATCGCGCCCGCCACCGACGCCGGCAATTCGACGCGCAACGGCCCGCTCGGATGCAGCGCGGCGCCGCGGATGCTCGCTTCGAGCTCGTCGACGTCCGCGGTGATGCTGACGCAGCGCCGGTAATACGCATCACCTTCGGGCGTCGCCCGCAACGCGCGCGTCGTGCGCACCAGCAGCGGCATGCCGAGCGCCGCTTCGAGTTCCTGCACGGTGCGCGTCGCGGTGGCGCGCGAAATGCCGAGCGCCTGCGCCGCGCGCGTGAAGCTGTTCATTTCGACGATGCGCGTGAAGATGCGCATCGCGCGGATCGGATTGTCCACCCAACACCTCTGCGTGGTTGCGATATGCCGCGGCGCGCGTTCGCGCACCGTGCGTGCGTGTCAATATCGACGTCGATGTCGACGCAAGCCGCGCGACCCGCGCGGCCGTCGGGTCAGGCGTTCGCCGCCGCGACGCCGGGCGCCGGTTCGGCGAGCAGCCGTTGCGCGAGCGCCAGTGCGTCGTCGCGGCTCGCCGCCGCGTTCAGCGGATAGCCCCAGACCTTCTCGAAGGCGCCCGAAAAGGCGTTGAGCGCCACGCGCCGCGCCGCGTTGGGCTCGATCGCGATCATCCCGGGGATCCGTTCGCGCGACAGCGCACGGTTGGCCTTGCTCCACTTCGCGAGCTGTTTGCGCATCTCGTGATCGTTGTCCGCGCGATCGTCGCCGGACGGGGCATCGTCGGTCAGCAAGACGAAGCGTTCGCGCCGCGCGAGCAGCGCGTCGAGTTCGGCAATCAGGCGGGCGGGATCGGTGTGGGTCGAGCCGCTGTAACGCAGCCAGACAAACGGGAATTCAGTCGTGACGATTTGCATGTCGACCTCCAGATGAGAACGATTCTCATCTTATGGATCGAGACCCGATGCGTCATTTCTCATCCCGGCCAACTGCTTTTTCAATCCGGCCAAACGTGTGCGAGCGCGCAGCGTAGGCGTTCAGCGTTGCCGGTCGGTCAGGTATTGCGTCGGCGACTTGCCGGTCGCCTTGCGGAACATCGTGACGAAACTGCTCGCGCTCTCGTAGCCGAGATCGATTGCGATCTGATGCACGCGGCGGCCGGTCGTCAGCATCCGCAGCGACAGCGCGACGTGCAGCCGACGGCGCCAGTCGCCCAGGCTCATGCCGAGTTCCTTCGTCGCGAGCCGCGTGAGGCTGCGCTCGCTGATGCCCGCGCGCCGCGCGAGTTCGGCCAGCGGCGACTTGTCGGCCGGATCGTCGAGCAGATGGTCGATCAGCTTGCGCAGCCGGCGGTCGGCCGGCATCGGCAGGTACAGATCCTCGACCGGCGCCGCGACGAGTTCGTCGAGCAGCGTCGCCACCAGCCGCCCCTGCGGCCCGTCGACGTCGTACAGGTTCGGGAAGCTGGCCGCCTTCAGCAGCAGTTCGCGCAACAGCGGCGACATGGCCAGCGTGCAGCAGCGCGTGGGCAGCTCGAGCGCCGCGTCGGGTTCGACCAGTACCGCGTAGAAAGTCGCGCCGGCCGAGCCGCGCGCCGCATGCGGGACATCGCCCGGAATCCAGACCGTGCATTGCGGCGGCGCAGTCCACACGCCGCCGTCGATCTCGCAATAGACGACGCCGCTCAACGTGTAGAGCAGTTGCGCCTGACGATGGCTGTGCCGCTCGAGCCGCCATTCGGGCTCGACGACCGAGCCGCCGAACACGACGAGCGGACGCGGCACGTGATAGACGTCGGCGTCCGCGGCGGGATCGGTGATCGGTGGAAGGTCGCGCATGGAACGACGGGCTGTAAAGAAGGCCGGACGCCGGCGCGCCCTGTCGTGCTTATACCAGAAAGGCGCCGGCGCGGCCGCGCCGTTTGAAAACGGCCGTCTGCGGCCGCGCGCCGAACCGAATACAATGCGCCGATCCCCTGCCGCTGCGCCAACCTGCCGGAGCCGCCATGTTCGACCTGACCACGCTGACCACCTTCACGGCCGTCGTTCTGGGCCTGTTCCTGATTCCCGGCCCCGCCGTGCTGCTCGTGCTGAGCCGCACCGTGCAGGGCGGCCGCAAGACCGGCATCCTGACCGGCCTCGGCGTCGCGAGCGGCGACTTCGTGCATACGCTGTTCGCGGCCGTGGGGCTGTCCGCGCTGCTGATGACATCGGCACTCGCGTTCAACGTCGTGAAGCTGGCCGGCGCCGCGTACCTGATCTATCTCGGCGTGCGCGCGCTGCTCGAGAAGGCGGCCGACCCGTCGCTGCCGCAGGTGTCGCCCGTCACGCCGCTCAGGGCGTACTTGCAGGCGATTCCCGCCGAAGTGCTGAATCCGAAAACCGCGCTGTTCTTTCTCGCGTTCATGCCGCAGTTCGTGCATCCGGAGCGCGGTTCGACGTTCGTGCAGTTCGCGGTGCTCGGGCTGATCTTCGTCGTGCTCAGCTCGCTCTACACGACACTGATCGCGTGCTCGATCCGCCCGCTCGGCCGCATCGTGACGCGGCTCACGTGGCTCACGCGCTGGCAGGGCAAGATCATCGGCTCGATCTTCATCGCGCTCGGGCTGCGCGTGGCCGTGCAGCAGCGCTGATGTGCGCGGCCGCATGACGCGCGCCGACGCCGACCTGCTCTACACCGACCCGCGCCTCGTCGCGGTGTACGACGTGTTCAACGCGGGCGATCGGGACTTCGCGTTCTACGCGGCCGCGATCGGCGCCGCCGGGCAACGCATCCTCGATCTCGGCTGCGGCACCGGCACGTTCGCGCGACGGCTCGCGGCAGCCGGGCATGACGTCGTCGCGATCGATCCCGCACCGGCGATGATCGATTACGCGCGGCGCCAGCCGGGTGCCGACGCGGTACGCTGGCTCGCGTGCGCACTCGACGGCCTGCCGCCCGGCGCGCCGTTCGATGCGGTCGCGATGACCGGGCACGCGTTCCAGTGCCTGCTGACCGACGACGACATCGATGCGACGCTGCGCGGCGTGCGACGCGTGCTCGCCGACGGCGGCCGCTTCCTGTTCGACACCCGCAACCCGCGTATCGAACCGTGGCGAACATGGACACCCGCGCAGTCGGCACGCAGCGTCGAGTCGCACGCATTCGGCATCGTCGATCTCCATCACGCGGTGCGGGCGATCGACGGCGCGATCGTGACGTTCGACACGCACTACCGCTTCCGTCGCGACGATACAGTGCTGACGAATACGAGCCGGCTGCGTTTCATCGCTCGATCCGAATTGCAGGCCCGCGTGACGGCGGCCGGCTTCGCGTCGGCCGACTGGTGCGGCGATTGGGACCGTGCCCCGTTCGACGAGGCGACCAGCGCGGAGATCATCGCGATCTGCCGCGCGTAACGGGCGCAGCGCAGACATCACGCGCCCCTCTCGTCATCACACGCCGTCGAGCGCGCGCCGCACCCCGTCCCAATCGAGCCCGAACCGCGCGAGATACTTGCGCAATCGGTCCGCATCGTTCGGCTGCTTCTTGCTCTGCCGCGACACCGCGAATAGCGTGCGCCCGGCTTCCGACAGGCTCGCCGACGTGCGGCACACGTCGAGCACGCGTTCGAGCTGCGCGCGGTCGAACAGGTCGAGCTCCGCCGCCCGCGCACCGAATACCGCGTCGACGCATGCATCGGACGCCCCCGCACCACCCGGCGACGACCACGTGCGCGTCAGCCGCTCGACTTCCTGCTCGGCGAGCGCCTCGGTAATCCGCCCCGCATCGGCCAGCGTCGCCATCCGCGTGACCGAGGCCGACAGCTCGCGGAAGTTGCCGGCCCACGTCGCGCGCGGCGACGCCGCGAACGCGAGATAGCGCCGCTTCGCCTCCACGTTGAACCGCACCTGCTCGCCTTGCTCGCGGCCGAAACGGTCGAGCTCGAATTCGAGGTTCGGCTCGATGTCCTCGCGGCGCTCGGCGAGTCCCGGCAGTTCGTAGGTCCACAGATTGATCCGCGCATACAGATCCTCGCGGAACGTACCGGCAGCCACCATCTGCCGCAGGTCGCGATGCGTGCCCGCGATCAGCTCGAAATCGCTGCTCGCCTCGACGTCCGCGCCCACCGGCAGGAAGCGCTTTTCCTCGATCGCCTTCAGCAGCATCGCCTGTTCGTCGAGCCCGAGTTCGCCGATTTCGTCGAGAAACAGCAGCCCGCCGTCCGCTGCGCGCAGCAGCCCCGCGCGCGCCGACTGCGCGCCCGTGAACGCGCCTTTCACGTGACCGAACAGCGTCGACATCGCCGCGTCGCCGCGCAGCGTCGCGCAGTTGACCTCGATGAACGGCCCCGCGAGCCGGTGCCGTCCACGCTTCAGTTCGTACACGCGCTTCGCGAGAAACGACTTGCCGGCACCCGTCGGCCCGACCAGCAGCATCGGCGCGCGCGACCGCACGGCCACGCGCTCCAGTTGCTCGATCAGCGCGTTGAAACGCGCGTTGCGCGTCGCGATGCCGGCCTTCAGGAACGACACCGTTTCGTCGCGCTCGCGCGTGAAGCGCTGCGCGATCCGGTTGTAGCGCGACAGGTCGAGATCGATCACCGAGATCGTGCCCGGCCCGCTCGGCCCTTCGTCCGTCCGCTGCGGCGGCCCCGTCTGCACGAGACGCGCGGGCAGGTAGCGCGCTTCCGCCAGCAGGAACCAGCAGATCTGCGCGACGTGCGTGCCGGTCGTGATGTGGATCAGGTAATCCTCGTGCTCGAGGTCGAACGGATACGCGCGTGCGTAATCGTGCAGCGTCGCATAGACCTCCTCGAAATCCCACGGATCGTGGATCGTGACCGGCGTGAGCCGCACGTCGGTGTGCGGCGACACGCGCGCGAGATCGTCCCGCACCTGGTTGGCGAGACGCGTGTAGTCCAGCGAATGCAGCAGTTCGAGCCGGTCGATCGGCAGGCCGGGCTGCTCGCACAGCGAAATCGTCGGCCGCCATTTGCGGTAACGGCGCGGCGCGCGGCCGCCCTGGTCGAGCACGGTGCCGAGAAAACCGATCGCGACGGTTTTGCGCATGTTTATCTCATGGGATAAGAAGCGATCCGATTGTATCGGATATTCATGGCGGCGCGGTGCAACGAGCGTTGCCACCAGGCCGCGCCAAATAAAAAATTCCCTTTATTTTCAATCGCCTGGGAAATTTCACGAAAGCCCACGCCCGCACTGGCACGCTCCTCGCTAAATAGAAGACGCCGGATGTCCCGCTGGCCCACGAGCCAGGGTTCAACAAGCCCTGCTGGTGCGCCGCCGCCGAACCTCGTTCGTCGCGGCAGCGCATGCCGCCATGGACAGACGAAGGCAAAGGGGCGCGCGCCAGGATGCTTCGCCCGGGTTCGAATCCCGGGGCGCCCCATTGTTCGGAAGCTCAGTCAGGTGGAGCAGCCGGCGAAAGCCGGCCGGTGGCGGGTTCGAATCCCGCTCGAACGCTGTCCGCAAGGACGGTCTCGTATGAAAAGTAGTACCCGCCGGTGCCGGCCGAGAGGCCCGCCGCGCGTCGGACCGGTTGCGGTTCCGCGCGATCGGCCGGACGGCCGCACGGCCCGCGCGAATGCGCACGACGACGCGATGCAGGACGCGTCGCCATGCGCTTCGACGCCGGCCAGCGTGCCGCCCGCCCGATTGCGTCGCACCGCGATCCGCCCGATGCGCGTCACCCGGCGGCCATTGAAGAAAAGGACAAGAATATGTGGATGCGACATGTCGTAAAAAAGAACGAACGCGCGCTGCTGATGAGCGAAGGCGATTTCGTGAAGGTGCTCGAACCGGGTGTGTTCAAGGCCTTCGATCCGTTCAAGCGCCTGTCGGTGCAGACCGCGCGTCTCGATGCGCCGCTCGCCGACGAAGCGCTGGCCGATTACCTGCGTCACGACGCACAGGATGTGCTCGCGCAGCATTTCGTCGCGATGGATCTCGCCGACGACGAAGCCGGCCTGCGCTACGAAGACGACGTGCTCGTCGAGATCCTGGCGCCCGGCACGCGCCGGCTGTACTGGCGTGGCCTGACCGCGCATCGGCTGGAGCGCATCGATCTCGCGCAGGACAGCATGCTGCCCGCCGCGCTCGTGAAGCGCATCGCGCAACCGTCGCTGCGTGCGCGCGGCGTGGCGGGGCTCACGGGCGTGCTGCTGGCGCAGGTGCCGGCGTACCACGTCGGTGTACTGAAGATCGACGGCAAGATCGAGCGGGTGCTGGACGCGGGTACGTCGGCGCTCTGGCGCTTCAACCGCGACGTCGCGGTCGAACTCGTCGATCTGCGCTTGCAGGCGATCGAAGTCGGCGGGCAGGAAATCCTGACGCGCGACAAGGTCGCGCTGCGGCTGAACCTGTCGGCGACGTGGTGCTATGCGGACGTGCTGCACGCGTTCGGCCAGTTGCAGAAGCCGGTCGAACACCTGTATCGCGAACTGCAGTTCGCGCTGCGTTCGGCGGTCGGCACGCGCTCGCTCGACGCGCTACTGGAGGACAAGCAGTCGCTCGACGACGTCGTGATTGCGCAAGTACGCGCCCGTCTCGACGATTCAGGCGTGGACGTGCGCAGCGTCGGCGTGAAGGATATCGTGCTGCCGGGCGACATGAAGACGATCCTCGCGCAGGTGGTCGAAGCGGAGAAGTCCGCGCAGGCGAACGTGATTCGCCGCCGCGAGGAAACGGCGGCCACGCGTTCGCTGCTGAACACCGCGAAGGTGATGGAAGAGAACCCGACCGCGCTGCGACTCAAGGAGCTGGAAACGCTCGAGCGCGTCGCGGAACGGATCGACCGCATCTCGGTGTTCGGCGGTCTCGACCAGGTGCTGAACGGACTCGTCAGCATCAAGGGCGCGTAATGCAGGAGCCGGCGCGGCGCACGTGTATCGCGCCGGACCCCGAAATGAATCAGGTGAAGCAATTGACGTCCTCGTCCACCTAAAGGCGGAGGATTCCCACACCTGGCGATGCACGTCCGCATCGGAGAATGTTCAGCGCAGCGTTGATATCACGATCATGCACGACACCACATCCACTGCAGGCCCATTCTCTTATTCTCAGTCCCGCGATACCTTTCGGCCGCGTCGTGCTGTCTTTCGATCCGCACGACGAACAGGACTGGGTCGAACCGCTTTCGTCCACTTCCTCGAACGTGGCCCCGTGCGCGATCGCTTTGTAGCGGAGCTTGTTTCGGAAGGACGACCAGGATGCGTCGTAGACGCTCTTCGCCATCCTGGTTCTGGCGAGTTTTGCGGCCGACACGTTGCCGACCGCGATGTAATCAAAACGCCGCACCAGATCGAGCGCGAGCTTATGCTGGAAATCGGCGCGGGCATTCGCGACCTTGGCGTGCAGCTTCGCGATATGCCGCTTGTGCTTTCGCGCCCGTTGCGCTTTCGCGAGTTTCTCGGCCGCGCATCGACCGAACCGATCGTTAGGCAGCTTCTCGCGCGTATCGTTGCAAAAGTTCCAGACGTAGTTCACCGCGCGGCTCTGCTTGTTAAGCAGTCCGTTGAGCGACTTCACCCGGTAGCGGTAGACAAGAATCATGCCGGTGATCCTAACCCGTGGGAGAAGCCGCCTGTCAACAGCACCCCTTTCCTTCCCGCCATCAATGGCGGGGTTTCCCGGAGCAAATTCTGATGAATGACATCGAATATCAGGTGATGGAACTGGCGAACGGCAAGCCGGTGAAGATGTGGACGCAAGGCGTCGCCGTCGAAGAGGAAGCGCGCACGCAACTGCGCAACACCGCGCAGATGCCGTTCATCTTCGGCCACGTCGCGGTGATGCCGGACGTTCACCTCGGCAAGGGCTCGACGATCGGCAGCGTGATTCCGACGAAGGGCGCGATCATTCCGGCCGCGGTCGGCGTCGACATCGGCTGCGGGATGATGGCCGCGCGCACGACGCTGACCGCGTCCGATCTGCCGGATTCGCTGGGTGGGCTGCGCAGCGCGATCGAGCGCGCGGTCCCGCACGGCCGCGCGCCGGGCCGCCGCGATCCGGGCGCATGGGGCGATCGCACGCCGGCCGCCGTGACCGACGCGTGGAAGTCGCTGCAACCGGGTTTCCAGCGGATCGTCGACAAGTATCCGAAGCTGGAAAAGACGAACCACTACGCGCATCTCGGCACGCTCGGCACCGGCAACCACTTCATCGAAGTGTGCATCGACGAGGCGGACCGCGTGTGGTTCATGCTGCACAGCGGCTCGCGTGGCGTCGGCAATGCGATCGGCAGCCTGTTCATCGAACTCGCGCAGGCCGACATGCGCCAGCACATCGCGAACCTGCCGGATCGCAACCTCGCGTATTTCACCGAAGGCAGCCGGCACTTCGACGATTACGTCGAGGCGGTCGGCTGGGCGCAGGACTACGCGCGACGCAACCGGCAGGCAATGATGGACGCGGTGATCGGCGCGGCGCGCGGCGTGATCGGCACACCGTTTTCGGTCGACGAGCACGCGGTGAACTGCCACCACAACTACGTGCAGCGCGAACGCCACTTCGGTGAAGACGTGCTCGTCACGCGCAAGGGCGCGGTGTCCGCGCAGAAGGGGCAGCTCGGGATCATCCCGGGCTCGATGGGCGCGAAGAGCTTCATCGTGCGCGGGCTGGGCAATCCGGAAAGCTTCTGCTCGTGCAGCCACGGTGCGGGCCGGACGATGAGCCGCACCGAAGCGAAGCGCCGCTTCACGGCCGACGATCAGGCGAAGGCGACGCAGGGCGTCGAATGCCGGAAGGACGCGGGCGTCGTCGATGAAATCCCGATGGCCTACAAGGACATCGACGCGGTGATGGCGGCCCAGCGCAGCCTCGTCGAAGTGATGCATACGCTGCGCCAGGTGGTGTGCGTGAAGGGATAGTGCGGTATGCGGCCGATGGCCGGCGGCCGCGCACAACGAAAGGAAAACGACAACGATGAAAACCGACAAGACGATGACGACCGTACGCAGCGCGCATCCGGTCGACCCGGCGGTGCGGGCGCGCGTGATGGCGGAGCTCGCGGAAGTCGAGCGCCGCCACGATGTAAGCGTGCTGTTCGCGTACGAATCGGGCAGCCGCGGCTGGGGATTCGCGTCGCCGGACAGCGATTACGACGTACGCTTCGTGTACGCACACCGGCGCGACTGGTACCTGAGCGTCGAACCGCAACGCGACGTGATCGAACGGCCGCTCGACGACGAGCTCGACGTCAGCGGCTGGGAATTGCGCAAGGCGCTGCAACTGCTGCGACGCTCGAATCCGACGCTGCTCGAATGGCTCGACTCGCCCGTCGTGTATCGCGAAGATGCGCGCTGGGCGCCGCGGCTCAGGTCGCTGGCATCGGCGTTCTTCTCGCCGGTACGAGGGCGTCATCACTACCTCGCGATGGCGAAGAAGAATTTTCGTGGCTATCTGCAAGGCGACACGGTGCGTTACAAGAAGTACCTGTACGTGCTGCGGCCGCTGCTCGCGGTGCGCTGGATCGACATGGGGCTCGGCATGCCGCCGATGCGTTTCGCGGATCTCGTCGCCGGGGCCGTGCACGAGCCGGCGGTGCGCGCGGAGCTCGACGCGTTGCTCGCGCTGAAGATAGGCGCGAACGAAAGCGAGTACGGGCCGCGCCGACCGGCGATCCACGCGCTGGTCGAGACCATGCTCGCCGATGCCGAACACGACCGCGAATACAAGCGGCCGTGGGGCGACGTGGCGATGCTCGACGCGTTCCTGCGCGACGTGGTCGACGGCCGATGAAACGTGAACGGCGCGATGCCCCCGGGGATCGCGCCGTTCTTGCATCGGCACTCGTCCGATCAATGCAGGCCAGGCAGCAACGTCCGTGCCCGCATACTACGTGTCGTCGTCACGATCGCAGCGCATGGCGGCGGTATACTCGATGCCGTTCGCCAATGCGCGCCGCTGCACGCGCCGCAGCCTTCGACCTGCCCCGCTTGCTGACGATGCGCTTGCAGTCCGACGTCTTCCGCCCGCCCATCCACAGTCGATACGAACCGTCATGTCGCACCGCCTTTCGCTCGCCATCGCCGCCCTCCTCGCCGTTTCCCCGTTCGTTGCCGAGGCTCGCCCGCTCGCGCGGCCACCGGTCGAACGCGACTTCAAGAACTGGTCGGTCGTCTGCGACAACGGCAATCGCTGTATCGCGGAAAGCCACGCCGACGATATCGACGACGCACGCACCGGCCTGATCCTCCGCGTGACGCGCGATGCCGGCCCGGACGCGCAAGCCTCGCTCGACCTCTACGCGTCGGCGCCGATCGACTTGCGCACCGCACGCGTGGATGGCCGGCCGTTCGATGCGATGCCGGCGCAATGGCATGCGTTCGGCGACAAGAGCGACGACGACGCCCGCCCGCTCCGGATCCGGACCAGCGATCCGGCAACGGTGGCCGCGTGGCTGGCCGCGGCGCGTAATGCGCAACTGCTGAGCTTCGGCGATCCGGCCACGACGTCCACCGCACGCACGCCGTTGTCGGGATTGAATGCCGCGCTGCTGCTGATCGACGACACGCAGGGCCGCGTCGGTACGGTCACGGCGCTGCTGCGCCCGGGCACCAAGCCTGCATCGTCGGTGCCGGCCGCGCCCGCGTTGCCACACGCCGTCACGCCCGCGCCGCCGGCCGCCTCGGCCCTGTCGGCCGCCGAACAGCGTCCGCTCGTCGATGCGGTGCTCGCGAAATTCGGTGCCGACGTGAAGCAATGTGCGGCCGATGTCGAAGACGAAATGTCGGCGAGCGACCGCAGGAAAGCATCGCGAGCCGTCGCGATGTCGTCCGACGAGGCGCTCGTCGCGATCCCGTGCCAGACCAGCAGCATGTATAACCACACCGATCTGTGGTATCGCGTGCGGCGAACTCCGCCGTATGCGCCGGCCGCGATGAACTTCGGCGAGAACGCGAACGCGGGCCTCGATTCAGCGTCGTTCGCAAACGAATTGACCGACGCCGGCTACGATCCCGCCAGCGCGACGCTGTCGAGCAAGGTGAGGCTGCGCAGTGCCGGCGATTGCGGCTCGACCGCATCGTGGATCTTCGACGGCCGGCGCTTCATGCTCGGCGATATCGCGACGCACGGCGCATGCAACGGCCTGTTCGACGATCAATGGCCGCGCCTGTATCGACGGGCCGATGCGGCCGGAAGCCGCTGACGCACGTATCGCACCGAAACACGCCTGCAGAGATAACCCATAACAAAACGAGGGGCCGAACCATGCATCACCCATTCATCGCCGCGTCGGGCCACACGGCCGCGCCGCGGGGCACGCGCGGCTGGCGCAGCGCGCTTGCGTTCGCGCTGATCGCCATCACCGCATTCGTGTCGACACCGGCGCGCGCGGCAGACGCCGACGAGTCGGTCGAGATCCCGTTCTGGTCGCGCGACTGGACCGGCACGATCGGCAATCGCCATGTCGAAGTGTCTTTGTCGCGCGTCGCCGATACGATATCCGGCTGGTACTGCTACGCGCCATGCGCGTCCGACAAGCGCTATCGGCTTGCGTTGAAGGGTTCGCTCGATCCGCACGGCACGACGCTGTCGGAACGCGACAGCGGCGCGAAGACGAATGCCGATCGCGTGACGGGCACGTGGCGCGCCGCTTCGTTCGACAATGCGGTCACCGGCACATGGACCGCCCCGGACGGCAAGCGCACATTCCCTGTCTCGCTCGCGCAGAAGCGCGTAGGCAGACCATTCCCCTACGACATCCGCCTCGTCGCCGACCATCTGCCGGACGATGGCGGTTCGTGCAACGACGCGCCGCAGGTCACCGCGATCCGCTTGTACGATCACGACCGTCTCGTGCAGACGCTCAAGACCGATTCGCGAGGCACCTGCAACCTGTTCACACCGGATTTCGCCGACGTGAACTTCGATGGCTGGCCCGACCTGATGCTCGCACAGTCGATGGGGGCCGGCCCGAACATTCCGTATCAGACGTGGATCTTCAACCCGAAGACGCGGCGCTTCGTCGATGCGCCGCAGGGACTGCAAGACATCACGTCGCCGGATTTCGATCCGGTTCACCGGATCATCTGGACGGGCTGGCGCGCGAGCTGCTGCGAGCATGGCGTGACGACCTACCGCTGGCAGGGCAACGACGTGAAGGAGGTCGATTCCGCCAGCAGCTACTTGCTGCCGGTGCTCGACGGGAACACGCGCCGCTATTGCTACGTCGTGCCCGGCTACGACAACGGCCATATCGAGTATCCGCAACGCATCGAGCAGGCCGATACCGGGCTGCGCTCGACGCTGGGTGCGCTGAAGGACTGCGAAGTGGGTGATTCGCCGCAGATGTCGCGCGTGTATATCGACATCTGGAAACCGGGTGCGCCGGGCAGCGCCCCGACGCTCGTGCGTACCGAAAAGGTCGCTTGGAAACGTACGTCAACGCGCGCCGGCACGAAGTTCTGCCCGGACGTGCCGTTCTACGACAATGGCCGCATCCGCCGCATCCTGTTGCGCGACGATCCCGACCAGTGCAGCGACTCGAATCCCGACAAGAGCTAGTGCGCGGTGCGCCCGCGAGGGCGTACCGGCGTCGCGTCACGGTGCCGACGATCGTCTGCGGAAAAACGCATTCTATGCGGCGCGTCCCCATAAGCAACCAACGATTCGTTCTAAGGGCAGCCGCACACGTGCTCCTATAATCGCCGGACGGCAGGCCCCCTCGACCTTCACAACAACAAACGGAGCAACCATGACCGATCAGGCCCATTCGAACTGGCGTCTCGAAACCATCGCCGTGCACGGCGGTTATCGTCCCGACCCGACCACGCGCGCGGTCGCCGTCCCGATCTACCAGACCGTTGCGTACGCATTCGACGACACGCAGCACGGCGCCGACCTGTTCGACCTGAAGGTCCAGGGCAACATCTACACGCGGATCATGAATCCGACGACGGACGTGCTCGAGCAGCGGATCGCCGCGCTCGAGGGCGGCATCGGCGCGCTCGCGCTCGCGTCGGGGCAATCCGCCGTCACTTACGCGATCCAGACGATCGCCGAAGCCGGCGACAACATCGTATCCGCGAGTTCGCTGTACGGCGGCACCTACAATCTGTTCGCGCACACGCTGCCGCAGTACGGGATCACCACGCGCTTCGCCGATCCGCGCGACCCCGCGTCGTTCGAGCCGCTGATCGATGCGCGCACGAAGGCGATCTTCGCGGAATCGGTCGGCAACCCGCTCGGCAACGTCACCGACATCGCCGCGCTCGCCGAGGTCGCGCATCGCCACGGCATCCCGCTGATCGTCGACAACACGGTGCCGTCGCCGTACCTGCTGCGCCCGTTCGAGCACGGCGCCGACATCGTCGTGCACTCGCTGACGAAGTATCTCGGCGGCCACGGCACGAGCCTCGGCGGCGCGATCGTCGATTCGGGCAAGTTTCCGTGGGCCGAACACGCGGACCGCTTCAAGCGACTGAACGAGCCGGACGTCAGCTATCACGGCGTCGTCTATACCGAAGCGTTCGGACCGGCCGCGTATATCGGCCGCGCCCGCGTGGTGCCGCTGCGCAACATGGGCGCGGCGATCTCGCCGTTCAATGCATTCCAGATCCTGCAGGGCATCGAGACGCTCGCGCTGCGGGTCGAGCGGATCAGCGACAACGCACTGAAGATCGCGCAGCACCTCGCGCGCCACGAAAACGTCGAATGGGTGAACTATGCGGGCCTGCCCGATCACCCCGACCATCCGCTCGTCGCGCGCTACCTGTCGGGCCGCGCGCCGGGCATCCTGACGTTCGGCGTGAAGGGCGGACGTGACGGCGGTGCGAAGTTCCAGGACGCGCTGAAGCTGTTCACGCGGCTCGTCAACATCGGCGACACGAAGTCGCTCGCGACGCACCCGGCATCGACGACGCACCGGCAACTGTCGCCGGCCGAACTCGCGAAGGCCGGCGTGAAGGAGGAAACGGTGCGGCTGTCGATCGGCATCGAGCATATCGACGACCTGCTCGCCGACCTCGACCAGGCGCTCGCGCAGCTTTGAGCGGAACGGGCGCACCGGCTTGCCGGTGCGCCCGCATCGAACCGCTTGACCCTGGAGCGGCTTCAAGGTGTTCAATCTCCGGTTGATGCCCGGGCGACGCCCGGCGCGTACGATCGTGCCACGCAGCGTCCGACTGCGACGCGCCAACCGCCGAGAGGACTCATGACACCGACCGCAAAGCTCGCGCTGCTCACGTTACCGCCCGTGCTGGCGGCCTGTTTCGGCGCGCTCGCGGCCGCGTGGCGTGCGCCCGGCCCGAAAACGTCGAGCGTGATCCAGCATTTCACCGGCGGCATCGTATTCGCGGCCGCCGCGCTCGAACTGCTGCCGCAGGACCGCGCGCATGCGTTGTTTCCGGTCGTCGTCGGCTTCGTGCTCGGCATCGCGCTGATGCTGGCGATCCGCGCGCTGTCCGGCGCGATCGAGACGCGCTTCGAGCAAGCGCGTTTGCCGGTGAGTCTGATCATCGTCACCGCGATCGACCTCGTCGTCGACGGCCTGGTGCTCGGCATCGCCTTTTCCGCGAGCGACGAAAGCGGCATCATCCTGACCGTCGCGCTGACGCTCGAGGTGCTGTTCCTCGCGCTGTCGGTCAGCGCGGCGCTGGCCGCGGCCGGCATCGGCCGCATGCTGTCGATCGTCGTGCCGGTCGCGCTCGCAGCGCTGCTGAGCGTCGCGGCCGTGGCCGGCAATGCGGCGTTCGCGGGGTTGCCCGCGAATGTCTATGCGGTGCTCCTGGGATTGGGCACCGTCGCGCTGTTGTACCTCGTCACCGAAGAATTGCTGGTCGAAGCGCACGAGGTGCCGGAAACGCCGTTCGCGACGGCAGCGTTCTTCATCGGCTTCATCGTGTTCTTCCTGATCGAAGGATCGGTGAAGGCCGGGTAGGCCGCGCGCAACGGCGTGGTGGCTACCATGTCGTCGCGCCGGTTGGATAAGTGTCGACGATACGCGTGCCGTTGACCGGCGTGACACCCGCGTTGCGCAGTGTGGTCCACAGGTCGATCGCATGTTCGCGCGATTTTCGGCTGCCATCGTCGGTCAATACGTTCAGCGCGATCACTTGATCGCGCGTCGTCAGCTGCAGTTGTTCCTTCAGCTTGCGCGACTGATGCGACGCAGTGCGGACGTCACCGAGCATGATCCGTTTCTCCGTGATGGTCGGCTCGTCACCGGGATCGGCCGGCACGAACGTCAGCCGGCCGTTGTCGATCTCGCATTGCCCGCGCGCGAACGTCGCGGTCCACGCGCCGGCCGGCACGGCCGCGAACTCGCAGCGCATTTTCTCGTTCGCGCGGATGCCGAGGTCGTGCGCCGGCACGTGCGACAGCGCACGTTCCGGCCAGCCAGCCGCCATCGCGGCCGTCGACGTCAGGCACGCCGCCAGCACGATTCCTTTCGCGATATTGCGCATCGCACGCTCCTTTTCCGTAAATGCGGCCGACGGGCGTCGTCCCGGTCGGCCGCGAATCAACGATCAAAGCACCGCGAAGCGGTTGTCGTGCGCGTCGACCATCGGCGTCTTCTCGCCGCGATGAACGGTCGAGCGATGAATTTCCCGATTGCGCGCGACGGCGGCCGGACTCGCCGGATAGTCGTGATTGGGGCTCGGGATCACGCCGTCGTGGCGCGCGCGCACCAGCTCCTGAATCACTTCCTGACGGCTTTTCGGCTGCGCGACCACGGCTTGCGAGAAGGCTGCTATCGACAGCGCGCCAGCGGCCATGGCGATCAGCGAGTGCGGAATGTTCATGTGGTTGGCTCCTTACTGGAATTCCGTGACAGAAGCCTTCACTTTGATCCCGAGGCGGTGCGGATTCGTGATCGCCTGATGACGGTTTCGTCACCGTTCCGACGATGTTTGATGTCCGCCGACCATGCGCTATCGACGCACACCCATCTTCATGCGGTCGGCGCGTGGCGGCGCGCGAACGGGGAACCGCGCACGCTGGCCGGCGGCACGCGGACGACGGGCATCGTCAATCCCTCGGCGGCTGCCCATGCGCACTGCGTGACGAAAATTTCATGTTCCGATCAGGTTCACGATGCGTCGCATCGCTACGATCGGAACGGTAGCGGGCCCTGCCCGTTCCCACCCACGCAGCGGGTCGCTGCCGCACGGCACGATCACGCATTAGGCCCGGACTCGTCGAGCGCCGGGCCATTTTTTTACGCGTGTCCGACCATCACCGCGGGGAATTGCGCTGCGGGTACACGCACGGATGCGTTTTCACATACAGGTTCGGATTGCCGCACCGGTGCCCGGCATAGTCGACCGGCTCGCCAGGCGTCAGGTCGGTCGGCGCGGGCTTGCGCGCGGCGGCAGAAGCGGTGGCCGTGGCGCCGGAACGTGTCGATGCGCAGCCCGCGAACAACGGGACGATCAGGACTGCGATCAAGGCAAGGCAAATAGCGGGACGATGCAATTTTCGATCCGGAAGAAGGTCTGAACGGCGCCGCCCGCTATCGATGCTGCTGCCGCGGTCGGCACGTATTCCGTCGGCACGCTCAGCCAACGGCAGACTGCATGTTCCGCTTCCCGCTCATCCCACCCATGACGCGAACATGACGGTTGCGTCATGTCGATCGAGTCCGCACGGCGCACCTCCACGCCGGCAATCTGACGCATTTTTCATCTCGCGATCACGATCACGCACGGCTGCTTTCGCATACTGGGTCCACGGTTCGCCACCCGGCGGCCCTGATCAAGGAGAGCACTCGATGAAAACGGCAAAACTCGCAGCACTGTTCGTCACCGCCACGCTGTCGCTCGGCATGGCCACGCAGGCCGCATTCGCGCAGACGCAAACGCAGGGCAAGACCCGCACGCAGGTCGTCAACGAACTGAAGCAGGCGCAGCACGACGGCGTCGTGCCGATCAGCAAGACGCAGTACCCGCCGACCGGCGAGCTGGTCGCGCGCAACAAGGAGCTGCACGGGGTTTCGGTGCATGGCGGCGAGAAGAAGCCGCAGACCGACAACCACGACAACCTGACCGCACAGAAATGACGCTCGGTCAACCGACCGCGGGCAGCGTGCCGCGCGCGGCCGCCTCATGGCGAACGCGCGGGCGTGCCCACCGGCGGTGTCAGGTAGGGATGGCCGCCGGCCGGTTCAGCTCGGCCGGCCGCCGCGGAAAGCGCAGCCAGAACGTCGTGCGCCTGCCCGGGTCGCTGTCGACGCCGCATTCGCCGCCGTGATTGTCCATGATCGACCGGACGATCGCGAGCCCCAGCCCCGTCCCTTGCGCGGAATTGTGCCGAGACGGATCGACGCGATAGAAGCGCTCGAAAATCCTTCCGACATGCTGGGCCTCGATGCCGGGCCCCGTGTCCGACACGGCGATCGTCGTCGCACCGCCCTGCTCCACGCAATCGATCGTCACGATGCTGCCGCGCGGCGCGTAGGCCAGCGCATTCGACAGCAGGTTGCTCAGCGCACGCTGGTACAGCGTCAGATCCGCATCGACCCACGCATGGCCGTCGACCTTCACCGTCACGCCGGCATCCTCCGCAAGCGGCTCGTAGTAGCCCGCGACGCGCCCCGCCTCTTCCGACGCATCCAGGCGCCGCACGCTGATCGACGTGCCGGCCTGTTCCGAACGCGCCAGGAACAGCATGTCCTCGATCATCCGCGACAACCGCTGGTATTCGTCGATGCTCGACTCGATCACGTTCCGGTATTCATCCGCGCTGCGCGGCTGCGACAGCACGACCTGCGCGGCCGCCTGCAGGTTCGTGAGCGGCGTGCGCATGTCGTGCGCGAGATTCGACGAGAACTGGCTGAGCCGCGTGAACGATTCGTTCAATCGCTCGAGCATGCCGTTGAACGCGTGCTCGAGCTCCTTCAGCTCGCCGGCCGTATCGAGCGCCGGCAGCGGATGGGCGAGCCGGCTCGTCGACATCTGTTCGGCACGCGCCGCGAACCGCCGCAGCGGGCTCAGCCCGAGCGCCGCGATGCCGTATGCGATCGCGGCCGCGAGCACCACGCCGAACACCTCGATCACGACGATCGTATAAGCGTGCGTGCGCAGCAGCAGCACGTCGGCGCTGCGGTCGTACTGCACCACGACGCGCACCACGGGCGCACTTGCGCCCACGCCGGCCAGCGGCACATTCGTCACCAGATACTGGTGCCGTGTGCCGGGCGGCGCGACGCCGACCGGCACGCGCCCCGCATCCAGCGACATCAGCGGCCCGTACGGGCGGAAGCCGGGCGTGCCGACCAGGCGCGTTCCCGTGGCATCGAAGATCGCGAGATCCATGTTCGGATGCCCGTGCAACTGGTCGATCCAGATGTCGATGTTGCGCGCGACGTCGGCCGTCGTGCGCGCCTCGGCCAGGTGCGTGCCCAATGCGGCGGAAATGCCGGCCATCTGCTCGGCTGCCGTCGTGTCGACGCGGTTGCTCAGCGCTTCGTACAGCGCGACGCCGCTCGACGCGAGGATCACCGACGTCGACAGGATGATCAGCGCGGTCAGCCGGCCGCGCAGCGTCCGCGGCAGCAGGCGCGCGATCATGCGGCCGCGCCGCCGCGCGCTTCGAGCACGTAGCCCATCCCGCGCACCGTGTGGATCAGCTTCGGTTCGTACGCATCGTCGATCTTCGAGCGCAGACGCCGGATCGCCGAATCGACGACGTTCGTGTCGCTGTTGAAGTTCATGTCCCACACCTGCGACGCGATCGTCGCGCGCGGCAGGATCTCGCCTTCGCGGCGCATCAGCAGCCACAGCAGCGCGAACTCCTTCGCGGTCAGCAGGATCGTGTCGCCCTGCCGCGTGGCCTTGCGGCGCGTCAGGTCGAGTTCGAGATCGGCCACACGAAGCGTGTTCGAATCGCGCGGCTGGCCGCGCCGCAGGATCGACTTGATGCGCGCGGTCAGCTCGACGAAGTCGAACGGCTTCGCGAGATAGTCGTCCGCGCCCAGTTCGAGCCCCTTCACGCGATCGCCGACGTCGTCGCGCGCGGTGAGGAACAGCACCGGCGTCGACTTGCTGCGCCGCAGGTTCTGCAGCAGCGTCCAGCCGTCCTGCCCGGGCAGCATCACGTCGAGCACGAGCAGGTCGTACTCCTCGGTTTCGGCCTGGTGCTGGCCCGTGATGCCGTCCTCGACCCAGTCGACGACGTAGCCGGCCTCGGTCAGCCCCTTGCGCAGATACGCGCCCGTCTTCGGTTCATCCTCGACAATCAGAATTCGCATCACGCATTACCCTTGAAGAAACCCAGCCGGTGCATCATGCCCGCGGCGAAACCGCCGCGCAACGCCGCGCGCCACGACACCGCATGGCTCACGCGGTACAGCACCGGCAGCACCAGCAGCGTCAGCGCGGTGGACGACAGGATACCGCCGATCACGACCGTCGCAAGCGGACGCTGGACCTCGGCGCCGGTGCCGGTCGCGAACGCCATCGGCAGGAAGCCGAGCGACGCGACCAGCGCGGTCATCAGCACGGGCCGCAGCCGCGTGAGCGCGCCGTCGCGCACGGCCGCGTCGAGCGGCATGCCTTCGTCGCGCAGGTTGCGGATGAACGAGATCATCACGAGGCCGTTGAGCACGGCCACGCCGGACAGCGCGATGAAGCCGACCGCCGCCGTGATCGACAGCGGAATCCCGCGCAGCCACAGCGACACGACGCCGCCGCTCAGTGCGAACGGAATGCCGGTGAACACGAGCAGCCCATCCTTCACGTTGTTGAACATCACGAACAGCAGCACGAACACCATGAACAGCGCGAGCGGTACGACGAGCTTCAGACGCTCGCTCGCGCTTTGCAGCTGCTCGAACTGGCCGCCCCACGACACCCAGTAGCCGGCCGGCACGCGCACGTCCTGCTGCAACTGCTCGCGCGCGTCCGCCACGAACGAGCCAACGTCGCGGCCGCGCACGTTCGCGCTGACGACCACCCGCCGCTTGCCGTCCTCGCGGCTGATCTGGTTCGGACCCGGCGCCACGTCGATCGTCGCGAGCTCGGCCAGCGGCACGTATGGCGCCGCCGCGAGCGGCGCACTGGCGCCGGCCGCGGGCGCCGGCAGCGCGATCGGCAGCCGCTTGATCGCCTCGATGTCGGTACGCAGTTCGTCGGGCAGCCGCACGACGATGTCGAAGCGGCGGTCGCCCTGGAACAGCGTGCCGGCCTTCTGCCCGCCGACGGCCGCAGCCACCGAGTCCTGCAGGTCGGCGACGCTCACGCCGTAGCGCGCGAGCTTGTCGCGGTCGAGATTGACGGTCAGCACCGGCAGGCCCGTGGTCTGCTCGACCTTCACCTCCGACGCGCCCGGCACTTTCTGCAACGCGGCCGCGATCTGCTCGCCGGTCTGGTTCAGCACGGCCATGTCGTCGCCGAAGATTTTCACGGCGACGTCGCTGCGCACGCCCGAGATCAGTTCGTTGAAGCGCAACTGGATCGGCTGCGAGAACTCGTACGCATTGCCCGGCAGTTCGGCGAGCGCGTCCTCGATCTCGCGCACGAGCTGCTCGCGCGGCTTGTTCGGGTCGGGCCACGTGTCGGCCGGCTTCAGCATGATGTAGCCATCCGACAGATTCGGCGGCATCGGGTCGGCCGCGATCTCGGCCGTGCCGGTGCGTGCGAACACGCGCTCGATTTCGGGGAAGCGCGCCTTCAGCGTCTTCTCGATCGACTTCTGCATCTCGACCGACTGCGACAGGCTCGTGCCGGGAATCCGCAGCGCGGCCACCGCCAGGTCGCCCTCGTTCAGGCTCGGGATGAACTCGCTGCCGAGCCGCGTCGCGAGCCCCAGCGTGACCAGCACGATCGCGGCCGCCCCGATCATCACGCGCATCGGGCGCGTCATGAACGCGGCGAGCACCGGTTCGTACGCGCGCCGCGCCCAGCCCATCAGCCGGTTCTCCTTCTCCTCGACCCGCTCGCCGATGAACAGCGCGACGGCCGCCGGAATGAACGTGACGGTCAGCACCATCGCGGCCGCGAGCGCCATCACGACCGTGATCGCCATCGGGTGGAACATCTTGCCTTCGACGCCGGTCAGCGCAAAGATCGGCAGGTACACGACCATGATGATCAGTTGCCCGAAAATCAGCGCGCGGCGCGCCTCCTGCGATGCGCCGAACACTTCGGCGAAACGCTCGTCGCGCGTGAGCGGGCGCCCCGCCGCCGACTGTGCATGCGCGAGCCGCCGCACGCAGTTCTCGACGATCACCACCGCGCCGTCGACGATGATCCCGAAGTCGAGCGCGCCGAGGCTCATCAGGTTCGCGCTCACCTTCGCGTTGACCATCCCGGTGAAGGTCATCAGCATCGACAGCGGAATCACGAGCGCGGTGATCAGCGCCGCGCGGATGTTGCCGAGGAACAGGAACAGCACGGCGATCACGAGCACCGCGCCTTCGAGCAGGTTCTTCTTCACCGTCGCGACCGCCTTCTCGACGAGCACCGTGCGGTCGTACACCGGAATCGCCTTCACGCCGGCCGGCAGCGTGCGGTTCACGTCGTCCATCTTCGCGGCGACGGCCTTCGACACCGTCCGGCTGTTCTCGCCCATCAGCATGAACACCGTGCCGAGCACGACTTCCTCGCCGTTCGACGTCGCGGCGCCGGTGCGCAGCTCGCGGCCGATGTCGACCACGCCGACGTCCTTCATGCGCACCGGCACGCCGCCGACGTTGGTCAGCACGATGTTCGCGATGTCGTCGACGGTGCGCGCCTGGCCCGGCACGCGCACGAGATACTGCTCGCCGCGCTTTTCGATGTAGCCGGCGCCGACGTTGTCGTTGTTGCGCTCGAGCGCCCGCACGACGTCGGCGAGCGTCAGCCCGTACGACATCAGCTTCGCCGGATTCGGCGCGACGCGGTATTCCTTCACGTAGCCGCCGATCGAGTTGACCTCGGTCACGCCGCGCACGTTGCGCAACTGCGGCCGCACGACCCAGTCCTGCAGCTCGCGCAGGTCGGCCGCCGTATAGCGCGTGCCGTCGGGCTTGCGCGCGTTGGCGTCGGCTTCGACGGTCCACAGGTAGATCTCGCCGAGGCCGGTCGACGTCGGCCCCATCGCGGGCGCAATGCCGGCCGGCAGCTTGTCCTTCGCCTCCTGGATGCGCTCGTTGACGAGTTGCCGCGCGAAGTAGATGTCGGTGCCGTCCTTGAAGATCACGGTGACCTGCGACAGCCCGTAGCGCGAGATCGAGCGCGTCTGTTCGAGCCCCGGCAGCCCGGCCATCACGGTCTCGACCGGATAGGTGATGCGCTGCTCGGCCTCGAGCGGCGAGTAGCCGGGCGCGGACGTGTTGATCTGCACCTGCACGTTGGTGATGTCGGGCACCGCGTCGATCGGCAGCCGCTGGTAGCTGAACACGCCCAGCGCGGCCACCGACGCGATCGCCAGCATCACGAGCCAGCGGTGCGCAATCGCAAAGCGGATCAGGCGCTCAAACATGTCGGGATTCCTTGAAGCGGGGAACGGTCGTCCGCACCGGGCGAGCCGCGCGGCCGGTCACCCGGCCGATTGGAAAGCGGGCCGCATGGCGGGCCGCCAGTCGCGCCACGGCGCACGCGTATTGCTGTTCATTCATGTTCCGCGCTCCCCTTGCCGAGTTCCGCCTTCAGCACGAAGCTGTTCGACGCCGCGTATTCCTGGCCCGGCTTGAGCCCCTTCAGCACTTCGGTCGCCCGTTCGTCGCGCCGGCCCGTTTCGACGGCCTGGGCGACGAAACCCTTCGACGAGCGTACGAAGACGGACGGTGCGCCGTCGACGTCCTGCAGCGCGTCGCTCGCGACCGCGAGCGGCACGCCCTGCTTGCCCGCGTCGACCGACACGTTCACGAACATCCCGGGCCGCCATACCCCGTCCGGGTTCGGCAGCACGACGCGCGCCGGCGCGGTGCGCGTCTGCTCGCCGAGCAGCGACCCCACGTACGCGATCGGGCCGCTCGAACGCGATTCGAACGCGGTCGCGATGACCGTTGCATCGCGACCGACCCGCACATCGTTCAACCGCTGCGCCGGCACGGCCATCTCGGCCCATACCGTCGACAGGTCGGAGATCACGAACATGCTGGCGTCGGCGGCGATCGCTTCGCCCGGCGTCGCATGTTTCTCGACGATCGTGCCGGCGAACGGCGCGCGCAGTTCGTAACGGTTCAGCGCGCCTGCGCCAACCGGCGCATTCAGCGCGGCAAGCTTCTGCCGCGCGTTCTGCACGGCGATCTCGGCCTCGCGTAACTGCACCTGCGCCTGCTGATAATCCTGCTCGGCCGAAATACGCTCCTTCCACAGCGTGCGTTCGCGCTCGTAGGTCGCACGCGCGCCCGACAGCCGGCGCTCGGCCGTCAGCAGTTCGCTGCGGCGGTCGGCCAGATCGGTGCTCGCGATCACGGCGAGCACCTGCCCCTTCGCAACGTTCTGCCCGAGCGACACCGACACCTGCTCGACGATGCCGGCCACGCGCGGCACCACGTGCGCGGTGCGATCCTCGTTGAACTTGATCTCGCCAGGGAGCTGGAACGGCGTCGCGATCTGCGCGGGGCCGGCCTTCGCCAGCGCGATCTTCGAGGTCGCCAGCTGCGCGTCGGTCAGCGCGATCGCGCCGTCGGCGCGGGCGAACGGGAACGACGCGGCTTCATTGCCCGCCTTCACGTCGATCGTCGCATCGAACACGTGCGGCTTCGCGATCGACTGCGCGGACACGAACTTCTGGCCGGCCGCGTCGAAACGCAATGGTTCGTGCGTGCGGTCGTAGCGAACCAGCGTGCCGGACACGGTGACGCCCTTGTCCACCGGCTTGCCGTCGATGGACGGATAGACGATGAGGCGCGCATCGCCGGGCTTCTCCGTCATCACGATTTCGACGGACAGCCTGCCGCGCTTGAGCACGACGCCGCCGCGCTCGCCGGCGGCTTCGGCGGACGAAGCGGCGGCAGCCGCCGATGCGGACGCGCCGTTGCCGCCGCCGTTGCGCGTGACGCCGAGTGCGCCGATGACGATCCCGGCACTGCCGAGCACGACCGCCGCGATGATCAGGATTCTGTTGCGTGACATGGTGATCCTTCAGGTAAAAGAGGCGTCCGTTGCGCTATTGCGCGACCGGTGCAAGCGATGCGAGCGGCGTACCGACGAGCCGGCCGATGTCGGCGCGGGCCGTGTGGGCATCGGCGAGCGCACGCACGTATTGCGACTGGCCCTGAAACAGCGTGCGCTGCGCGTCGAGCACGTCGAGGAAGCTGAACTTCCCGAGCTCGTAGCCGCGCGACATCGCGTCGAGCGCGAGACGCGCGGCCGGCAGGATGTCGGACTTCAGCCGCTGCGCTTCCTGTTCGGCGGCCTCGAAATTCGCGTATGCCTGCGTCAGCTCCAGCCGCAAGCGCGTGCGTTCGCGATCGAGATCGGCGTTCGCGCGCGTGGCCTTGTGCGTCGCCTCGAGCAACGCACCCTTGTTCGTGTCGAACAGCGGGATCGGGATCGACACGCCGACCACCGCCTGGTTGTCAGGCACGCCGCCCGTGGTCACGCGCTTCACGCCCGCGCTGACCGTCACGTCCGGCATGCGCCGCGCGCGCTCCAGCGACACAGCCGCGTTCGAGCGCAGCATTTCGGCGCGCGCGACCCGCGCGAGCGGAGCATCGTCGAGCTGCACGGTCAGCGCGGACAGCGGCTCGACCGGCGGCACGGTTTCCAGGTCGCCGCGCGCCGCGAGCCGGTCGTTGCGCGCTTCGCCCATCACCGCGTTCAGCTTTTCGCGCGCGACGTCGACACGGCCGCGCGCGGTCACGACCTCGATCTGCACGCCGGCCGCCGCGACCTGCGCCTTGGTCGCCTCGACCGGCGACACCTTGCCGGCCTGCGCGCGTCGCCGCGCGAGATCCGCAGAACGCGCGGCGATCGCGGCCGACTCCTCGGTCACCTGAAGTTGGCGCTGCGCGGCGAGCAGCCCGTAGAACGCGGCGATCACGTCGGCGCGCACGGCCGCGCCCTGCTCGTCGAGCGACGCGTTGGCCGCCTCGCGGCCATACGATGCGACGTCGAGCCGCGCGCGGCGCTTGCCGCCCAGTTCGATGGTCTGGTTGATCAATGCGGTCGACGTGCGTTCCGCGCGGCTGAAACCTTCCTGCAGGAACGAGATTTCGGGATTGGGGCGCGCGCCGGCCTGCATCAGTGCGCCGGCCGATGCAGCGACGTCCGCGCGCGCGCCGCGCAGCGCCGGATTGTTTCGCGCCGCGACCGCGAGCGCATCGGATAGCGTCAGTGACGATGCTGGAAGTGCGTCGAATGGCGGTGCGCCGATCGGCGCGGCGGCGGCAGCCGGAGCCGGCGACAGCGAGGGCTGCGCATGAGCCGTCGCGGCCATCGCAAAGACGATGGCCGCGGCGAGGTTGAGCTTGAGCATGTTCGGTTCTGCGGTAACGGTTCGCGACCGATGCTACGGACCGGCCGCAGTGCGAACATGAGGCGAAGATGATATTTCCGTCATGTTGGGCGCGATGTACTCGCCGACCCAGCGTGCATATCTGACCGGATTCGAGCGCGTTGACCCGTGTACCTCCACCGCTCGCGTGCGACGGCACACCGAATCTATCCGGACGAGATTTCGATGTTCCGTTCGATTCGAGCGATACGTCAATCGCCGAGCCAAGGAGACTATCCGCGTATTCTCGAAAATCAAACGCGCCCTTGCTTCCCCCGCCGCCGCTGCACGAGCCAGTCGAGCAGTTGCCGCCCGTCGCGTTCGCCGAACCAGCGCGCATGCCCGATCAGGTAACCGTCGTACGCAATGTCCACAATCCCCGGCGCATCGATGATGCAGCCGAAATACGCAACCTCCGACAGCGCGAACTCCGTATGCACGATCGGCAGCAGCGCGACCAGCGCCGCATACGCATCGTCGCTCAGCGGTTCGAGCGATTCGTAGCCGTCGAGCAGCGCGTCGATCTGGTCGTATTCCACGCGCCGCGCATCGGCCGGCGCCATCCAGTCGACCGTATTGCGCTCGATCGCGAGCGCGACGTCCATCACCGCGCAAGTGCGGTCCGACAAGCCGAAATCGAGCACCGTCCGCACCTGCGCACCAGGCCCCGCATCGGTCCACAGCAGGTTCGACGCATGCCAGTCGCCGTGCGTCCACAGCGGCGTCAACGTGGGCAGCAACGGCACGAGGCGCGCGTGATACGGCCCGATCGCGTCGGCCACATCGCCGCGCCAGTCACGCGAGCCGAGCGCGCGCACGAGCAACGGCTGCGCATCGACCCAGCGTTCGAGCGCACCCGCCAGATCGGCGGACGACAGCACGCGAAAACTCGACAGCAGCGTCCGCACCGGCCGCGCGGGCGCATCGTAGCCGGCCGCCGCGCGATGCAGTTCGGCCAGCGCGCGGCCGGCCGCGTACGCATGCGACGGATGCGTGAACGGCTGCCACGACATCACGCCGCGATACGGATCGACACCGGGCGCGAGCACATGCACCTCGTACGTCCACTCGCCGGATGCAAACGCGGTCGCACCGTGACGATCGGCCAGCACGTCCACCACCGGCATCCCGCGTTCGCGCAGATGCGCGATGAAACGATGCTCTTCCTCGAGCCCCTCGACATCGCGCAGGCTTGCGTGATGTCGCTTGACGAACAACCCGCGGCCGTCCGCCATCCGCACGAGCACCGCTGCCGCGAACTGCCGCGGGCTGTGCCACGTCAGCCGCACCGGCTCCCCCACGCCGTCGATCCGCGCGAGCACGGCCGCCACTTCGTCGTGCGTGATCAGCGGCCAGTCGCGTTCGGCTTGCTCGCCGTCCACGCCGAATTGCGGCGGCGCGACGTCGCGCGACAGGGGGCCGTCCGGCTCGAGGGGGAATGACATGAACGGCGTTGCTCCGTGGTTGAATCCGTGAATCAGCGTGTGCCGCCGCCCGACGCGAGCGGGCCGCCCGATGCTGCCCGCAACGCGGCGGCCGTCCGGCTCCAGTCGCGCCAGCCGACGACGGCCAGCCCGATGAACAGCGCATACAGGCCGGCCGTCAGATACAGTTCCTTGAACACGAACATCCCGACGTACACCACGTTCACGACGATCCACAGCCCCCACGACGCGATGTAACGCCGTGCGGTCCAGTATTGCGCGACGAGGCTGAACGCGGTCAGCGACGCATCGACGAACGGCAGCGCCGCATCGGTCCAGCGCGCCATCATCCCGCCGAGCAGCGCGCTGCCGATGACCGCCGCGATCAGGTCGGGCAGCATCGTGAGTGGCCGCACGCCGGTGACAGGCGCGACGTCGCCGGCAGGCGCCGCCTCGCCGCCGGCCTCGCTCGCGCGCTGCGCGAGCCAGCGCTGCCAGCCGTACACCTGCAGCACCGCGAACGCGCCCTGCAGCAGCATGTCCGAGTACAGCTTCGCATCGAAGAAGATCCAGCCGTACAGCGCGACCGACGCGAGGCCGACCGGCCAGCACAGCATGCGCCGCTTCGCGGTCAGCCAGATCGCGAGCGCGCTGACGATCACGCCGGCGATTTCGAGGGGGGACATCGTCTGTGCTCTCCTGGTGGGCTGCCGGGGCCGCGCGTCACGCGGCCGGTTCCGGTCGGTCAGAAATCATAGGTCAACGATACGCGCGCGGTGCGCGGCGCACCCGGGAACAGGTATGCATCGCCCTGCTGCTCGCCTGCGTCGCGCCAGTAGAACTTGTTGAACAGATTGTCCACCGACACGCGCAACACCGTACGATGGCCGCCGATCTTCGTCGTATAACGCGCGCCGAGATTGAACACGAACCACGACGGCACGCGCGCTGTGCCTTCCTCGTTCGCGTTGCGCGCCGCGCTGTATTCCACGCCGCCGAGCACGTTCAGGCCCGCGACGCCCGGCACCGCGTAGTCCGCATACAGCGACGCGCGCAGCGCGGGCACGTTGATGATCTGGTGCCCTTCGTAGGCGGGCGACCCCGAATCGTAGGCCCGGGCGCGAATCGCCGCGACGCTGGCCGTCAGCCCCAGCCGCTCGGTCACGCGCCCGGCCGCGCCGAGTTCGATCCCCTGGTGCCGCTGCGTGCCGCGCTGCACGAACGTGTAGGACCTGCCCGATGCGTCAGGGTCCGCGAACTGGAACGGCTTGCTGATCGAGAACACGGCGGCCGTGAGGCTCAACCGGTCGAGCCAGTCGTATTTCGCGCCGACCTCGATCTGGCGCGATTCGACGGGCGGCAGGAACGCATACGCGTTGGTCGCGCGCACCGGCGCCTGGTCGCCGAGCGACAGCGCCTTGCTGTACGACGCGTACAGCGACAGCACGTTCACCGGCTTGTAGACGAGCGCGACTTGCGGCAGGAACACCGAACGGTCGGTATGCGTCGTCTCGCCGTCGAGGCTGCTCCAGCTGCGCTGGCGCAGCAGCACTTCCTTGCCGCCCGCGAGCACCTGCCAGTGTTCGCCGATACTGATGCGGTCGAGGCCGAACACGCCGTACTGCCATGCGTCGAGGCGCGGATACGATGGCCCCGGCGCATTCGGCGACGGCGGGAAAGTCAGGTCCGGCCCGTAGATATTCTCGCTGCCCACATAGTCGTACACGGCGTCGGCCATGTGCACGACGCGGCGCTGCACGCTCACGCCGAGCGTCAGTTCGTGCCGCAGCGGCCCCGTCGCGAACTTGCCGGTCGTGACCGCGCGCAGATCGTCGTTGCGCCGGTATTCGCCGGGGCTGCGGAAGTCGTACACGTCGTAGTCGCCGTTCGCGCCGAAGAAGAACGGCGACGTCGCGCCGGCCGCGCAGCTCGCCGCGTACGAGCAGCCGTACGCGAACGCGCTGTTGTCGTCGATCATCGTGCGGCTGCGACCCGCGGCGATGTATGCCTTCCAGTCGTCGTTGAATTGGTAGTCGAAACGCGCGTTCAGGTTCAGCGCATCTGTCGTCACCGGTTTCGCCCACGGCTGCGTGCCGAGCGCCTTCGACGTCGTCTTCACCGACGGCACGACGGTGCCGCCGAGCAACTGGTAGCCGGGTGCGGAACGCTGGATCCACTGCTGGAATTCGGCGTTCAGCTGCAGGCTCGCGCGGGGGCTGATGTCCCAGTCGGCGGCGATCGAGCCGAACGTGCGTCGTCCGTTCGTGCCGTCGATATACGAGTGCATGTTCTCCTTCGCCGCATTGATCCGGAACCCGAACTGATTGTCCGGGCCGAAGCGGCGGCCGAGATCGACGGCCGCCGACGTCGAGCCGCGGCTGTCGACGCCGCCCGTCACGCTCGCGACGTTCGCGGAGCGCTTGGTCACGAAGTTGATCACGCCGCCCGGCGCGACGACGCCGCTGTCGATGCCCGCGAGCCCCTTCAGGATCTCGACGCGCTCCTTGTTCTCGAGCGGCACGTTCTGCTCGCCGGACACCGTCAGCCCGTCGATCCGGATCGCGCTCGCGAGATCGACCGGAAAGCCGCGGATCGCGAAGCCCTCGAAATAGCCGACCGGCGCATAGTCGTTGACGACCGACGCATCGTTGCGCACCACGTCGCTCAGCCGCTTCCCCTGCTGATCGTCGATCAGCGCGCGCGTGATGACGTTCACCGACGCCGGCGTGTCGCGCAGCGGCGCGTCGTCGAGCCCCGCGACCGACGCTTCGCGCGCGCGCAACGCGTGGCCGCGCTCGCCGCTCACGGTGATCGCGGGCAGCGTCGCGCTGCCGGTTGCATCGGCGCCTGACGCAGGTGTGTCGCCCTGAGCCGCTGCGGCCTGCGCCGCGAAAAGCGTGACGCCGAGACCGACACCGAGCCCGACCTTCGCGCGCCGCCGACGTGCGCGTGCCGCTGTTGTTCTATTCACCGTCATTGTTCTGGATGGAAAACTCGCCATTCGACCTGTCGAAACCCGAAACCCGTTAGGAAGCTGCGAAGCGCGCGTCAGCGAACGCCGCCGCGCCCGTCGCCGGACGCGTTCCGTCGACACGATATTCATCGGACGAACCCGACCCTGCGGCGTGCAAGCGGGCCGGCCGGTCGGGACAACGCAGGATGGGACATCGGATTCGGATGACGCGCCGCAAACCGATGCAGCGGCCGACGGGTTCGTCGGGTGCCTGTCGGGCGGCCGGCTGCGTCGCGCGGTCGTGTCATGCGGGGGACGCTTCGAACGCCCCGGTTCGGGCGGCGGGCAGTCGGGCCGGCCGTTCATCGGAACGGCGGCCTGTCCGTCGCGCGACATCGCGGCGTGGCGCGCATTTTACCCCGGGCGGGGCATAGAGCCGCGGAATCGGGCGGAACGGGAAACGGGAAACGGGAAACGGGAAGGCGGGAACGGGGACGAACGGTGCGGGCGGCACGATAACGGCGGCGATGCCAACGATGCGGTCGCGATTCGCCTCGTGCGTGCCGGCCACTGAGGCCGGCGTCATCATGCGCCGGTCACGCGGCCTGGAACCGGAGCGGGAATGGCGGCCCCGCTACCGGTTCATCAGTCGCTCGCTCAAAACCCCTGCATCGTCACGGTCGGATCGACGACCAGATGCACGACGCCGTAAATCACCGCGCCGACCAGCAGCGCAAGCAGGAGCGCCACGAACGGCAGCAGCGTGAAGTTGGCGTTCGCGAGATCGTTCGCATGCGCCTTGCTGTTGCGTACGCCGAAAAAACTCCACAGGACCAGGCGAACCATGCCGAGCAGTTTCATGATGGGCTCCTTTATCGAATCGGTTGGCGCTATCGTCGATCCGGACGGCATTCGAAAAAAGCAGCAGTTGCGTGCGCTTTTCGCGCAGCAGGCCATCTGCGGCGGCATGTCGCACGCACGTCAGCGGTCGAGTACGAGCGGCTCCGTCGCCCCTTCTGCGGGCCGTGCGACGCACAGCAGCGCGCAGCCGGGTTCGATCGCCGCATCGGGCGTTTGCGCGTAGTCGACCGCGCCGGACAGCACGCGCGTCGCGCACGCGCCGCACGACCCGGAGCGGCATTCGGACGGCACGGCCACGCGCTGCCCTTCCGCGAATTCGAGCAGCGTGCCGTCGGCGGGCGTCCACGCGGCTTCGCGCGCCGTGCGCCGGAACACGACCGGCACGCTTTCCGTCGCAGGCTTGGCAGTTGCCCGGGTTGCACTGCGCGAAACGCTCGACGGCCCGAACGCCTCGAACCGGATGCGTTCGTCCGGCACGTTCAGCGCGCGCAGCCCGTCGTACAGGTCGCGCATGAATGCCGACGGCCCGCACAGATAGAAATCATAATCGTCGAATGAAAGGGCCCGCTTCAATTGCCCGATGTCGATGCGACCGGCCCGCGCACCCGAGCCTTCTTGAGGATGACTGTCGAACCAGTGAAGCGACACGCGTGCATCGGTGGCCGCGATGCGCACCAGTTCCGCGGCGAACGGCCGGTCGGCCGCTTCGCGTGCGCCGTGCACGAACACGACACGACGCGACGGCGTGTCGTCGGCCAGTGCCCGGCGCAGCATCGCGACCATCGGCGTGATGCCGATGCCGGCCGACACGAGCACGGCCGGGCGCGGGCTTGCGAGATCGAACGTGAAGCGTCCGCGCGACATCTGCGCGTCGAGCGTCATGCCGGCCTGCGCATGATCGTGCAGCCACGCCGATACGCGTCCTTCGCGCTTCACGGTGATCCGGTAGTGTGCGCCGCCCGGCGCGTTGGACAGCGTGTAGCTGCGCATCGTCGGCGCGTCGCTGCCCGGCAGCGCGATGCGCAACGTCAGGTGCTGACCGGCTTCGTACGCAGGCAATGTGCTGCCATCCGCCGGTTCGAAATGGAACGACCGGATCGCGCGCGCTTCGTCGACGATCTTCGCGATGCGCAGCGACCGCCATGCGGGCGCCGATGCGGATGCGGGCGCGGACGGCGCAGATCCGGCCGCTGCCGCCCCGCCACTCACCGCCGCCGCCATCGCCGCGAACTGCGGCGCCCGCTCGACGGCCGACCACCGGAACGGCAGCACCGCCCGCATGCGCCGCACTTCCCGCACGTGGAAACGCACGACGCGCTGCGCGCCGTCGAACGATGCGACGACCGGCCCGTCCCACACGATCTCCGCGTGCGCGGCGACATACAGCACATCGCCGGTGTCGAAATCGACGAACAGCAGCCCCGCTCGCGGATCGTGCCGCAAATTGCCCAGCGTATTGAAGAACCGGTTGCCGCTGAAATCGGGCGTCGTCAGCGTGCGCGCATCGTCGACGCGCACGAAGCCAGGCATCCCGCCGCGATGCGACACGTCCGCGCCGCGCGCCGCGCCCGCCTCCGCCGACGTGTTCGCACTCGCGACGAAGAACGTATCGGCCTGCGCGAGCAGCGCGCGGTCCGCGTCGCTCAGCGCATCCGATACGTCCGGCGCGACGGCGGCCGCGACGTCCCGAGCGACGAAGGTCGGCTTGCGGCCCTGGATGTACTTCGCGCAATTGCCGAAGCTCTGCTCGACCGCGATCGTCAGCGCATCGCCGTCGACCGCACGCACGACGCCGTTCACGCGATTGCGCCGCCGCGTATCGAATTCGATCCCGAGCCCGCCGAGCGGTGCGCCCGCCTGCCACGCGCCGGCCAGCGGATCGCCCGGCAGCGCGCGCGCCGCGATGCGCAGCGTGCGAGCGTCCGGCGACGTGACGAAACCCGGCGCACCGGCCCGCAGCGTCGCCCACGGCTGGCCGCTTGCATCGACGCCGCCGAGCACGAAGAACGGCAGTTGCGCGAAAAACGTCCGGTGCTGGTCCGGCATGAAGCGCCGGATCCCGCGCCGGCCGGCCGCGCCCGCCGCGTCCGTCACGCCTGCGCGCTGCTGCACGGCAAGCTCGCCCGCGTGAAACGGCGCGGTATCGAGTTCCCAGCCCGGTACGACGGCGGTCGGCGCATTCATCACGTTCTCCTGAACAAGCGCGGCGGCAGTGAGCGTCAAGCGGCGAGCAGGCCCGCGCGCGTCGTCGGCATCGCGACGAAGCCCGGCAACGCCTCGATACGGGCCAGCCAAGCACGCACGTGCGGATACGGTTCGAGCGACACGCCGCCTTCCGGCGCGTGCGCGATGTACGTGTACGCGGCGATGTCCGCGATGGTCGGCTGCGCGCCGGCCGCGAACGGCTTGCCGGCCAGTTCGCGATCGATCACGTCGAGCACCTTCGCGGCCGTGCGCTTGGCCGCTTCCGGGTCGAGCTGCGCGCCGAACACGGTCACGAGCCGCGCGGCCGCGGGGCCCGATGCGATCGGGCCGGCCGCGTACGACAGCCAGCGCTGCACGACGGCCGCGCCGACCGGGTCGTCCGGCAGCCAGTGCGCATCGCCGTAGCGCTTCGCGAGGTACACGAGGATCGCGTTCGAATCGGCGATCACGGTGCCGCCGTCGTCGATCACCGGCACCTGCCCGAGCGGATTCAACGCGAGAAACGCCGGTTCGCGCTGCGCGCCGGCCGCGAGATCGACGTCGATGGTCTTCGACGGCAACCCGAGCAGCGACAGGAACAACCGGACACGGTGCGCGTGCCCGGACAGCACGAACGAATAGACGCGGATCGGCGAGGCGGGTTTGCTGGCGGCAGACATGAAAACACTCCGGAATCTCGCGCCGCCGGGGATCGGCGACGAACGGCTCCAGCGTAGCGCTCGCCGTTCGTCGCCAGAAGACGGATAATCACGGAAACATCATCCTCTTCCATAGGACAATCGACGATGGCCGATCTGCGCGACGTGAACCTGAACCGGCTGGCGATCTTCGTCGCGGTGGTCGACGCCGGCTCGCTGACGGCCGCGGCCGAGCGGCTCGGCCTGGCGAAGACGGTCGTCAGCACGCACATGCAGCGCCTCGAATCCGAGGTCGGCGCGAACCTGCTGGTGCGCACGACGCGGCGGCTGAGCGTGACCGACGCCGGACGCGTGTTCTACGACGCGTGCCGCGACATCGTGCGCGCGACCGAAGCCGCGCTCGACGCTGTGTCGTCCGACGCGGGGCCGCTGCGCGGCACGCTGCGCGTGAGCGTGCCGATCGACTATGGCGCACTGATCGTCGCGCCGGCCGTCGTCGCGCTGCGCGACCGGCATCCGGCGCTCGCTGTCGAACTCGTCGCGAACGACCGCGTCGTCGATCTCGTCGCGGACAACCTCGACGTCGCGATCCGCATCGGCCGTCTCGCCGATTCCAACTATCGCGCGGTGCAGCTCGGCACGTATGAGAAATGGCTGGTCGCGAGCCCGGCGTTCGTCGCGCGACACGGGCTGCCGCGCGATCCCGATGCGCTCGCCGCGCTGCCGTTCGTGATGCTGTCGTCGCTGCCGCGCCCGCATACGCTCGAACTCGATAACGTGCGCGGCGGCCGCGCGTCGGTGCGCTGCGTCGCGCCGGTCGTGTCGAACACCGCGACCGCGTGCCGCGCGATCGTACTCGCGGGCGGCGGCTTCGGATTGCTGACGGATTTCTCGACCGCGGACGACGTCGCGGCCGGCCGGCTCGTGCGGCTGCTGCCGGGCTGGCATACGGCGCCGGCCGGGATCCATGCGGTGTATCCGTCGACGCGGCTGCCTTCGCCGAAGGTGCGGGCGTTCATCGAGGCGATGAAGGCGAGGATCGGGGTGGCGGCGGCGGCACCGATTATCCGGCGCGCAAGTTCGAAACCACGGAGGGCGGGATCGTGAAACGAGGAAGAATGGCGATCGCGCTCAATGAGCGACCACAAGCCGCCTCATCAGCAAGGACTTCAGATCCCTGCGCGTATCGCAAACGATATGCACGTGAATGGTGTCGCCTCGCACGTCATAAATGATGCGGTTTATTCCGGCAATGACTTCGCGATACTGACCGAGGCTGATATTCGCGAGTTCATCAGGAATCCTGCCGTGATTCGGAAAAGCGCGAATCGATGCAATGGCGTCCTTGATCTGCCGGTAGCTCGTTTGCCAGGTAGCCGAACCGTTCGATACGAGATAGCGCTTCAACCTCTTCAGATCGTCTTCCGCCGAACGAAGAACGACAACCCGCAGTGTCATTGATCGTCGTCCTTGTCGAGGTCCGCAAAGACATCCTCGACTGGACGGAAGTGGCCTTGCTCGATCTCCCGATTGCCGAGTGCAAGCAGCCGAAGAAGCGCAAGCGTCTCTTCATGCTCCTCATACGACTTGACGTCCATGACAACGAGCTTCGCCTCTCCGTTCTGGGTAATCAGCATCGGCTCGCGGCTTTCCGAGATGTCCCTGACGATATCGGCGGCGTGGCTCTTGAGATAGCTGATGGGCTTGACCTGGGTAGAGAATTTCATGGAACACGTCCTGTGCCAGCCCATAACAAGACTGATTATAGTCCGAATTTGGTCTCGTTCGGCCAATGAGCCCCGTTTTCCCGCGCGTCCCTAGTCGCGCGCCTGCAACGTCCCCAACAGCACCTTCCTGCAACTGGAAATCATCAGCGCCTCCGGATCGCGATAGTCGGTCAGCAGCCACGCCGCGCCGACGTTCGTCATCGCGCCCACCAGCGCGAGCCCGATCAGCCGCTGCTCGGTGCGCTCTGCCGGCGTGACGGCCTCGCCCGACGCGCCGATCGCCATGATCAGCTTGCCGAAGTCGATCAGCATGCGCTGATACGTCATGTCGGTATCCGCGCTCACGCCCATCACCTCGAGCAGCAGCACGCGCGCCGCGCACGGGTCGCGCAAAAACGCGAAGAACGCCGCGAGCCCCGCGTCGACGCGCTCGCGCAGATCGCCGCCGCGCGCGGCGACCGCCTGCGCGACCGCGTCATGCAACTGCTGCGCGTGATGCAGGTAGGTGCAGCGCAACAAATCCTCGGTGCTGTCGAAGGCCGCATAGAAATAGCGATCGTTGAGCTTCGCTTCCTGGCAGATCGACCGCACGGTCGCCTTGCGAAAACCCACCGTGCCGAACACGCGCGTCGCCGCGCGGATCAACGCGTCGCGCCGCTCGGCGGCCCGCACCTCGGGTGCCACGCCGCCATACGACCGGCCCTTTTTTTCCGTTTCGAGTGCTTTCTCCATTCCGCTATTTGACATCAGGACACCCGAAAACTAAAGTGGTGACGATAAACACCACAATAGCTGCGCCGCCGGTGCGGCGCAAGCGGAACGGGAGGACGACGAATGAAGGGGTTTTCCGGCAAGGTCGCCGCGATCACGGGCGCCGGTTCGGGCATGGGCCGCAGCCTCGCGGTCGAGCTTGCGCGGCGCGGCTGCGAGGTCGCGCTCGCCGACGTCAGCGAAACCGGGTTAGCCGGCACGGCGGCCGCCTGCGCGCAGCACGGCGTGCGTGTGAGCACGCGGCGGCTCGACGTCGCCGACCGCGACGCGGTGTTCGCGTGGGCCGATTTCGTTCGCGCCGAGCACGGCAAGGCCAACCTGATCTTCAACAATGCGGGCGTGTCGCTGGCCGCCAGCGCCGAAACCGCGCGCCTCGCCGATCTCGAATGGATCGTCGGCATCAATTTCTGGGGCGTCGTGCATGGCACGCAGGCGTTCCTGCCGCATCTGCGCGCATCGGGCGACGGCCACGTGGTGAACACGTCGAGCCTGTTCGGGCTCGTCGCGATGCCGACGCAAAGCGCGTACAACGCGACCAAGTTCGCGGTGCGCGGCTTCACCGAGGCGCTGCGGATGGAACTCGAACTCGACGGCGCGCCGGTGAGCGCGACCTGCGTGCATCCGGGCGGCGTCGCGACGAACATCGTCGATGCGGGCCGCGTCGATACCAGCATCCACGCGCTGACGGGCCAGGACGAAGCGACCCATCGCCGTCAGGCGAACCGCCTGATCAACGCGACGACGGCCGACGAGGCCGCGCGGCAGATCCTCGCGGGCGTCGAGCGCAATGCGCGCCGCGTGCTGGTCGGCGCCGACGCGCGCCGGCTCGACCGGATCGCGCGGCTGCTCGGCGCCGGTTACCAGTGGCTGATGCTGCGCCACGTGCGCCGCGCCCGCGCACGCAACCTCGAACGCGCGCACGCGCCGGCCGCGCGCCCGACCACGCCGACCCAGGACCCCGCATGATCTCGACGACGACCGACCGGCGCGACGCGCCGCCCGCCTCCGACGCCCGCCGCGACAGTGGCGATAACCGCGACGATCGCGACCTTCGCGACCTCGACGTGCTGATCGTCGGCGCCGGCCTGTCCGGCATCGGCGCCGCGTATCACCTGAAGCAGCGCTGCCCGCATGCGAGCGTGGCGATCGTCGAGGCGCGCGACGCGATCGGCGGCACCTGGGACCTGTTCCGCTATCCGGGCGTTCGTTCGGATTCCGACATGTTCACGCTCGGCTACAGCTTCCGGCCGTGGCACAGCGACAAGGCGATCTCCGACGGCCAGACGATCCTCGACTACATCCGCGACACCGCGCGCACCTACGGCATCGACAAGACGATCCGCTACGGCCGGAAGGTCGTCGCGGCCGACTGGGATTCGAACCGCGCGCGCTGGACGGTTCGCGTCGAGCGCACGCGGGACGGCGCGACCGACACGCTGGTCTACACCTGCCGCTTCCTGTTCATGTGCAGCGGCTACTACGATTACGATGCCGGCTACCTGCCCGACTGGCGAGGCATGGACACGTTCGAGGGCAAGCTCGTGCATCCGCAGCACTGGCCGAAGGACCTGTCGTACGCGAACCGGCGCGTGGTCGTGATCGGCAGCGGCGCGACGGCCGTCACGCTGGTGCCGTCGATGGCGGCCGACGCGCGGCACGTGACGATGCTGCAGCGCTCGCCGACCTACATCGTGTCGCTGCCCGCGCGCGACAAGATCGCGAACGCGCTGCGCCGCGTGCTGCCGTCGCGGCTCGCGCACCGGCTCGTGCGCGTGAAGAACGTGCTGCTGACGATGTACCTGTACAACGTGTCGCGCCGCAAGCCCGACCGGACGAAGCAATTCATCATCCGCGCGGCCAGCCGGCAGCTCGGCCCCGACTTCGACGTCGCGAAGCACCTGACGCCGCGCTACATGCCGTGGGACCAGCGCGTGTGCCTCGTGCCGAACGGCGACCTGTTCAAGGCGATCCGCGCGGGCCGCGCATCGATCGTCACCGACGAGATCGAACGCTTCACGCCGACCGGCCTCCAGCTGAAGAGCGGCCAGCAGCTCGACGCGGACGTGATCGTCACCGCGACCGGGCTGAAGGTGAAGATGCTCGGCGGCGCGCGCGTGACGGTCGACGGCCGCGCGGTCGATTTGCCGGAAACGGTGTCGTACAAGGGGATGATGTACAGCGACGTGCCGAACCTCGCGTCGTCGTTCGGCTACACGAATGCGTCGTGGACGCTGAAGGCCGAGCTGATCGCGCGCTACGTGTGCCGGCTGCTCAACCACATGCGCGCGAACGGCTACGACACGTGCGTGCCGCGGCTCGGCGCGGGCGATCTCGGCGACGTGCCGGCCGTCAACCTGAGCTCGGGCTACATCCAGCGCGCGGCCGGCATCCTGCCGAAACAGGGGCACCGCAAGCCGTGGAAATTTCATCAGAACTACGTGCTCGATCTCGCGTCGCTGAAGTTCAGCGCGCTCGCCGATTCCGCGATGCATTTCGAACGCCGCGCAAAAACCGGCCCGGCCGCCGCCGCGCCGGCAGCCGAACCCGCACTCGACACCCGCTGAGGCCGACATGACTCCTACGCTCCACCTGATCCAGAACGTGCTGCTCGGCGTCGTCGCGGTACTCGCCGCGCTCGCGCTGTTTTCCGGCTACGTGGCCCGTCGCGTAACGCGCGCGTTTCCGCCCGAAGGCCGCTTCGTCGACATCGACGGCGATCGTATCCACTACGTCGAATACGGCAACGGCCCGCCGATCGTGTTCGTCCACGGGCTCGCGGGGCAATGGCGCAATTTCGCGTACCTGCCGCTCACGCGGCTCGCGCAGCAGCATCGCGTGATCCTGATCGACCGCCCGGGCGCCGGCCGCTCGCTGCGCGGCGCGGCCTCGCAGGCGAACGTGTTCGCGCAGGCCCGCACGGTCGCCGCGTTCATCGACGCGCTCCAGCTCGACAAGCCCGTGCTGGTCGGCCACTCGCTCGGCGGCGCGATCGCGCTCGCGGTCGGCCTCAACCATGCGGACCGCGTGAGCCGGCTCGCGCTGATCGCGCCGCTGTCGCACGAGCAGACCGAGCCGCCCGCGCCGTTCAAGCCGCTGATGCTGCCGTCGCCGCTCGTGCGCCGTTTCGTGTCGTGGACCTTCGCGATCCCGCTGACGATCCTGACGGGCCGCCAGGCCGTGCGCCAGGTGTTCGCGCCGGAGGACGTGCCGCGCGACTTCCCGGTCAAGGGCGGCGGCCTGCTCGGGATGCGCCCGCACGTGTTCTACGCGACGGCGACGGACCTGCTGTCGGCGCCCGTCGACCTGCCCGCGATGACGCGCCGCTACGCGGAGCTCGCGCTGCCGGTCGACGTGCTGTACGGCCACGCCGATCCGATCCTGAACTGGCGCGAGCACGGCGATGCGCTCGCGAAGAAATCGGCGCGCGTGCGGCTGAAGGTGGTCGAGGGCGGGCACATGCTGCCGGTCACGATGCCCGAGGCGACGGCCGACTGGCTCCTCGAAGTCGCCGCCGCGCCGGTCGACGTGGCGGCGCAGCCCGTGCGCATCGCGTAGATCGCGGCGGCGAAGCGCGGCCCGATTCCGTGGCGGGCAGCCGACGCCGCGCTGGAATCAGGCTTCGTCGTCGGGTAGCGACAACCCGCGCTCCGACAGCACCTCGCGCGCGCTGCGAAACGCCTCGACCGCGGCCGGCGCGCCGGCATACAGCGCGCTGTGCAGCAATACCTCGCGGATCTCGACGAGGCTCGCGCCGTTGTTGAGCGCGCCGCGAATGTGCCCCTTCAGTTCCGTGCTGCGGCCGAGCGCCGCCAGCATCGCGCACGTGCACAGGCTGCGCGTCTTCAGGTCGATCCCGCCCCGCTGCCACGTGCTGCCCCACGCATGCTCGTTCAGCCAGTCCTGCAGCGGGCGCGAGAATCCGTCGAGATCGCTCATCGCGCGCTCGACGAACGCCTCGCCCATCACGTCGATGCGCCGCGCCTTGCCGTATTCCCTGTCCTGTTCGCTCATGTCGATGTCCTCGTGGTCTGGAGTCGTGGCCGCTGCGCCGCCGCCGGCGGCCGGGGGGTTGCGTCATGTTCGGCGGGACGACGCGTTTCGTCAAAGATGCGGGCCTCGGTTCGCGGCCGTGCGCGTCACGTGCGGTCGAACGCTACGTAACATCCCGTCGCGCGTTACGGCGCCTTACGGGAACATCGCAGCGGCGACGTTCGGGGATCACGCGCGCCTGTCGCGCGAAACCGCCATTCCTTCGTTTAAATCGCATCGATAGCCCCGATTCCCGCAACAAATCGCGACACCGTTTCGCGAAACACGCCGTGGCGCGGAATTTGCAGTGAAGGCTGGGACACACTTCCAATGTCGAGGCCAACATGCACATTCTCATCAAGAAGACGACGGTAACGATGGCCGTCTCGTCACTGCTCGCGCTGTACGGCTGCGGCTCGGTCGATGGGCCGACGACGCCGACCATCAAGCCGAGCACGTCCGGGACAAGCGGCACGTCGGGGACTTCCGGGACGTCGGGCGGCGGTTCGTCGGGGACGTCGGGCGGCGGTAGTTCGGGGTCGTCGGGTACTTCCGGTACGTCGGGTACTTCCGGCACCTCGGGCACCTCCGGTACGTCGGGTACTTCCGGCACCTCGGGCACCTCCGGTACGTCGGGTACTTCCGGCACCTCGGGTACTTCTGGCACCTCGGGTACTTCTGGCACCTCGGGTACTTCTGGCACCTCGGGTACTTCTGGCACGTCGGGTACCTCCGGTACGTCCGGCACGTCGGGCACCTCCGGCACGTCGGGCACCTCCGGCACCTCGGGCACTTCCGGTACCTCGGGCACTTCCGGTACCTCGGGCACTTCCGGCACTTCCGGCACTTCCGGCACTTCCGGCACTTCGGGCACTTCGGGCACCTCGGGCACTTCGGGCACTTCGGGCACCTCGGGCACCTCCGGCACCTCGGGCACCTCGGGCACCTCGGGCACCTCGGGCACTTCGGGCACTTCGGGCACTTCGGGCACTTCGGGCACTTCGGGCACTTCGGGCACTTCGGGCACTTCGGGCACCTCGGGCACCTCCGGCACCAGCGTCACCCCCCTCGGTAATGTCCTTCAGCAATCCGGCAACCTCGTGACGGCGCTCGGCACGACGGTCGTGAACGGCGGCAGTCAGATCGGCGGCGTGCAGATTCCCGGCACGAACGCGACGACGGTCAACAGCGTCGGCAACGCGGTCAGCAGCCTCGGCAACGGCGTGCAATCGCTCGGCAACGGCGTCGCGGCCGGCCTCGGTTCGATCGGCGTGTCGCCGAACCCGCTCGGGCCGACGCTCACGTCGACCACCGGCCTGCTGACCGGCGCCGGCGGCGCGGTCAACAGCCTCGGCAATGCCGTGACGAGCCTCGGCACCGGTCCGCTGTCGCCGCTCGCGCCGGCGACGACCCTCGTCGGCAGTCTCGTCAACACGGTCGGCACCGCGGTCAACTCGACCGCATCGGCGCTGAACACGGCGCTGAACAGCGCGCCGGTACAGCAACTCGAGACGCAGCTCGGCAGCGTGATCAACCCGATCACGAACACGCTGACCGGCGGCGTCACGACGCCGGGCGTCACGCAGACGCTCGGCAACGCGACCCTGCTCGGCGCCCCGCTCAGCGGCTTGCTGAGCACGCTCGGCAGCGGCCTCGGCCTCGCCGGTTCGCAGGTCGGCGGCGCAACCGGCAATCCGGTCGGCACGAGCGCCGGCAGCAGCGTGTCCCAGCTCGGCAACACGGTGACATCGGCCGGCGGCCTGCTATCCAGCGGCAGCTCCAGCAGCGGCACCAATCCGCTCGCGCCGATCACGGGCGTGCTCGGTTCGCTGACGGGCGCACTCGGCGGCGGCAGCAGCTCGAGCGGCTCAGGCGGCACGAGCGGTACCAGCGGCGGCCCCCTCGCGCCGATCACCGGCCTGCTCGGCACGGTGACGGGTGCGCTCGGCAGCATCGGCTCGAGCGGCACCGGCGGCACCAGCGGGACGAGTGGGACAAGCGGCGCAGGCGTCGGCGGCCTGCTCGCGCCGGTCACCAACCTCGTCAACTCGCTGACGCCGCTCGGCGCGAGCCTCACCGGCACCGTCACGACGCCGGGCGGCAACCTGTCCGGCACGGTCGGCGGCGTGCTGACGAGCGGCCCGGTCGGCACGCTCACGGGTGCGCTCGGCACGCCGGCCGGCTCGGCCGGCGCCATCGGCACGGTCAGCCCTGGCGGCGCAACGGGCACCGTGACGACGCCGGGCGGCAGCGGCTCCGTGGTGACCGGCCTGACCGGCGGCACGAGCGGCGGCACCGCAAGCGGCACCGGCAACCTGCTGTCGCCGGTGACGAACCTGCTCGGCGGTCTGCTGGGCGGCGTCACCAAGAAGTAAGCGTCAACGCATCACGTATCAGAACGACAGGCCAATGGCCGGGCGCGCATCCATAAACAGCCCGGCCGACGGCCGGCGTCACCCGCCAAGCGGGGGCGCCGGCCCTCATCCCTACGAGGATCCGATCATGAACTCCACGCTCGACGGCATCGTCGCTGCCCCGGACCGCCCACCCCGTTCCGCCACGCCGTTGCGCGCCGGCCTGCTCGGCATCGCGGCCGGACTCTTCGCGCTGTGGGTCACGCGCGACCACCCGGCCCTCGACGCGGCCACGCGCGCGGTCATCGCGAGCCTCGCGATCATCGGCACGATCGCGCTGCACGAACTCTTCATCTCGCACGTCTACCTGCGCCCGAGCGCGGGGCTGTCGCGGCAGGCCGTCCGGCCGCTCGGCATCGCGCGCGTGGCGACGCGGCTCGGCGCGCTGACGTCGATCTACGCAGGTATCGGCGCGATCTACTGGCTGCTGCCCGAATACCACGGCGCGTTCTACCTGCCGTTCTGGTCGCTGCTGCGCTCGCTCGCGCCGTACGTGATCGTCGCCGCGCCGTTCTACTTCGCGTGGATGGACCGCCACCAGCGCGAGACCGACGACGCATATCTGCTGTGGGGCCGCTTCCTGTTCCGCCGCGCGCGGCCCGCGAGCTGGAAGCCGGTGCGCGAGATGCTGGCCGGCTGGGGCGTGAAGGCGTTCTTCCTGCCGCTGATGACCGTCTACCTGTCGAAGGACGCCGATCACCTGAGCGCGTCGCTCGCGAACGCGATGCATGCGCCGATGACGATCGCGACCTTCGTGTTCATGTACGACCTGTCGTTCACGATGGACCTGATGTTCGGCACCGTCGGCTACCTGTGCACGTTCCGCATCCTCGACAGCCACGTGCGCACCGTCGAGCCGACGACGCTCGGCTGGGTCGCCGCGCTGATCTGCTACCAGCCGTTCTGGTCGCTGATCTCGAACAACTACATCCGCTACGAAGGCTCGCTGTTCTGGGACAACTGGCTGCTGTCGGCGCCGACGCTGCGCGTGATCTGGGGCACGACGATCATCCTGCTGCTGCTGACCTACGCGCTGTGCACGATCTCGTTCGGGCTGCGGTTCTCGAACCTCACGAACCGCGGGATCATCACGTCGGGCCCGTACCGCTTCACGAAGCATCCGGCGTACATCACGAAGAACCTGTCGTACTGGATGGTGTCGGTGCCATTCGTCGAACCGCTCGGCTGGCAGATCGGGCTGATGCACTGCGCGGGGCTCGTCGCGGTCAACCTGATCTACTACACGCGCGCGAAGACGGAAGAGCGCCACCTGATGCGCGATCCCGACTATCGCGCTTATGCGGAGTGGATCGCGCAGCACGGGTTGTTCGCGCGAATCCGGCGCGCGTTTGGCGGGCGGCTGGCGGTCTGACGCGTCAACCGGGGCGGTCGTCCACGCCGCTCCTGTCCCCGCGCGGATGTCGACCTGTCGCGGCGTTCGCCCCCGCAACGACACGTTTGCACGTACGCGCGCTGCCGGTTGACGATGCGCTTTCGCGTGGATCTCCGGACGTTTCAACGCGCCCCATGCGGCCAATTGTCGCGAAACACCGCGATTCGTCGCGTTTCATCGCTTTTCTCCGTCAGTCCGATTGCCCGCTCGTTGCCCGTCGCGTATGGTGCTGACCGTCCGCGTGCGCCTGCCGCCCGGACGCCGACCGTCGTCCCGCACGACGGCCGTGCGGGCCGTGCCCGCCGCTCACCGTCTCCGCGACGCCGCCCGCCGGCGCCGCGCATTCAAGAGGAAAGAGGCGTGATCCACAAAGTCCTGATCCTGTTCACACTCTGCATCGCGGGCCTCGCCGCGATCGCCGCCGGTTTCCAGCACATTCCCAGCTGATTCGCGGCCCCGGCTCGCTTCGCCGAGCCCGGGGGCCGCTTCCATTTCCGTTCCCCGCTGCCATGAAACCCTTTCTCGATGCGCCCGGGACGGGCGCCTTTTGCCATGCGTATCGACGTACAGCATTCCCAACACGACATCGACGACGAACTCGACACCCTTTATGAACGCCTGCACCAGCCGGGCCATCGTTTGCACGGGCTGCCGGCCGTCGCGCTCGGCCGCTCGGGCCTGATCGTCCGCCATCGCGAAGCGGATGGCGAATACTTCCTGTATGTCGAGGATCCGGCCGCGCGCCAGCTCGCCGGCTATACGGTGTTCAACCGGCTGCCCGAAATCCCGCGCCGCGCCGACCGCTACCTGCGCGCGCCGCATACGCGGCTGCGCGGCTCGGCGCAACGCAAAGGCCTCGCGACGACGCTGTATCGATGGGCACTCGACGCGGGCCTGTGCCTGATCAGCGGTGCACGCCAATCGACGGGCGCGGCGCAGCTGTGGACCGCGCTCGCACACGACTACCGGCATGGCTTCGTCGACGTCGAAGGCCGCGCGCTGCGTTATCTCGGCGAAACCGTTGCCGATGACGTGCACGGTGCGTTGCATACGCGGCGGCTGTTGCTCGGCAACGGATGGAACCTCGGTGAACTGGCGCAAGCAACCGGGATGACCGGCGTCGATGCCGCCGAATATGCGAACGCGAATGTGCGGCGCAGCGAACACGAACGACATCCCGTGCGGAGCGTCGGCCACGCGCGGCTCGTCGCTCACGCGGCTCACGTGACTCATGTGGCTCACGCACCGATGCGATAATTCGCCGGATCCGCGCGCCGCCGCGCGAGCCACCTACCCACACGTTCCGCGATGGTCAACGAAACCCGAACCGCTTCCGAGCGCCCCCTCGACATCGTCGCGCTATGCGGCAGTCTGCGTGCGCAGTCGTACAACGCAGCGCTGCTCGATGCAGCCGCACTCGTCGCCCCGCGCGACATGCATATCACGCGCTTCGATCGTCTCGGTGAATTCCCGCTGTTCAATCCCGATGCCGAATACCCGACGCCCGCCGCGGTGCGCGATCTGATCGACCGCCTGAACGCGGCCGACGGCATCCTGATCGCGAGCCCCGAATACGCGCACGGTGTGACGAGCGTGATGAAAAACGCGCTGGGCTGGGTCGTGGGATGCGAGGCCGTCGTGGACAAGCCGGTCGCGGTATTGAACGCGTCGCCGCGCGCGACGCATGCGGACGCGGCGCTGCGCGAAACGCTGTCGGTGATGTCGGCGCGCATCGTCGAGCCCGCATCGATCGCGCTGCCGATCCTCGGCAGCCAGCTCGACGCGGCGGGCATCGCCGCACATCCGCCGTTCGCGTCGGCACTCGTCGAAGCATTGCACGCGCTGCGCACGGCGATCGACGCCCCGACTGCCGACCAATAAGCGATCCACACGCTGAACGCGTGCGCCGTGGCGTTATCGCGCCTTCGCGCGCGTCGTCTTTCTCGCCGGTTTGGCCGCCTTCGCGCGCGGCGCTTCCTTCTCGGGCTGCGCGCCGCCGCCCGCGAGATCCTCGAGCCAGGCGAGCGCATCGACGTACGACAGGAACTGCTGCAGGTATTCCGGCGACAGCTCGCGCATCGTCGCGAGCGACCGGTGCACGAGGCTGTTCGAATTGAGCGGCCCCGCGTTGCGCGGCACCTGGTCGAGCGACTGGCGATACTGCTGCTCAGTGCGGACCTTCGACCACATCGCGCGGAAGTAGTCGACCAGTTCGGGATCGAGCCCGCGCCGGTCGGCCTGCGCATCGCGGCCGAGCCCTGCGACGAGCGCGGCAAGCGCGCCGCGCGCGGGCGCACCTGCCGACGTCTCGCACGTGGCTTCGGCTTCGCCGGCGCGCGCGACGATCTCCGCAAACCCTTCGATCAGCGTTGCAAGTCGCGCATCGAGCAACGCACGCGCGTCGCCATCGAGCACGGCCGCGCGCTTCTCGAGCGCGTCGATCCGGTGAAAGCGCACCGGATCGAGCCGGTCTGCGCCCTGCTCGCGCCATGCGTCGAGCGTCGCGCGCGCGTGCGTCGCTTCGCCCGTCACTTGGCCTTTCCTCCGTTCGACGCCGACTTGCGCGGCACCGGCGCGATCTCCACGCGGCGGTTCTTCGCGCGGCCTTCATCGTCCGCATTCGAGCTGACCGGCTGTTCGGAACCGAACGCGGCCGCAAACACCGACGAGGCCGGCACGCCGGCATCGATCATCGCGCGCGTGACCGTCAACGCGCGCTTGGCCGACAGTTCCCAATTGTCCGCGAACAGGCGGTTGCCGGCGTGCACCTGCTGGTCGTCCGCGAAGCCGCTGATCATCAGGATCTCGTCGCGCGTCTTCAGGTAGGTGGCGAGCGGTACCGCCAGCGTCTTCAGCAGGTCGCGGCCCGCGGGCTGCAACTGGTCGGAGTTCAGGGCGAACAGCACGTTGCCGCTGATGCCGATGCGCCCGTTCACGAGCGTCACGCGGCCGGCCGCGAGCGGCCCGGCGAGCGCCTGTTCGAGCGACTTGCGCTGCTGCGCCTCGAGCTGGCGCGCGCGCACCGCTTCCTCGAGCTTCGACGTGAGCTGGAGCTGCATGCCGATCACGCCGACGAGGATCAGCACGAACGCGCCGAGCAACACCGACATCAGGTCGGCGAACGCGGGCCACACCGGCGCCGATTGCGCGCCGCCGTCGATTTCGTCGTGCATGCGTTACGCTCCGACGGGCGCTCGCCGGCCGGCGAGCTGCTGCAGGTCGTCGACGATCTGCTTCTGCGACATCACGCTCAGGTCGATCACCTCACGCGCCTGCGCGACGTAGTACTCGAGCTGTTCGTCGCTGCGCGCGAGCGATTTCTCCAGCGCGGCCTCGATGCGCTGCAGATGCGTCAGCAGCTTGTCGTTCGATTCGCCGAACACCTGCACCGCCATCCCGAACGCATCGCCGAGGCTCGCCACTTCGACGGCGCCCGCCGTGACCTGCGCGGCCACCGAATCGAGCTTGCGGGTTTCGGCGTCGACGGTGTCGTTGAAGCGCGCGCCGACGCGGTCGAGCAGATCGGCCGACGTGCTGACGAGCGCGTCGATCGCGGTGCGTTGTTCGGTCGACGCGTGGTTGACCGCGCCGAGCAGCGTTTCGAGCGTCGCGAGCAGGCGGCTGCGTTCGTCGAGCATCGCGGTGTCGCGCACCATGCTGTCGGACAGGCGCTGGCGCAGCTCGGCGACGACGTCGGCCGCGGCCTTCGGCGCTTCCGACGCGGCCTGCACGAGGCGCGAGATTTCGTTGATCGTGTCGCTCGCATGCACCTGCGCCTGCGCGGTGATGGCGTTCGCGGTGCGGGTCAGCGTGTCGCAGATGTCCTGCTGGCGCGCGGCGGCTTGCGCGCTCGTCTGCGCCCATTCGTCGCGCAGCGCGGCGGCCATCGCGGCGAGCGAATCGTTCCATGCCGACAGACGTTCTTCGTCGCGTGCAGCCAGTTGCGATTGCAGGCCCGTATGCGAATCGCGAATCGTCGACAGCAAATCGTTCGAGCGTTGTTCGAACGTCGACGCTTGTGCGGCGAGATCGCGCGTCGTTTGCGCGAGCGCGTCGCAGATTTCCTGCTGACGGCCGGCGCTGTGCACGCCTGCGCGCTGCCATTCTTCGCCGAGCTTCGCGGCCATCGCGGCGAGCGAATCGTTCCAGGCGGACAGGCGTTCTTCGTCGCGTGCCGCCAGTTGCGATTGCAGGCCCGTATGCGAATCGCGAATCGTCGACAACAGATCGTTCGAGCGTTGTTCGAACGTCGACGCTTGTGCGGCGAGATCGCGCGTCGTTTGCGCGAGGGCGTCGCAGATTTCCTGCTGACGGCCGGCACTGTGCACACCTGCGCGCTGCCATTCTTCGCCGAGCTTCGCGGCCATCGCGGCCAGCGAGTCGTTCCATGCCGACAGACGTTCTTCGTCGCGTGCAGCCAGTTGCGATTGCAGGCCCGTATGCGAATCGCGAATCGTCGACAGCAAATCGGTCGAGCGTTGTTCGAACGCCGAAGCCTGTGAAGTAAGGTCACGCGTCGTTTGCGCAAGCGCGTCGCAGATTTCCTGCTGACGGCCCGCGCTATGCGCGCCCGCACGCTGCCATTCTTCGCCGAGCTTCGCGGCCATCGCAGCCAGCGAATCGTTCCACGCGGACAGACGTTCTTCGTCGCGTGCCGCCAGTTGCGATTGCAAGCCGGCATGCGACTCCTGCATCGCGGCGAGCGTCGCGGCCGAATGGCGTTCGAACGTCGCGGCGGCCTCACCCAGCGCGCGCGCATGCTGGCCGGCCAGCGTCTCGCCGACCTGCTCCTGGCGCGCCAGCGCGTCGCGCCATGCGTCCGACAGGCGGCCTTCGGTCGATTCGAGACGCATCGCGACGCCGTCGAGCAGATCCGACGAACGCTGCGCGAACGTGTCGGTGAACTGGCCGAGCGTCGTCTGCAACTGCTGCGCGACGGCGTTGCCCGCCTGACGTTGTTCGTCGATCGCACGGTTCCAGACAGCCGTCACGTGGCCGGTGGTCTTCTCGAAGCCTTCGGTCAGCCCGTCGAGCTGACGCTGCACCGCGCCCGTCACGGTATCGCGCAGCGCGGCCATCTCCTGCGCGAGCCCCGTCATCGTCGCGGCGACGACCGGCTGCAACGCGGCGCCGGCCACCCGCGCGCTTTCGGCGGCGCTTTCCTTCAGCGCGTCGCCGACGTTCGACGCCAAGCCCGCATAGGCACGCTCGGTCCGGTCGAAAAACGCCTGCTGGCTTTCGAGCTGACGATCGTGCAACGCGACGCTGCGCGCCTCGAGCGTCGTCATCATCGTCTGCAACCGGTCGACCAGCGCCGGCATCACGTCGGCCTGGCGCTGCAGCAGCCGGAACGATTCGTCGCGCTGATGTGCGGACGAATGCACGCGCAGCGTCGTCGCGATCTTCGCGTCGAGCTGCTGGGCCGCGTCGATCCGCTCGCGGCGCACGAGCGCGGACAACAGCCCGAGCATCGCGGACGTCGCGACGCCGGCGATCGACGTGCCGAATGCAAACCCGAGCCCCTTCACCGGCGCGATCAGCGACGCGCGGATCGCATCGAGATCGGTCGCGCTTTCGAGCGCGGCGCCCGTGCCCTTCAGCGTGACGACCATCCCGAGCAGCGTGCCGAGCATGCCGAGCAGCACCAGCAGGCCGACGAGGTAAGGCGTGAGCGCCGGCCCCGGCAGCGCGACGCGCGCGCCTTCGACCCGTGCGCGCACCGCGCCGCGCAGGCCCGGATGCAGCGTGTCGAGCCACGTGTCGAGCTTCGCCGGCGGCTCGGTCAGGCCGGCGACCGCGCGCGACAGCGTGGCGGTCGCCTGCCGGAAGCGCAGCAGCTCCCATGCGCCGGCGACGTAGCACGCGCCGATCAGCAGCGTGACGGCCGCCGCCAGCGGGTTCGACGCGACATAGCCGGCACCGATCCAGCCCACTGCGAGCAGACCGGCGACGAAGACAACGAGATCAAGGCGAATTCTGGACATAGCGTGTTGATTAGCAGGTGCGAAGGGCCGCGAGCAGCCCGTCTACCGTTTGAAACCGGACTTCGAGTTCGGCAAGCAGGATGCTTTGCATCTCGTCGCGAAACGTATCGAGCCATGCGCCGGGCACGATCGCCGCGACGGTCGGGGTGTCGGCCACCGCGCCTTCATCGGCCGGAGCGGACGCGTCGGCGGCGTCGGGCGCAGCGGGGGCCGCGGCCACGGCATCAGCCTCGGCCAGCGCCTGCCGCTCCGCGTCGCGCAGCCGCGCGAAGCGCGTGCCGAGCAGCGCGGGCACGGCCGACAGCAGGCTGCGCTCGCGCGCGCCGAGCACGCGCTCCATGATCGTGTCGAGCGTCGCGAGCCGCGCCATTCCGGACGAGCGCGCGGCGAGCGCGACCCGCAGGCGGCCGCGCAATTGGCCGATCGCCGTTTCCATGTCCTGCTGCAGGGTCAGATACCGTTGGCGAAAGTCCGCGAAATCGGCCGTGTCGGCGGCCGGCGGCGGCAAGTCGCCGGGCCGGCGCCGCGCCCGCGGCCGGTTGGTGGCCGTGATCGCCTGCGCGAGGTCGTGGCGCACGCGCGCGCAGTCGCGCTCGGCGTCGTAGCCGCGCACGCCGGCCGCGACGCCCGGCGGGCTCGCATTCAGCGCGGACGACAGCGTGATCGCGTCGGTCCAGCCGAGCCACTGGCTCAGCCGGTCGGACAGCGTCTGCCGGGATTCCGCGACGTCGGCATCGGCCAGGCGCGCGAGCAGCCGGACGAGCGTCGGACCGCTCAACGCCGGGCGCGGAGATGCTTGCACCATGCTGCAAACCGTCAAAAAAGGCAGCAGTTTACACGTCGTCGGACGCTCGACCGCCAGAATCGGGGAAGCGGCGCGGTTCGGCGTGCTGGGCGACACACGGGAACGCCCGTGGGGCAAGGCTCGGCGGGCGGTGGTGAGGGCGAGAAACACGGTCGGCGGCGGCCGGCGAGCGGCCGCGCCATCGGGAAGTCATGCGTTGTGTGTGGCGTGCCAGCCCGGCATGAATGATGAACGGGCCGAGCCGCCGCGACGGGTGCGGGCGTTCCGCAAGCCACGCGTGACCATGGCCTAACGATGAATCGGTAATCTTGGAATTCGGGATGCCGACGCGCGCCGGGGCGAGCGGCCCGGGCGGGCCGGCCGATTCCCGCCGCTAACCGGCGCCGGCCATGGCCGGTCGCCGCCACGTGCCGATAAAGAAGCGTTCAGATCCCCGCTTTCGGCGCATTCAGGATCAGCCGCAGCCCGAGCAGCGTGATCGCGCCGGCCGCGATGCGATCGACCCATTTCTTCGCGCGCAGGTAGAGTTCGCGCGGCCGGCGCGTCGAGAAGCACAGCGCGACGAGCGTGTACCAGCCGAATTCGACCGCGAACACGAGCGGCGGCAGCACGAGGTAGCACCACAGCGGCGGATGCTGCGGGAGCAGCGCCGCGAAGATGCTGCCGTACCAGATCGCCGTCTTCGGGTTGCTGAGCTGGGTCGTGAGGCCGGTCCAGAACGACTTGCGCGCGCTGCCGCCCGCCATTGCCTGCGGATCGTCCATCGCGATCGGCCGGTCGGCGCCGCGCCAGATCTTCGACGCCATGTAGATCAGGTACATGCCGCCCGCGACCTTGAGGCCCACATACAGCCATTCGACGGCCTGCAGGAGCGTGTAGAGCCCGGCCAGCGCGACGCCGCCGAACACGATGCCGCCGATCCCCATGCCGAGCGCGGTGGCCAGCCCGTCGCGACGCGACAGCCCGATCGAATTGCGCGCCACCAGCACGAAGCTCGGGCCCGGAATCATCGCGCCGAGGAACAGCGCAGCCAGGATGGCGAGTACGGCAGCCGATGCGGTCATCGAAGTCTCCTTGGTCAGCGACGCCGCTGCGCCGGCGCCTGCGTGTCGTTTCCGACGGTCTAGCCGTCGATTCTGGCACGCTTCGCGCCTGGCCGAAAGCGGCGGTGCGCTGCTATGCTGGCCCTCTTTCCCGTCATCCCGCGCCGCCCCATGATCGAGATCCGCGTCGCCCGCTATCCCGACGGTGCCGCCGCCGTCGAAGCGATCTTTCGCGAGTACGTCGTGGGCCCGACCGCCAGCGTCGAATTCCAGGACGATGCGCGCCGAAATCCGGCGTCTGGCGCCGAGTTTCCCGGGCGCAATCTGTAACGCCGCGCGGCTCATCCCCTTCATCCTTTCGATCAAACCGCCCGCCATGCGCGCTCTTCGCCTTTCCGCCCTGCTGCTACCGCTACTCGCCGCCCTCTCGTTCGGCGTCCACGCCGACACCCTGCCGAAGTCGATCGCCGCGCAACTGCCGGCCGGCTACCAACCGCTGATCGCGCACGCCGGCCCCGATCTCGACAACGGGCGGCACAGCTTTCTCGTCGTCGTGCATCGCGCGATCGATACGCGCGAGCAGCCGTCGCCGCGCCCGCTGCTGATCTACGAGGAACAGGCCGACCACACCTACCGGCTCGCCGCCCGCAACGACCAGGTCGTACTGCGCGCGAACGAAGGCGGCCAGTGCGACCCTTTCGATCCTGAAGACGCGGCCGACAATGGCTTGTCGGTGAAGGGCCGCTATTTCACCGTGCAGAACTCCGTCGCGTGCGGCCAGCACTGGACCGACTACATCACGTTCCGCTACGACCCGCGCACGCACGGCTGGCTGTTTTCGAGCCAGATCGTCACCGAATCGTTTCCGCTCGACGACAAGCCCGACCACGTCACCGTCACGCGCGCCGACGCGCACCGGCCGGTGTCGTTCGGGCAGTGGAAACGCAAGGACTAGCCTCCCGGTACGCATCCACGCCCGCGGCGGCGCCGTTTTTCAATGCGACGCGCCGCATCGCCCGCCTGCTGCTCGCGGCCCCCGGCCAACAGGTCTACCATAGGCGCTCGTCGCCCGCGCGACCGCCGGCACGGCATGCGGCTTGCGCCTGCCCCTTTCCTCGTTGCCCCCGCACAGGAGGACGTCATGACGCAACACTTCGATGCGATCGTCATCGGCACCGGCCAGGCCGGGCCGCCGCTCGCCGCACGGCTCGCCGGCGCCGGCATGAAAGTCGCGATCGTCGAGCGCGGCCGCTTCGGCGGCACCTGCGTGAACACCGGCTGCATCCCGACCAAGACGCTGATCGCGAGCGCGTACGCCGCGCAGCTCGCACGGCGCGCCAGCGAATACGGCGTGTCGGTCGGCGGCCCCGTCACCGTCGACATGAAAGCGGTGAAGGCGCGCAAGGACCAGATCTCGGGCCGCTCGAACCACGGCGTCGAGCAATGGGTGCGCGGCCTCGACCACGCGACCGTCTTTCAGGGTCATGCCCGCTTCGAACGCGCGAACGCGGTGCGCGTGGGCGATGACGTGCTCGAAGCCGAACGGATCTTCATCAACGTCGGCGGACGCGCGCAGGTGCCCGCGATGCCGGGCCTCGACTCGGTGCCGTACCTGACCAACTCGACGATGATGGACGTCGACTTCCTGCCCGACCATCTCGTGATCGTCGGCGGCAGCTACGTCGGGCTCGAATTCGGCCAGATGTACCGCCGCTTCGGCTCGAAGGTCACGATCGTCGAGAAGGGTTCGCGCCTGATTCGCCGCGAGGACGAAGACGTGTCGCAGGCCGTGCGCGAGATCCTCGAAAAGGAAGGGATCGACGTGCAGCTCGACGCGAACTGCCTGAGCGCGCGCCGCCACGGCGACGGCATCGTCGTCGGCCTCGACTGCGCGGGCGGCGGCCGCGAGGTCGCGGGCTCGCACCTGCTGCTCGCGGTCGGGCGCGTGCCGAACACCGACGATCTGGGGCTCGACCGCGCGGGCATCGACACCGACGCGCGCGGCTACATCACCGTCGACGAGCAGTTGCGCACGAACGTGCCCGGCGTCTGGGCGCTCGGCGACTGCAACGGGCGCGGCGCGTTCACGCACACCGCGTACAACGACTACGAGATCGTCGCGGCGAACCTGCTCGACGACGATCCGCGCAAGGTGTCCGACCGCATCATGGCCTATGCGATGTACATCGATCCGCCGCTCGGCCGCGTCGGCATGACGCTCGCGGAAGCGAAGCAGACGGGCCGCCGGCTGCTGGTCGGCACGCGCCCGATGACGCGCGTCGGCCGGGCGGTCGAGAAAGGCGAGAGCCAGGGCTTCATGAAGGTAATCGTCGACGCGGACAACCACGCGATTCTCGGCGCGTCGATCCTGGGCGTGACCGGCGACGAGGTCGTGCACGGGATTCTCGACGTGATGGCCGCCGGCGCGCCGTACACGACGATCAGCCGTGCGATGCATATCCATCCGACCGTGTCGGAGCTGCTGCCGACGCTGCTGCAGGACCTGCATCCGGTCGAGTGACGCACGGCAGGCGGGCGGCCGCGCGCCTGCCGTGTGCGAAGATGGCCGCCGCCCCGTGACTCGGGAGCGCCATGCGTGCGCGCGTCCATCGACTGGCTGACCGAGCTGTTCGCACGACGTTATCCGGCATGGCCGGCGACCCGATAGCCGATCGAGCGCTCCATGTACCGCGCCAGTTGCTCGCGCGAAAACGCCGGCTGCTCGATGCCGCTGCCTTCGAGAAACTGGATCGCGTTGCGGCAGTCCCACGCGTAATTGCTCTGATACAGCTCGGCCGTGCTCATGCCGTCGCGAATGTTGTCGTCGAACAGGCTCAGCAGCGGATAGAGCGGTGCGTCGATATCCGTCTTCCACGAATCGACCCATTCGCGGAACGGCACCACCCGAAACCGCAGCCCGAAGTATCGTTCGAGCCGCGAGAAGAACTCCTTCAGCGTGACGTCGGTCTCGGGCGAGTTGATCAGGTTGAACTTGTGCCCCAGCGCGGCCGGATTACGCGAAATCCGCGCGATCGCCTTCGTCATGTAGTCCACGCTCGTCAGCCCTTCGCGCAGGTCGTGCAGGTCGGGCACGGTGCCGAGCGCAATGCACGTCTTCACCAGCCGCCCCCACCATTGGTAATCCGCGCTCACGCCGGTCTCGCCATGAAACGTCGCGTAGCCGAGCCGGAAAGTCATCAGCGGCAGCCCGCGCTGCGCGGCCTGGTCGGCCGTTTTTTCCATCACCCATTTGCTACGCGTATAGCCGATGTCTTCGAGCACGGCCGGCAGGTTCTGATCGATGTCGTCCGCCTCGGTCATCACGGTCTTGCCGGTGAAGCGGTGCCCCCAGCTGTACACCGAGATCGTCGACAGCAGGATCAGCGCCTTCGTCCGCCGGCATCCGGCAAAGGCGAGGATCTGCTGGAGGCCGTCCACATTGATCTTCTTCATGTAGCAATACGGCTGGATGAAGTTGACCGCGCTGGCGGAGTGGTAAACGATGTCGATTTCGTCCGCGAGCACCGCGTAGTCGTGCTCGTCCATGCCGAAGCGCACCTGCGTGAAGTCGCCCGCCCATATGCGAATGCGAGCGCGCTCGTCCGGCCCCAGGCTCACGTCGTACGCGCGCAGTTTCTCGTCGATCCGCGCCCACCCGGCCGCGGCGTCCGTCGCGCGCACCAGGCAATGCACGACCGCCGATGTCGTCGCGAGCAGTTCGGCCAGCAGATGCACGCCGACGAACCCCGTGGCGCCCGTCAGCAGCATCGTGCGCGGCTTCGCCAGCAGCGCATCGTCGAACGGGCCGCTGAAATCCGCCTCTTCCGGCACGCGGATGTCGTTCTCCAGCGTATACACTGGCTCGCGTTCGACCGCGAGCGCCGTGGCGGCCCGCCGCTCGATCTCGCCGGCGAGCGCCTGCACCGTCTGGTGCTCGTAGACGTCCCGGATCAGCATCTTCGTCCCGGCCGCGTCCGACAGCGCCCGCGCGAGTTTCGCGGTCAGCAGCGAATTGCCGCCGATGTCGAAGAAACGGTCGGTCTTGCGAAACGATGCATGGCCGATCAACGCGACGAAGGCATCCGCGACGATCCGTTCGGCGGCCGTGTACGGCTCGTGCTCGCTCGGGCCGCGTGGTTCGTCGCGGTAACGTCGTTCAAGCGCGGCGCGGTCGGTCTTGCCGTTCGCCGTCACCGGCATCGCGTCGAGCAGCACATGGCCGACCGGCCACATGTAATCGGGCAGCGTGTGCCGGACACGGGCCTTCAGCGCGTCGACGACACGCTCGCGCGGCATCGCGCCATCGCGCGGCACCACGAACGCGACCAGCTCCATTCCGGTTCCTGCCCGGTTGGGCAATGCCAGCACCACTGCATGGCGGACCTCGCCGGAGCCCGCGAGCGCGGCCTGGATTTCGCTCAGTTCGACCAGGTTGCCGCGAATCTTGACCTGATCGTCCAGACGCCCGAGGAACTGGATCGAGCCGTCGTTCAGCCAGCGCCCCAGATCGCCCGTGTGATAGACGATCCGATCCGGTTGCCGCGGATGCGGGCGGAACTTGTCGCGGGTCAACGCGGGATTGCCCAGATAGCCGCGCGCGAGGCCGGGCCCGCCGATGCAGATCTCGCCCACGTCGTCGCACGTCACCGGTTCTCCGGTATCGTTCAGGATCAGGATCTCCGCATCGCCGATCGGCCGCCCGATCGACGCAGGGCGGCCGAGCGTCGCGCTCGGCACGATGTGGCACGTCGCGAAGATCGTCGCTTCGGTCGGCCCGTAGTAATCGACCACCGTATAACCGATCGCGTCGGTATCGATCGGGCCCAGCTTTTCACCGGCCGTGAACAGATACCGCAGCTTCAGGCCCGCCGGCTGGCCGACACCCACCACGTCGGCCACCATCACGGTCGGCACGTACGCGTGCGTGATCCCGTGACGGACGAAGAACGCCACGAGTGCGTCGGCATCGAGCCGCGTTTCTTCATTCGGCAGGAACAGCGTCGCGCCCGCGCAGAGCGCCGACCAGATTTCCCACTGCGATACGTCGAAGCCGAGCCCGGCCATCAGCGTCGCGCGGCTTTGCGCATTCACGTCGAAACGCGCGTTGTGCCAGTCGACGAGCGCCGCGACGGCCGCATGTTCGACGATCACGCCTTTCGGCGCGCCGGTGGAACCGGACGTGAAGATCACGTAGATCGCACCGCCCCGTGCATCGTCCGGCGGGGCCGCAGGCACGTCGTCGCGGTCCGGCCATCGCGCGGACAGATCCGCCACGCTGACGAATGCCATTGCCGCATCGCTCGACGTCGCGCGGGCAGTCAGCACCAGCGTCGCATTGCATTGCTGCAGGATGTAGCGCTTGCGGGCGTCCGGATAGCGCTCGTCGATCGGCACGTAGGTTGCACCGGCCTTCAGGATGCCGAGGATGCCGGCGATGAACTCGGCGTTGCGCGACGCCTCGATCGGCACCAGGCTGCCGCTTCCGATTCCGCGCGCGCGCAACGCAGCGGCCACCGCATCGCTCCGACCGTCCAGTTCCCGGTAACTCACGCTGCCGTGCTCGGAAATCACGGCCGGCGTATCGGCACCGCGCGCCGCATGCATCCGAAATTTTTCGAGTATGTTCATTTGCGTAGTCATCCTCTTTATTCGTCGCATCGACACGAACCGCTCTCAATATAGAGCGGCACGCTTGAAAAGCAATGTTGAACGAACGTCGTCAGCGCCATGCGTCGTGGCACGCACCCTGTCGTCACGCGCGGCGAAACGATGGCGGCGTTTGATGCATTCGAAGCAGCATTCGACGACGTGCCGAGCGTCCCGATGCCGGTCGCCAAACCAGCGTAGTGCATCGAACATCGACAGGCCACGGCGGCCGGTGATGCCAATTGTTATTGGTCAAATAACAATCAATGATCCGACCGCGCGTTTATCCGGCGCGAGCCCCCGCTTACGATGCGTGTTCATCGACACCCGATCATCGAAGGGGCGCTTCATGACCCGCATCGTTCGTTTCCACCGTATCGGCGGCCCCGAAGTCCTGCAGATCGACACCGTCGACGTGCCCGCGCCGGGCCTCGACGACATCCAGCTGCGCGTGAAGGCGATCGGCCTCAACCGCGCGGAAGTCATGTTCCGAAGCGGCGAATACACGTTCATGCCGCGCTGCCCGGCATCGCTAGGCTACGAGGCATCGGGCATCGTCGCGGTGGTCGGCCGAAACGTGACGGCGTTCGCCGAAGGCGATGCGGTGAGCGTCGTGCCGGCTTTCTCGTTCGCCGACTACGGGATGTACGGCGAGGTGGTCAACGTGCCCGCGCGAGCGGCGGTCAAGCATCCGCAGATGCCTGTCGTTCGAGGAGGCGGCCGCGACGCGGATGATGTTCGTCACGGCCTACGGCGCGCTGATCGAACTCGGCCAGCTCGGGCGCGGTGATGCGGTGCTGATCGGCGCCGCGTCGGGCAGGCGGCGATCGCCGGGCTCGCGGCCGGCACGCTGACGCCGCGGATCGATCGCACGTTCGCGTTCGACGACATCTCGGATGCGCACCGCTACATGGAAGCCGGCGCGCGGGTCGGGAAGATCGTCGTCACGGTCTGAGCCGCAGTCTGGCCCGCACATCGTGAGCGCCGCGCGCCGTCCGTCAGCTTTCGAAATACCGCGGCCGGTCGATATCGGCCAGCAGCCGCGGCTGCGTCGGCGCCCAGTCGAGCGACGCTCGCGTGCGCTCGCTGGTGGCCGGCGCGTCCATTCCCGCGAACATCGCGAACCAGCCGAAGTGTTCGCCGGCTTGCTCGGCCGACATCGCGACGACCGGCACGTTCAGCCGCCGGCCGATTACCTCGGCGATCTCGCGGAACGGCACGCCCGTATCGTCGACCGCGTGATAGCGCGCACCGGCCGCGCCGCGTTCGATCGCGAGCCGGTACACGCGCGCCGCGTCGAGCCGGTGCACAGCCGGCCAGCGGTTCGCGCCGTCGCCGATGAACGCCGATACGCCCTTCTCCCGCGCGAACGCAATCAGGCGCGGCACGAACGCGTGATCGCCGTCGCCATGCACGGACGGCGGCAGGCGGACGACCGACGCGTGCACGCCGCGCGCCTCGAGCGCGACCGCGGTCGCTTCGGACGCCCGGGGATAATTCGCCGACACCGGCACGTGCGGATCGTCCTCGGTCGCCGCGCGACCGGGCGCGACGAGCGCGAGGCCCGACGTGACGACCAGCGGCCGCGCCGAGCCGGCGAGCACCGCACCGATCGTGTCGATCGCGCGGCGGTCGAGTTCGCAGTTCTGCGCGAAGCGCGAGAAATCGTGATTGAATCCCGTGTGGATCACCGCGTCGGCGGCTTCGGCGCCGCGCGTCAGGCTGTCGAGATCTTCCAGCGACCCGCGATGGACGTCCGCGCCGGCTGCGGCAACCGCTGCCGCGGCCGCATCGGACCGCGCGAGCCCGAGCACCGAGTGCCCGGCGGCCACGAGTTCGGCGACGACGGCCGAGCCGACGAATCCCGACGCTCCCGTAACAAAGACACGCATGTTCAGCACCTCCGGATGAAATGGAGGCTTACTATCCGTCGATGGCCGCTCGCGGTGAAGCCGTGACGGTTTACTGGTAAACGAACTAACAGGATATGGCTGACGCCTCCGACAACCTGCTCGGCGCGTACCTGCGGGACCGCCGCGAGAAGCTCGACCCGACCGCGCTCGGGCTGCCGGCCACGCGCCGCCGCACGCCGGGCCTGCGGCGCGAGGAAGTCGCGCAGCGCGCGCACGTGAGCGCCGCGTGGTACACGTGGCTCGAACAGGGCCGCGGCGGCGCACCGTCGGCCGACGTGCTCGACCGGCTCGCCCGCGCGCTGATGCTCAACGACGCCGAACGCGAACACCTGTTCCTGCTCGGCGTCGGCCATCCGCCCGAAGTGCGCTATCACGCGCCGGCCAGCGTGACGCCGCGCCTGCAGCACGTGCTCGATTCGCTCGACGCGAGCCCCGCGATCGTCCGCACGGCGACGTGGGACGTCGCCGCGTGGAATGACGCGGCGGCCGCGACGCTCACCGACTACGCGACGCTGCCGCCGGCCGCGCGCAACATCCTGCGGCTGATCTTCGTCGACGCGGGTGTCCGTTACGCGCAGCCCAACTGGGAGCGCGTCGCGCGGTTCGCGGTCGGCGCGTTTCGTGCGGACGTCGCGCGCAGCGGCGCGACGCAGAGCGTGCAGGCGTTCGTCGACGAGATGCGCGCGACGAGCGACGAATTCGATGCGATGTGGCGCGACCACGATATCCGTACGCACGACGAAGGCACGAAGGAGATTCGCCATCCGCAAGCCGGCCGGATCGCGCTTGAATACTCGGCGTTCTCGGTCACCGGCAGCCCGGACCTGAGCCTCGTGATCTTCACGCCGGTCACGCCGGCCGACCGTGCGCGGATCCGGGAACTCGTCGCGGCCCGCGAACAGGCACGCGCGGTGCAGGCGCCGGCTGCGTGACCTTACGCGGCTTTCTCGCACGCCGGATTCAGAGCGGCACGTCTCACCGGATCGGGAAGCCATCCTTCTCGTTCGATGTCGACCACTGACGAACGCGCGCGGAAATCGCAAAGGGGCGTCGCGCACGAATGCGCGACGCCCCTTGTTCGTTCACGGAAACTGCCGACTATGCGACGCGCTGCAGCAAATCCGTCGCGAAAGACTTCGCATGCGCGACGGCTTCCTGCGCGTCGCCGAATACGCCGAGCTGATCCCAGTGCTCTTCGGCCGCGTAGGTGCCTTTCACGGCGAGCGCCCGCTGGACGCTCAATTGCGCCGCGTATCGGCCGTCATCCAGCGGTCGGGCCGTCGCGACGACCCTGTGCGGTGGGCTGGCCCGCTCCGGCTGAACCAGCTCGACGGGGCCGCTGACCGTGCCGACATTCATCAACTCGTTTCGGGTGTTGCAGTCCGGGCAGTAGAAGCACCAGCCCGCCCCCTCCTGATGGTGCCTGACCTGTCCGCGAGCCAGCACGGCACGACATTCGACGTTTTCGCAGATGAACGGCATCGCAGTCTCCGGAGTTGTTTGAAGGAAATCCTAGCATGTCCGACGGCGGTCAACCATCGGCATCCGCATGATTGCCGCACCGGCGGTTTCGGCTGGTTACGCGTGCGCGGCAGGGGTAAGCGTCGCCGCGTTTCGCTGCGCTGCAAAATTGGCGCTTTCCCGCCGAATCGTGATGCCGACTGCGCGACCATGCGCAGCATCGCTGCTCGAACCGGAAGCGATCGCGCAACCTGCGAATGTCCCCATGAACGAGATCGTCGCGCGTCCGACTGCAAGGTCGCCGGTTAGCACGTGACGACGCGTCTGTTCGACATCGCCCGCGATAAACTGACGGCCCGACACCGAACCGAGAAAAGCTCAATGTTGATCCGCGTTGCGACCCTGGCCGATGCCGTCCCGCTTGCCGAATTGAAGCGCGATACGTTTCGCGAAACCTTTCTGCAGGACGGATTCGGCATCGACTACCCGCCGGACGATCTGGCCGAGTACGAAGCCCGTACCTACTCGGTGGCCGCGATCACCGGGCAGCTCGGCGACCCGCAGTGCCGCACGTGGGTCGCGGAAGGCGACGACGGCACGCTGGTCGGGTATGCGCACGCGGGGCCGTGCAAACTGCCGCACCCGGAAGTCGCGGACGGTTCGGGCGAGATCCATCAGATCTACCTGCGCCGCGGCACGCAGGGCACCGGCGCCGGACGCGCGTTGTTCGACACCGCGCTCGCGTATCTCGCCGCGACGCGCCCCGGCCCGGTATGGCTGGGTGTGTGGTCGGGCAATGCGAAGGCCATCGCGTTCTACGAGAAAGCAGGCTTCCAGCGTGTCGGTACGTACGATTTCAAGGTCGGCGAATCGACCGATCTGGAGTTCATCTACCGTCGTTGAGCGTCGCTTTCTGTCGGCATCGCATCGATGCGACGCAAACGAATACAGTTGATCGATGACGGCGTAAACGACGTTTTTCCCTCGTTTCGCGTCAAACGACACAATTCGACGGGCCCCCGGTAAAATCCGCCATTCCGGGGTTATCGATCAATTGCTTCGTCATGCATCGAATTGGATTCTTCGTTTGCCGCGGCTATGATGCGCTCGATCTTGGCGGCCCATTGTCGGCCTTCAATCAAGTCGCCACGGCCGCCGGCCACACGCCCTACGATCTTCACGTCATCTCGCCGTCCGGCGGCCCGATTCCCGGCAATACCGGCCTTTCGATCGACACGAAGCCGGTCGGAAGGCGTGCATTCGACACCGTCGTGTTCGTCGGCGGCGATATCGCGCCGATGCAGACATCGGACAATATCGCCGCAGCCAGCAAACTGGCCGCCAAGGCGTCGCGCGTCGCCAGCGTGTGTACGGGCGCATTTCTGCTTGCGGAAACCGGCTCGCTCGACGGGTTGAGAGCGGCAACGCACTGGCGCTACGCCGCGCAATTGCAGTCGCGCTTCCCTCGCACGCGGGTCGACGGCGACAGTATCTATGTCGTCGACGGCCGCGTCTGGACGTCGGCGGGCATCGCGTCCGGCATCGATCTCGCGCTCGGCATGATCGAACGCGACATGAGCACGGAGATTGCGCGCGAGGTCTCGCGGCTGCTGGTTGTTCCGTATCGTCGGCCCGGCGGGCAGTCGCAGTTCTCCGCGATGTCGCAGATGGAGCCGGAATCGGATCGCATCCGCATCGCGCTGAATTTCGCGCGCGAACATCTTGCCGAGGCGTTGCCGGTCGAGCGGCTCGCCGATGCGGCGAGCTTGAGTGTGCGGCAGTTCGGGCGCGCCTTTCGCCGGGAAACCGGTGAAACACCCGCGAGGGCCGTCGAGCGCTTGCGCGTCGAAGCCGCGAGGCTGCGCCTGCAGGGCGGCAGCGAACCGATCGAGCAGATTGCGCTGGCGGTCGGCTTCACCGATCCGGAACGGATGCGCCGAGCCTTCATCAAGCTGCTCGGACACCCGCCGCAAGCGGTTCGACGCGAGAGCAGGTCGAAGGCAGCGCGCTGATCGACCGCCTGCCGATCGGCGCGCCGCGTGGTTGACGTCTTGCCAACGGGTGAGTGGCGCGTGGGTACACAACGCGCCGTTTCTCCGGACGTCGATAACCGTCGTCAATCCTTGACGGGCGGATAAGCGTTCCACATGTCGCGATGCAGCTTCCACGTGCCGCCCTGCTTCAGGAAGACGAGCGTCTGCTTCGCGCGGACCTTGAGCTTTCCGTCGTGATCGCGAACCTCCGCATCCGATACCTCCGTCACGACCCGGTCGTTACCGTAGAACTCATAGTTGCTGAACGATACGGTGCCGGGCTTCGATCCCGCATATCCGTTGATGAAGTAGTCGGTGATCGCGCGGTGCCCGGTGACTTTGTCGCCCCCCGGCGGCAAGAGCGTGCCGTCGTCGGTATAGAGGCGGCCGATCGCGTCGTAGTCGCCTCGCGCAAAGGCATCCGCCCATCGCGCGTTTTCGGCCTTGATGGCCGCTTCGGGCAGGCGTTGCGCACCACCGGCGACAGCCGGCGCCGTGAATGCAAAAAAGGACACGCACGCTGCAAGCGCAGCCGTACAAAGATGAATCTGTCGCATCGAATGATTTCCGAATCGGGTTTGAATTGAAGAGGCGGCGACGCTGCACGCGTCGCCGGCAAGCGTGTCAGCGGACACCGGGAACGCGTGCGAGTCCCTTTGATGCGCCGGGCAGCTTCTTGTCGACCAACGCGACGAGTTCGGGTCGTGCATCTCTCGGATGACCGGAGTGGAACGGCGGGTCGGGATCGTATTCGACGACGAGCTGCGTGTACTCGGCCGCCTGCCGGCCGCGCAGCTTCGACGCCACCCGCAGCGCGAAGTCGATGCCCGCCGTCACGCCGCCGCCGCTCATGAAGCGGCCGTCGTCGTCTTCGACGAAGCGATCGGGAACGGGAATCGCGCCGTATTCGGCCAGCTTGTTGACGAACGCCCAATGGCACGCGCTGCGCTTGCCGTTGAGCACGCCCGTCGCGGCGAGCACGAGCGAGCCGTTGCACACCGACGTCACGTGTTTCGCGCTTTCCGCGAGACGCCGGATCTGCGCCTGATACGCCGGCCGCATCGGCGCCGACAAATCGGAGCCGCCCGGCACGAGGATCACATCGGTCTGGTCGATATCGGCCAGCCGTTCGGTCTTGCCGTACACGACGCCGAATTCGAGCGTCACGTTGCCGCCATCGAGGCTCGCGTAGCGAACGTTCGTATTCGGCAGCCGGTGGAAAATCTCGCTGGGGCCCGCGAAGTCGAGCAGCGTGCCGCCGTCGTAGTTGACGATCAGGATGTCGAGCGGCGCGTTCGGCGCGAGCAGCCCTGCGCGGCTCGTTTGCGCCGGCGCAGGCGTCGCGTGCCCGAGCAATGCGCCGCCGCCCAACACGGCGCCGAGCGTGGCGGCGCTGCCGAACTTCAGGACATCGCGGCGCGAACGGCCTGCCCGCGTGAGTTGTCCGGCGGACACATGGTTATCGCTACTGTCGGTCAAGATGATTGCTCCTTGCACTTCGGCCCATGGGCGAGTGCAACCCCGCCGGGCCGGATCGAATAACCGCCACCGCGAACGGCGTGGCGGACGTGAAATCGGGATGGGGATGAGCCGGGATGGCGTGCCGGGCTCGGGAAGCGTGACGCGCCGGCTTAAAGCTGCGACGCACCGCCATCGACGACCAGTTCAGTGCCGACGACGTACGACGATTCGTCGCTGGCGAGATAAAGCACCGCGTACGCGATATCGTCGGCCGTGCCCATGCGGCCCGCCGGATTCGCTGCCGCGAATTCGGCCTTGCGCTCGCGCACCCATTCGTCGGGCTTGCCCCACCTGGAGAGCAGCGGCGTATCGATCGGGCCGGGCGCGATCGCGTTGAACCGGATTTTCCGGTCGAGAAATTCGTACGACCAGCTGCGGGCCAGCGATCGCACGGCGGCCTTCGCCGCCGCGGTCAACGAGATGCCATGCTTGCCGGTCTGATCGACGAACGAGGTATTGAGGACCACCGACGAACCTTCGCGCAAGTACGGCAGCGCTGCTTGAAGCGTGACCACCACGCCCTTGACGTTGACGTCCATGATGTCGTTGTAGAGCGTGTCGTCGATGTCGTTGACGGCGGACGGGAAAGCCCAGCCCGCGTTGGCGAACACGACGTCCAGGCCGCCGAACGTCTCGTCGACCTCGGCGGCAATCGCGCGCATGTCGTCGAGCGACCGTACGTCGCCCTTGAGCACGACCGCACGCTCGCCGAGCGCTGCCCTCACGCGCTGGAATACCGCCTCGTCGCGCCCCGTCACGGCGACGCGCGCGCCTTCTGCAATGAACCGCTTCGCGGTGGCCAGACCGATGCCGCTGGTGCCGCCCGTGATCAGCGCCGATTTACCCTTGAGTCGCATCTTCCGTTCCTTTTCATGTGGTGAGTGACCAGGCCGGATACGCGACACGCGAGGGTGGTTGCGTGCTTGTTCCGGCTCGATCGTTCACGTGAAGTATGGAGCGGGAGGTAGAGGGCTCAAAGGTCGTATAACCCTCGAAAAACGTCATTCAGGGTGCGCAGCGACGCCGCTAAAAAACAAAAGCGCGCAGGTCCGCTGGACCCTGCGCGCGTCGATCGGACGTGAATGGTTTGCTCAAGTAAGCCGATGAAACGGCAACGCGCGACGCGCGACGCGCGACGCGCGCTAGATGGTTTTCCCCGATAACCCGTGCATCGGCCGCCGCAACGCGGCGTCGAACGGATTGGTGCGCGGCCCGATCGCATCGGCCTGCCGCCGCAGCAGTTCGACGACCATCGGCATCCGATCGTCGCCGAGCCGCGACGCGAGCGTGCCGACGCTCAGCGCGCCGACCGGATAGCCGGTGCGATCGAGGATCGGCACCGCGACGCCGGCCATCCCGTCGAGCACGCCGCTGTTGCGGCCCGCGTAGCCGAGTTGCCGCACGCGTTCGATCTCGGTGCGCAGATACACCTCGTCGAGCACGCCGTAGCCGCGGAGGCGCGGCACGTTGAAGCGGATCACCTCCTCGCGTTCGGCCTCGGGCAGGAACGCGAGGATCGCGAGGCTGCCCTGCCCGACACCGAGCGCGATGCGCCCGCCGATGTCGCCGGTAAACGAGCGGATCGGAAACGGCCCTTCGCACAGGTCGAGACACACGGCGTCGAAGCCGCTCTTCACGAGCAGGAAGATGGTTTCGCCGAGGCTCGCGCACAGTCGCAGCAGCGCGGGCCGGCACAGCGTGCGCATGCTGCTCGGGTTGCCGGCCAGCGCGGCGAGCGCGAAGAAGTCGACGCTCAGCCGGTACAGCTTCGACTGCTCGTCCTGTTCGACCATCCCTTCGGCAATCAGCGATTGCAAGATCCGATGCGCGGTGCCCTGCGTGAGGCCGACGGCTTTCGCCAAATGCGTGACGCGCACGCCGTCCTGCTGCATGCCGGCCAGCGCGCGCAGGATCGCGAACGCACGCTGCAGCATGCCGGTGCCCGGCGCGCCGGCCGCATCGGCCGCATCGGCCGGGTCGACGGCGTCCTCGTCCGGGCGCGGCGTCCGGGCTGCCGGCGACGTTCCGGTCGAATGGGGTTCCTGCATGCCGGCTCTCCTCGACGATTTCATTGAACGGAATACGCTAGCCGCCATTGTCGTCCGGTCGAAAATCCACGGGCATCCGGGTGTGCACGGGATTGACGCGCGCGTTTTGCGGGTCGCCCCCCCTTCATCCACCGGAATGATTCGCCGGCGATTTTCCCGGTCGTTCCATTGAATGGAATTTTTCAGAAATTCATCCCGTTCAGCAGAATTCGAAATTGACGCTCCCAAATATGGCTGGCTAGAGTCCGCGTCATCGGCGCACCGGCCATGCGGTGTGCGAACCCGGAGCTCCCCATGTCGTTTCTCACGCTTACGGATCTGACGAAAACCTTCGGCGAACTCACCGCCGTCGCGGACGTCAACCTGTCGGTCGAACAAGGCGAATTCGTGTCGCTGCTCGGGCCGTCCGGCTGCGGCAAGACCACCACGCTGCAGATGATCGCCGGCTTCGTCGACGTCACGCGCGGCCGCATCGCGCTCGACGGGCAGGACATCACGCACCTGAAGCCGAACCGCCGTGGGCTCGGCATCGTGTTCCAGAGCTATGCGCTGTTTCCGCACATGAGCGTCGCGGAGAACGTCGGCTTCGGCCTCGACATGCGCGGCGTCGACAAGGCCGAGCGCACGGAGCGCATCCGCGCGGCGCTCGCGCTCGTGCGCCTCGACGCGCTCGCACACCGCTTTCCGCGCGAGCTGTCGGGCGGCCAACGGCAGCGCGTGGCGATCGCGCGTGCGGTCGTGATCGAGCCGCCGGTGCTGCTGCTCGACGAACCGATGTCGAACCTCGACGCGAAGCTGCGCGAGGACATGCAGTTCGAGCTGCGCGCGATCCAGCGCAAGATCGGCACGACGACGATCATGGTCACGCATGATCAGTCGGAAGCGCTGTCGATCAGCGACCGCGTGGTCGTGATGGAAGCCGGCCGCATCACGCAGACCGATACGCCGTACCGCGCGTACGAACGCCCGGAGAATCATTTCGTGTCGCAGTTCATCGGCAAGGCGAACCTGCTGCCCGGCACGATCGTCGCACACGACGGCGACGCGATCCGCATCGACCTCGGACACGATCTCGCCGAGACCGGCCGCACCGCGCACCTGCCGCCGCGCGAACGCGACGTGCGCGTGGGCGACGCGGTGTCGGTCTGCATCCGCCCCGAGAAGCTGCGGCTGTGCGCGCCCGACGCCGGCCGCTTCGCCGCGACCGTCACGAGCCGATTCTTCCTCGGCAGTCAGTGGCTCTACCGCGTCGACAGCGCGCTCGGCGAAGTGCTCGTGTGCTGCCAGAACGAAGGCGCGGAGCCGCTCGAGGAAGGCGCGCCGGTCGGCATCGACTGGCACAGCGATGCCGTGCGCGTGATGCGCCGGGAGGCCTGAATGGGACAGCCTTCCCGCCCGCTCTCGACCGACGGCGCGCCGGCCGGGCTCGCGGCCGCCCCGGCCGCCGCCGATGCGGTATCGCTCCGCACCGTCGGCGGTAACGCGCCGCGTGCGAGCTGGCGCGCCCACGCGCCGCTGTGGCTGATGTGCGCGCCGGCCTTCGCGCTGTTCGCCGCGCTCGTGCTCGCGCCGCTCGCGATGACGTTCGTGCTGACGTTCTACCGGTTCGACCCGGCCACCGGCCCGATCGCCGCGTTCCAGTTCGGCAACTACGCGGAAGTGCTCGGCTCGTCGTACTTCCACACGATCTTCGCGCGCACGTTCGGCATCGCCGCGCTGACGACCGCGATCTGCGTCGCGATCGGCACGCCGGAAGCGTACGTGCTGTCGAAGATGCGCGACCCGTGGCGTTCGCTGTTCCTGCTCGCGATCCTCGCGCCGCTGCTCGTGTCGGTGGTCGTGCGCGCGTTCGGCTGGAGCATGCTGCTGAACACGAGCGGCCTCGTGAACCAGGCGCTCGGTCTCGTCGGGCTCGGGCCGTACAAGCTCGAATACACGACGTTCGCGATCGTGGTCGCGCTGGTGCACGTGATGCTGCCGTTCATGGTGATTCCCGTGTGGACCGCGCTGCAGCGGCTCGATCCGCAGACCGAACACGCGGCGCTGTCGCTCGGCGCGTCGCCGTTCACGACGCTGCGCCGCATCGTCGTGCCGCAACTGATGCCCGGCGTGCTGTCGGGCAGCCTGATGGTGTTCGGGCTGTCGGCGAGCGCGTTCGCGATTCCGGGCCTGCTCGGCGGACGCCGGCTGAAGGTCGCGGCCACGGCCGTCTACGACGAATTCCTCGGCTCGCTGAACTGGCCGCTCGGCGCGACGATCGCGGTGCTGCTGCTCGCCGCGAACCTCGTCGTGATGCTCACCTACTACCGCGTGCTCGAACGCCGCTACGCGCGCAGCCTCGGAGGCGCATCGCGATGAGAAAGAACGGCCCCTTCGCCCTTGCCTTCCACACGCTCGTGATCCTGTTCGTGCTCGCGCCGCTCGCGATCGTCGTGCTGGTCGCGTTCACGCCCGACGAAACGCTGACGCTGCCGACCCGCGGCGTGTCGCTGCGCTGGTTCCGCGCGATCCTCGACTATCCCGACTTCGTCACCGCGTTCGTCAACAGCGTGAAGCTCGCGTTCGCGTCGGCAACACTGTCGCTCGCGATCGCGTTGCCGGCCGGCCTCGCGATCGGCCGCGCGACGTTTCCCGGCCGCGCATTCCTGAACGGGCTGCTGCTGTCGCCGCTCGTGATTCCCGGTCTCGTGCTCGGCATCGCGCTGCTGCGCTTCTTCGCGCTGATCGGCGCGACCGGCTCGTTCGCGTGGCTGGTGCTCGCGCACATGATCGTCATCACGCCGTTCGTGATGCGGCTCGTGCTCGCGTCCGTCGCGGGCCTCGACCGCAGCATCGAGCAGGCCGCGTGCTCGCTCGGCGCGGACCCGTGGACGACGTTCCGCCGCATCACGCTGCCGATGATCGTGCCGGGCATCACCGGCGGCTGGCTGCTCGCGTTCATCAACAGCTTCGACGAGCTGACGATGTCGATCTTCGTCACGTCGCCGCAGACGGTCACGCTGCCCGTACGCATGTACATGTACGCGACCGAATCGATCGATCCGATGATGGCGTCGGTATCGGCGCTCGTCATCTTCATCACCGCCGGCGCGATGCTGCTGCTCGATCGCGTGTACGGCCTGAACCGCATCCTGATCGGCCAACATTGATGACGACTCCCGTTTCCCGTTCCCCCGGCATCGCGGACGACGGCGCGCAGTTCGTGCGCGTCGCCGAACGCGAGCGCGCCGCCGTCGCGTTCACGCTCGACGGCCGGCCTGCGCACGCGCTTGCCGGCGACACCGTGCTCACCGCGATCCTCGTCGCGCAGCGCCGCGTGCGTACCAGCGAATTCAGCGGCCTGCCGCGCGCGGGGTTCTGCCTGATCGGCGCCTGCCAGGACTGTTGGGTGCGCACCGAAGCCGGCGCACGCGTGCGCGCGTGCTCGACGCCGATCGCCGACGGCATGCGGATTCTCACGGCCGCCCGGCCGGCCGCGACCGGAGACGCATCGTGAGCGCCGCACTGCAACCGGTGATCGTCGGCGCGGGGCCGGCCGGCGTGCGCGCGGCCGAGGCACTCGTCGACGCCGGGCTGCGCCCGGTCGTGATCGACGAGAACGCGCGCTGGGGCGGACAGATCTATCGTCAACCGCCGGCCGACGCCGCGTTCGTGCGCGGCAAGCGCACGCTGTACGGCTTCGAGGCCGCGAAGGCCGACGCGGTGCACCGGACGATGGCCGCGCTGCTGCCGCACGTCGACTATCGGCCGAACACGCTGGCGTGGTCGTGCGGCGCGGGCCGCGTCGACACGCTGCAGGACGGCCGCGAAGTGACGGTGCCGTACTCGCACCTGATCGTCGCGAGCGGCGCGACCGACCGCATGCTGCCCGTGCCCGGCTGGACGCTCGCGGGCGTCTATACGCTCGGCGGCGCGCAGGTCGCGCTGAAGGCGCAGGGCTGCGCGATCGGCCGACGCATCGTGTTCGCGGGCACCGGGCCGCTGCTTTACCTCGTCGCTTACCAGTATGCGAAGGCCGGCGCACACGTCGCGGCCGTACTCGACACGAGCCCGCTGCGCCGCCAGGCCGCCGCCGCGCCCGCGCTGCTGCGCATGCCGTCGATCTTCGCGAAAGGGCTCTACTACAACGGCTGGCTGCGTGCGCATGGTGTCGCGATCGAAACGGGTGTCACGTTCGAACGCGTGCTCGGCGACCAGCACGTGACGGGGCTCGCATGGCGCGCCGCCGGAGACGACGCGCAGCCCACGCCACCGCGCGTGCTCGACTGCGATGCGCTCGGCCTCGGCTTCGGCCTGCGCGCCGAAACGCAGCTCGCCGATCTCGCCGGCTGCCGGTTCGAATTCGACCCGCTCGATCGCGCGTGGCTGCCCGAACGCGACGCGGCCGGTCGCACGTCGGTACGTGGCGTCTACGTCGCCGGCGACGGCGCGGGCATCGCAGGCGCCGACGCGGCCGAAGCGTCGGGCCGGCGTGCGGCGCTCGCGCTGCTCGACGATGCCGGCGTCGCATCGCGCTCGCCGCCCGGCCAGCCCGATGCGGCGGCGCTCGAGCGCACGCTCGCCCGCATCGGCGCATTCCGCGCGGGCCTCGAGGCGGCGTTCGCGCTGCCGGCCGACCAGGCTGCCCGCTGCCCCGACGACACGATCGTGTGCCGCTGCGAGGAGATCGACGCGGGCACGCTGCGCCGCTGCGTGCGCGAAGGCGCGGCGACCGAATTGAACCGGCTGAAGGCGCTGACCCGCGTCGGCATGGGCCGCTGCCAGGGCCGCATGTGCGGCGACGCGGCCGCGCTCGTGCTGGCCGCCGAAACCGGCCGGCCGCTCGCCGACGTCGGGCGGTTGCGTGCGCAACCACCCGTGAAGCCGTTCCCGATCTCGGCCGCGCTCGCGGGCGACGACGTCGCGGCGATTCCCGACGAGGCGCGCGATGAGTGAGATCCGGCATTACGACGTCGCGATCGTCGGCGGCGGCCTCGTCGGCGCGTCGGCCGCACTTGCGCTCACGCACCGCGGACTGCGCGTCGGGCTGTTCGAGCGGCGCGACTGCGGCGCGCAGGCGAGCGGCGTGAACTACGGCGGCGTGCGCTGCCAGGGCCGCCCGGCCGAGCAATTGCCGCTCGCGCTGCGGGCGCGGCGCATCTGGAATCACCTGCCCGAACTGATCGGCATCGACGGCGAATTCGTCGTGTCCGGCCACTTGCGGCTCGCGCGCAGCGATGCCGATCTCGACGCGCTCGACGCATACGCCGTGCTCGCCGGCGAACACGGCTTGCCGCTGCAGGTAATGCGCGGCGACGCGTTCCGCCGCCGCTACCCGTGGCTCGGCCGCGCGGCGCTCGGCGGCTCGCTGTGCGAGACCGACGGCCATGCGAACCCGCGCCTCGTGTCGCCCGCGTTCGCGCGCGCGGCCCGCGCAGCGGGCGCCGACGTGTTCGAGCACACGCCCGTCGACGCGGTTCATCACGATGGCGCACGTTTTCACTTGCAGGCGGGCGGTCGCGCGCACACCGCGACGTGGCTGATCAATTCGGCCGGCGCATGGGCGAACACGATCGCCGAACGCTTCGGCGAAGCTGTCCCGATGGAGCCGATCTACCCGAACATGTGGGTGACCGAGCCGCTGCCGCCGTTCATCGCGCACAACCTCGGCGTGTATGGCGGCGGCGTGTACGCGCGCCAGGTCGCGCGCGGCAACTGCGTGATCGGCGGCGGCCGCGGCCGCGGCGACGGCGAGTTCGGCCAGCCGTCGGTCGACACGACGCGCGCGGTGATGCGCGACGCCTGCGCATTGCTGCCCGCATTGCGCGACGCGCTGCTGATCCGCACGTGGAGCGGCGTCGAAGGCTGTACGCCCGACCACAACCCGATCATCGGCGCGAGCCGTACCACGCCGAACCTGCTGCATGCGTTCGGCTTTTCCGGCGGCGGCTTCCTGCTCGCGCCGGGCGTCGGCGACGTGCTCGCCGATCTCGTCACGACCGGCGAAACCGCCACGCCACTCGATGCATTCTCGATCGGCCGCTTCTTCCCCCAAGCCATGCCGGCCGCCCCTTTCCGTCAAGAGGAAACACAAAGATGAAACTGCTCGGAACGATCGCGGCCGCCGCCGCCCTCTGCATCGCAGGCGTCGGCGCGCCCGCGTACGCGCAAACGAAGACGATCTACGTCGGCATGAACGGCGGGCCGATGGAAAAGGCCTATACGAGCCAGGTGCTGCCCGACTTCGAGAAGGCGAACAACGTGAAGGTGGTGATCGTGCCCGGCACGTCGTCGGACGTGCTCGCGAAGCTGCTCGCGAACCGCAACAAGCCGCAGATCCACGTCGCGTTCCTCGACGACGGCGTGATGGCGCGCGCGGTGAGCCTTGGCGTGTGCCAGAAGCTCGACGATTCGCCGGTGCTGAAGGAGCTGTACCCGTTCGCGCGGATGAAGGACGACGTCGGCGCGGGCGTGCAGCTCGGGATGACCGGCATCGCGTACAACAAGAAGCTGTTCGCCGAGAAAGGCTGGGCGCCGCCGACGTCGTGGATGGATTTCGCCGATCCGAAATACAAGGGCAAGGTCGTGTTCCAGTCGGCGTCGAGCAGCACGTTCGGGCTGCACGGCTTCCTCGCGATCAACCGGCTGCTCGGCGGCAACGAACAGAACGTCGAGCCCGGCTTCGGCAAGTGGGCGAGCACGGTCGGGCCGAACGTCGTCGAGTACATCCCGAACTCGGCGAAGATCTCGGAGATGGTGCAGACCGGCGAGGCCGGCCTGTTCCCGCTGACGCCGACCGGCGTCGGCGACCTGCAGGACAAGGGCATCCCGGTCGCGTATGCGAACCCGAAGGAAGGTCCGGTGCTGCTGCTCGTCGACCTGTGCGTGGTCGCGAACAATCCCGACCCGCAACTCGCGCAGAAGCTCGCTCAGTTCCTGCTGTCCGCGCCCGCGCAGACGAAGGCGGCCGAGGCCGGCAAGCAGATCCCGACCAACCGTCTCGCGAAGATGCCGGCCGCGATGCAGCAGAGTCTCGGCAACGTCGACGACCTGGTGCGCAAGGTGACCGTGGTCGACTGGACCGCGATCAACGCGCGCCGTGCGCAGTGGGATACGCGGTGGAACCGGCAGATCGAGCGGTAACGCGGGACGGCGTACGGGCGACGTGGCGCTGAGCGCGCCATGCCACGTCGCATGAAGGCCAGAATCGATACGCCGGGATGCGGGCGGGGACGTCCCGCAACGCGAGATTGTTGTCGGAAGCCCCGCCGCCCGTGCTGCAATTTTCAGGTCAGCCTTCCTTCATCCACTCCGGCTCCACATATTCCTTTACCCACATCCACTGACCCGGCTCAAACAAGTTCGTGTATTGCTTCCGTTCCGCTTGCTCCCGAGGGGTCAGCGTGCGGACATCGGGGAATTCATGTCCCTTCCGGATCATATGAATATCCGAACTGGAAGTCTTCGTGTATCCCTGCCAGATCCCCGTTTCAGGACACAGCATCCCCGTACACAGATTCATCAACCCGTATTTGTGGCGCTTCGCTTGTTGCTCTTCCAAGCGGCGCTGTTCGCGTTCCTCCGGTGTCAAAATCCTGTATATGCGGCTTATCTCAACTATCCACAGTCGCTGCGGAAAGGATCCATCCATCGGGTTGATGTAACCAAGATCGACGTCGATAGGAAATTTGCTCCCGGCGACGTCTTTTGAGCGATAGCGAAAGGACTGCAAGTTGGGGGCATCTGGGGTGCGCGTCGTTATTTCATTCCCATACCGACGATTCCCTCGAGAGTCAATCCAATAGTCCTCTAACTGGAGGAGTGATTTGATTTCCGTATCAGGCAGATTGGCAACCCTTGCGTCAACGACAATTCTTACCCCAGCCGGAACGATTTTCACTTTATCGCGATCCTCACTGTAGTCCTCCGGATCATCGCCAGTGGAAAATTCAATCTTCGTACCCCACAGCGCACGATTTTTGTATTTATAAAGAAACCCTTTTGCAGGAGGGTGCGTCCACGTCGTGTAGTTTGTCCCAAAGATAATATTCTTCGGATCGTACGGCGCATCATCGCGCAGGATTGCCATTGCTGTTTTAAGGATGGTGCGCAGTGCGACGCGCTGCTCTTCGGCTGTCGTGTGCATTTCAAATCCCTCCCTCAATGGCGTCAAGTGAAGCATCGTATCCTCCTGTGCATGTACCGGGGTTACGCACGAAAACACGATCAGGACGGTCCCAATAGGTTTGCACCACTTCCGCACACGCATAAGCATCTTCTTCATGTAACTGGCTCCGGTATCCCTCTTCGAAACTCACCATCTTCGCCGCCGTTTCCGGCGACACTCTCAACAGCTTGCACACCTCGGCCTGTGCGATCGGCACATCCGGTTTCATATAGGCTCCGCCCGTCTGATTTTGCATGTGCGAAATCATCCAGTAATAGTGAAAAACCAACATGCGATGTAGCCCAGTCATTACCCGCACGTCATCTGGGATTCGCGTCTTTTCGGCTGCGTAAAAAACATCTTTGCGCGTACTATCTTCATACACTTGTGTTGCCTGAGAGAAAATCGCGTAGTCGCTCGGATGTTGCTGAAGCAAGGCCATCATCCAAAATGTTTGCTGGCAATGTCGTGCTTCGTGATAAAGCAGGTCCGCGAAGGCCTTCAGGGTGCCATCCAATGCTGCTGCATTATTCGATGATCTAATGATTTTAGCGACTTCTCTTTCCTGGATAGATATTACCCAGGATCTTCCAACAAATGACGCACTGACATCCGGGCGCATGTTGTATCTGGCTGCACCTTCCTTTTCATTAACAATATCGATCTTGGGAGTCGCCCCATTTGACCTCATCCGGTCCGTTGACGAACCACTTGGTAATCCAAACGGACCCGTCGTAAGGGCGGTGCTCAATATATTTTCGACCGCAAGCGCAATACTTTCTCTTGCCTCGTCCGATATCTCGCCACTCAACGTATCGAACCTGCCCCACTCGATCCCGGTGAGCGCCTTCTTGATCGCTACCGCATAGGCCTTCGCCACCGGATACTCGACATCCCTGCGCACCGGCATGTCTGGAGGTGCATCGCCCTGTTTCGCCCCGTCGATGAAGTGATGAAAGCGCAACCCGAAGTTCAGCGGATCACAGGTCGCGAACGCGGCCGGCTGACGCTCGGACGTCGCCCCCTGTTCCGGGGTGCTGACCTTCTTGCCCTTGATCGTCGTGGTGCGTTTGTCGGCGTTCGGCGCTTGCGCGGTGTAGGGCGTCGTGTTGTCGCGCACGATGGCGGCCCGGTTCACCGCAATCACCTTGTCCGGATCGCTCGCCGCCAGCAGTTCCACCGTGCCGAACGCGATGTCGTGGCTCGTCACCACATCCGTTTCGCCCAGTTCGTTACTCACCCCCTCCATCACGCGTCCGTTGTCGAGCGTGATCCGGTACGGCTGGTTTGGCAGTGCGAACCCGCTGTCATGCTCCAACAGCACGAAATGCGCCGCATACTGCCCGGGATTGTCGAGGGTGACCGGCACCCGCATGGGCCGCACCTGCGCATCGTCCGTCTGGTGACTGCCGGCATAGACCGTGTGCTCGCCGGCCGTTCGCACCACGTAACCCTGTTCGCTGATGCGAACCTCCGTACTGCCGGCGTGCAACACGATTTCCTCTGCCGCATGCAGGTGGATACTGTCGGTCGTGCTCGTGATCTGGATCGCCTTCCTGGCGCTCACGTCGACACCATCGGTCCGCGCCTCGATCCGCACTTTCCCCGCGGCGGCAATGAGCGCCACGCCCGCCTTGTGCACGAACAGCGAGAACGCATTCGACACGCTCGCGAACAGCGATCGCCCCACGGCAATCCCGACATGCCGGCCGCTCGTGACCGCCACATCCTCTGCGCTTGCAATATGCGCGCTACGTTCGGCCGCCAGACTGATGCCCGCCGACCCGGCCATCACAATGTCGGGTTCCGTCAGTTCCGGGAAGTCATCCGCACCGCGGGATGGTGTTCCCCGAATCGCATCGTGACGCGCCTTGATCGCACGGGTGATGTCGCTTTGGTCGGCATCACGTTGTTGTGCGTCGTGCTGTTGCGCCAGATTCGTAAGGCTTTCCTGCAGTTCGCGTGCTCGCGTCAGCCGGCCGATCGCCTCCCTGGCGTCCTTCGCGTGGCCGGGGCCACCCGATTGACCGTCCGTTGATATGAACAGTCCCTTCAACGCCCGAACGACACCCCAGTCGTCGGTGCGCAGATCGAAGCCTTTGCCGCGCGCGTCGTCGCGGCCTTTCTTCCGGGTGATGCGCCGAAGGTTGCCGAGACTCAACATCGACGCGCCTGCGTCGCTCGCAAGCTGCGTCTGGATTTGCTCCCGCGTATCGTCGATCGCCAGATGGCCGGATGCAATGCCGCCGAGTTCCCGGCCGCGAATGACCGATACCGCGTGATTGTTCGGCAAGTCCAGCGCGGGCTGGCGGAGCTCGTTGACGGCGCTACCGATGATCACCGGCAAGTCGGGGTCGCCGTAGTAGTGCGACACCGCCACTTCATGGCCGATACGCGGAACGAACGTCGCGCCCATGTCCACGCCTTGCCACGGCGACAGCACGCGCAGCCAGATACCCGAATGCTCGTCGTGCTGACCCTCGCGGTCCCATTGAAACTGCACCTTGACCCGGCCGTATTGGTCGGTCCAGATTTCCTGCCCGGCCGGGCCGACGACGATGGCTTTCTCGGGGCCGCCCATGACGGGCTTGCGAACGCTGCGTTGCAGACGGAACGGTTCGTTCGTCGGCAGCAATTCGAACCGTGCGTCAACGCGATAGTCCTGCGCTCCGCTGGTCCGTCCCGCGACTTCCTCGATGTCGAGCGCGCACGATACAACGAGGTATTCACGGTTTGCCGCCAGTTGCGGGTAGCCGGTGAGGGTAAAAGTGCGCCCGACCGTCAGGCCGCGCAGATTCCCTTTCCCGTTCGCGCGTCGCCCCGCGCAGCGCTGCGCGTCCAGTTGAACGTATGCGAAGTGGTGCGCTTCACGAGCCGTGTCGTTCGGTTGGCCCGTGAGCCCTTGCGCGCTCGCGAGCGGCTGGCTGTAATCGCCCCAACCGTATAGCTCGCCGTCGGCGCTTGCGCTCGGGCGAGGGTTGTCCACCACGGCCGCCAGATCGGCGCGCGGGCGTGTGTAGTCGTAATCCGTCAGGCTCACCCGGCCCGGTGTGAGGCGGCTGGTCACGGACAGCGTGTGAATGTGTTCCTCATCGATACGCCGACCACCGGGCGGCAGATAGCGCAGCGTCTCATAGGCGGCCCCGTGCGGGCGGTGACCGCCCATCGCGTCAGACAAGACCAGACGGTGACGACCGTCGTCATGCTCGAACCACCACCAGATTCCCCATTCTTCCCAGAGACGTTGCAGGAACGCCCAGTCCGATTCGAACGCCTGTCGCTGCACGTCGCGTTTCGGATAAACGCCCCGGAATGCACCCAGACGTTTGTCGACGGGATACGGATATTTCGAGAGCACCGCGTCGGTGATTTCAACGACGGTCATATCCTGGAACAAACGGCAATCCCGCGTGAGGGTCGCGCGATAGAGCCACGGGCGCAGCTCCAGTTCGTACAGGATTGCATCGCGATCCTGACCGGTCATTCGGGCCGCTTCGACCAGCCCCGTTATCTCGCGCGTGCCCGCGCCGATGTTGCCGAGCCCCTCGGCACCCGCGAGCCCCGGAATGAACTGCCCCTTGCCTTCAAGCTGGATCGACACGGTGACTTCCGTACCGACTAGTTTGTCCAGATCAACATCAGCTGTGCGACTGGGGGAGAACGCATAGGCGTCATCGGTTCGCAACGTGACGAGGTAGCGGCATTCATCGATTCGACCGATCGTTTCGGACCCTTGCAAGCGTACGGGAACGAAGACCGGCAGCGCATCCATGCCATAGGTCGGCAGCGCCGCACCCGCGAGTGACAGCGTGCGAGCTTGCGCAAACATCGTCATTTACACGGCCCCCGTCGTTAGCGGACCGATAACGATCGCACCGCAGCCGGTCTTGTCGCCGCGATAGCCGACGCGCCGGCCGCGATGTGTGCGCAAACCGGTTGCCAGCAGCGGGAAAACACCGCCGCATTTCCGACAACGAACACTATGGCCGTCAAGCGCGACGCCGACTCCGAGATGTTTCAGGTCGTTCGCGCATTCGATGACTTCGCCGCCATGATCGGTGGCGTCTCCCAGGCGAACCATTTCGTGGCCTTGTGCATTCTTCATCAGCGATCTCACATCTCACGTGGATCGAGATTGATAACGTGGAAATGCTGTGTCGCCTATAGGATGAATACGATTTTTCCGGTCCTGATCGCACGGCTGGTACGCACCCATCATTTGCCGGAGTGATGACACTCCCCTTTTTCTGCGGATTTGACCGGGGCCGGCGGGGCCGACAACACTAGCCCGCAGTGCTGCAACAGACGGCACGCGCCTGCCTCCCCCTTCAGAGTCCGCCATGTACCCGACCGACACCGTGCAATCCCCGAGCGCCGCCCGGCCGCTCGCCGACCGGCAGCTACGCCGGATCGTCATCGCCTCCGTCGCCGGCAACGCGATGGAATGGTACGACTTCTTCGTGTACGGCACGGCCGCCGCACTGGTGTTCGGCCACGTGTTCTTTCCGCCCGGCGCATCGCCGCTCGCAGGCAGTCTCGCCGCGTTCGCGGCGTTCGCGCTCGGCTTCGTCGCGCGTCCGCTCGGCGGGATCGTGTTCGGCCACGTCGGCGATCGCTACGGGCGCAAGGCGTCGCTCGTATGGACGCTGCTGATCATGGGTGCGTCGACGTTCGCGATCGGCCTGCTGCCGACCTATGCGCAGGTCGGCCTGTGGGCGCCGGCCGCACTCGTCGTGCTGCGCCTGCTGCAGGGCATCGCGTCCGGCGGAGAATGGGGCGGCGGCGTGCTGATGATCAGCGAGAACGCGCCGCCCGAGCAGCGCGGCTATTACGCGGCGTGGAGCCAGCTCGGCGTGGGCGGCGGCTTCGTGCTGTCGTCGGCCGCGTTTCTCGCCGCGCAGGCGCTGCCGGACGACATGTTCCGCACATGGGGCTGGCGGCTGCCGTTCCTCGCGAGCATCGCGATCTTCGCGATCGGCATCTATATCCGCCGCCATCTGCCGGAAAGCCGCGACTTCGAGCAGGCCGGCAAGCGCGGCGCGCACACGCACTTGCCGATCGTCGAGTGCATCCGCCGTCATCCGAAGGAAATCCTGCTCGCGATGGGGCTGCGCGTGGCCGAGAACGGCGGCGCGTACATCTTCCTCGCGTTCTCGCTCGTCTATGGAAAATACGTCTGGATTCCGAACGGCACGATGCTGACCGGTGTGATGATCGCGATGGTCGTGGAGATGGGCGCGATGCTCGCCTGGGGCCGCCTGTCCGACCGGATCGGCCGCAAGCCCGTGTACCTGATCGGTGCGCTGAGCCTCGTCGCATGCGCGTTTCCGTTCTTCTGGCTGCTCGACACGCGCGTGACGCCGCTCGTGTGGCTCGCGCTGACGGTCGGCACGGCGGTAAGCCACGGCGCGATGATCGGCACGCTGCCGGCACTCGTCGGCGAACTGTTCAGCACCGAAGTGCGCTACTCGGGCGTCGCGCTCGGTCATGAGGTCGCGTCGATCTTCGCGGGCGGGATGTCGCCGCTGATTGCGACCGCGCTGCTCGCGCGCTATCACGCGTCGTGGCCCGTGTCGCTGTTCCTCATTGCGCTCGGCCTCGTCACGGTCGCGACGCTGTGCGTGATGCGCGAGACGCGTGCCGTGCCGGCAGCCGGCACGCGCGGCGACACGGCATGAGCGCGCGGCCCGCGCCGGCCGCCGCACCCGCGTTGCCGGTGGGCGATTGGCGCACCGGTCCACGGCGCCACGTGCGCGCTTGCGCGGCGCCGCAAGCGCACGCAGCCGCAATGTTCAGGCTACGCGTCCCGGCCGCGCCGCGCGCTGTCGAACGCCGGCGCCAGCCCGAGATGGTCGAGCAGCCGCGCGAATTCGCCGAGCCGCTGGCGCATGTACGCGGGCACGTCGACCGCCGCATAGTCGTGGAAGCCGGCGCCCGTGCGCACACCGTCGCGCCCGGTTTCCATGTTGTGCACGACGCTCGCGGCCGGCGCGAAGCGCGGGCCGATCTCGCCGGCCAGGTACCGCGACGCGTAGTACAGGATGTCGCAGCCGCCCCAGTCGATGAATTCGAGCAGCCCGAGCACCGCGAAGCGCGGACCGAAGCCGGTGCGGATCGCGATATCGATGTCCTCGGCGCTGGCCACGCCTTCCTCGACCATCCGCGCGGCCTCGTTCATCGCGAGCGCCTGAATGCGCGGCACGATGTAGCCGGGCGCCGGCCCGCAGATCACCGGCTTCTTGCCCACGCATTCGAGCAGCGCTGCGACGGTGTCGACAACGGCCTGATCGGTCGCGTCGCTGCGGCTGACCTCGACGAGCGGCATCAGCAGCGCGGGATTCAGCCAGTGTGCGTTCAGCATTCGTGCCGGGTGCGCAACGTGGCGCTGCAATTCGGTGACGACGAACGTCGACGTGGTCGACGCGATCGTTGCGTGCGCATCGACGTGTTCGCCGAGCCACCGCAGCGCGTCGACCTTTGCATCGAGCACTTCGGGCAGTGCTTCGAACACGATATCGGCATCGCGCACCGCGTCGGCCGCGCCGTCCCGCGCCACCAGTGCGATGCGCGCGGCGACGGCGCCGGCCTGCGCGGCATCGATGCGGCCGAGCGCGAGCTGCGCATGCAGCGGCCGGGCGATCTCGTCGCGCGTGCGCGCGTCGAACGCGCGACGGCCAGCCGCATCGCGCGGCTTGAAGTCGATCAGCGTCACGTCGAGGCCGGCAAACGCGAACACGAGCGCGATGCCCTGCCCCATCCGTCCCGCGCCGAGCACGTGGATGCGCGTCACATCGTCGGCCGCCTTCATGCCGCGTACCCCGCATCGACCAGCGCGCGCAGCGCGTCCTTCGACAGCGCCGCGAGCCCGAGCCGCTCCAGCGTGCGGCCTTCCGCATACAGGTCGCGCCCCGCGACCGCGCTCGCGATGCTCAGCAGCCCCTGCGCGACGGGCGTCGGCACGCCGGCCCAGCGCCCGCACGACACGATGAACGACAGCCCGAGCCGGGTATCCTCGAGCATGTAGCGATGCGTGCGCAGATCGATCTTCTCGCGCCAGTCGCCGCTATCGGTCAGCTTGCCGTGCGCGCCGCGCCCGTACATCCACTCGTCGCCGTCGGTCGCGTAGTGATCGGCGAGCGGGAAATGCGGCGCGCGATAGCCGAGCGCTTCTCGCACCGCGATGCGTTCGGCATCGAGCGCGTTCGTCACGCGGCGGATCGACGGCTGCGTGCCTTCGTTGTGGATGTCCCACGCGTCGAAGTGTTCGAGCGGCCCGGCGTTCATCAGGATCAGCGGCGGATGGATCACCGGGCCCGCATTCATCAGCGCGCCGGACAACGCATCCTCGACCGGCTCGACCGACGGATAGCCGGCGCGCAACACGTCGAACGCCCAGCCGGCTGCATTCACCGGCCACACGCCGGTCGGCAGGCGCGTCGCGTACGCGCTGATCACGACGTCGTTGTCGCGATACTTGCGCACCAGGTACGGCAGCGTGCCCGTTTCGGCGAACGCGACGCGCGAACGGTTGCCGGCATCGGCCGCCGCGCGGGCGAACACGGCGCTGCCGAACGTGCCGGGCGGCAGGAACACGACCTGGCCGTCCTCCAGCAGCGGCGCGACCTGCGCGGCAAGCGCGTCGTGCGACGTGGCCGGCAACGGCACCACGACGAGTTGCGCGCCGTGCAGCGCGACGGCCAGATCGTCGGTCAGGCGGATCGCGCCCGGCGCATCGCCGAGCGGCACCGCGCGCTTGCCGCGATAGTCGGTGACGTTCAACACGCCAAGCGCGCGCAGCCGCGCGTGCGGCTCGCGATCGCGCCGCCACCACGTCACGTCGTGACCTTTTTCGAGCAGGTCGATGGCCGCCGCATGGCAGCCGTGGCCGCCGCCCAGAACACATACCTTCATCGTCTTCTCCTGGTGATCGAGTACGCCCGAGACTACGCGGCCGCCTGCGCCGCGTCGCTTCAAAACACGCAACGACGCGCCCGTTCGCGCAACGCATTCGCGACGCTGCGCAAGCCCACGCGCCCCTGCATCCGCTACGAGGTCTATCAATGGACATCGCCCTTTCCCGCCATGCACCGAACCGGCTCGGCACGCTGCACGCCCCCGACGAAGTCGAACGCGCGGTCGCGCATCGGCTCGGACCGCACCGGATGGCCGCGTCCGGCCGCGATCCGTTTCGCGCGGAGCTGTACGAGGTGCCACTGCATCACGGCGCGCTGCTCGAACTCAGCTACGGCCGCGAAACGCGCATCGAGTTCGGCGAAGACGCCGATCACTTCCTGTTCCGGCTGACGCTCGCCGGTGCGTGCGAGCTGCAGGCCGGCAGCGTCGTCGCGTACGCCGGCCCCGGCGCGCTGACCGTGTCGTCGCCCGCGCTCGCGAGCCGCCTGCGCACGAGCCCCGATTGCCGCAATCTCGTGCTGCGGCTCGAACGCGGCGCGCTCGAACGCAAGCTGCAGGACATGCTTCGCGCGCCGCTCGCGCGGCCGCTGCAATTCGACGTGGCAGCCGGCGGCGCCGGCACGGGCGCCGCGCTCGTGCTGCCGACCTTCGAGTACCTGTGCCGGATCGGCGCGCAGCCGGGCATCGGCACCGCGTCGCCGATGTTCGGCACCGACCTCACCGCGTGGCTGATGTCACTGCTGCTCACGCACCTGCCGCATTCGTACAGCGACACGCTGCTGCGCGGCACGCCGCCGCTGCCGGCCCATGTGCGGCGTGCGTGCGCTCACGTCGATGCGCACCTCGACGAACCGCTCGCGCTCGCCGCGCTGGCGGCCGTCGCGGGCGTCGCGCCGCGCACGCTGCAGCATGCATTCCGCGCGTTCCTGCACACCACGCCGGCCGCGTACGTGCGCGAGCGCCGGCTCGCCGCCGTGCACGCGGCGCTGCAACGCGGCGACGCGCGCAGCGTGACCGACGTGCTGCTCGCGCACGGCATCCATGGCTTCGGCCATTTCGCGAAGGCGTATGCGCAGCGTTACGGCCACGCGCCTTCCGTCACCGCGAGGCAAGCTCGATGACGCACTCCGCCCCCGGTCGGCCGACGGCCCGCCCCGAACCCGCGCCGCACGACAGCGACGCCGCCGACGGCCTGCGTGTGCAGGATCTCGATCTCAACCTGTTGAAGACGTTTCGCGCGGTGTATGAAGAGCGGCACGTCGGCCGCGCGGCGCTGCGGCTCGGCGTCACGCAGCCGTCCGTCAGCTATGCGCTCGGCCGGCTGCGGCTGATGTTTCGCGACGCGCTGTTCGTGCGTACCGGCACCGGCGTCGAGCCGACCCCGCGCGCGCAACGGCTCGCGATCTCGGTCGACAAGGCGCTCGCGATCCTGCAGCACGTGCTCGACGAAGGCTCGCGCTTCACGCCCGACAGCACGCAGCGCGTGTTTCGTCTGCACATGAGCGATTTCGCGGCGAGCGCGTTCCTGCCGACGCTGCTCGCCGCATTCGACCGGCGTGCGCCGGGCGCGGTGATCGAGACGCTGCACGTCGACGAGTGCCAGCTCAACGTCGCGCTCGAATCCGGGCGCATCGACTTCGCGCTCGGGCATTTCGCCGATGCGTCGAGCCACTTCCAGCGCACCGCGCTGCTGCACGAGCGCTGCGTGCTGTTGATGCCGCGCCGCACCGCCCAACGCGTCGGGCTGCCCGACGATTTCGTGCTCGACGGCACGGCGCCCGACGCGCTGCGCTTCGTCGCGGTCACGTCGCATCCGCAGTCGATGCAACTGCTCGAACGGCACGAACTGATGCCGCGCGTGCGCGCCGCGCTGCCCGATTTCATGGTGGTGCCCGCGTTGCTGCAGGACGGCGATTACGCGCTGATCCTGCCGAAGACGATCGCGATCACGTTCGCGGCGCGCCAGCCGTGCGTGCTGTACGAGATCGCCGGCGCCGGCGAATGGGCCGTCAACGCGTACTGGCATCGGCGCTTCGATGCGGACCCCGGCCATCGCTGGCTGCGTGCGCTGCTGCTCGAACTGTTCAATATCGGCGAGCAGGCGCCGTTCGATGCATGGCTCGCGCCGCAGCCGCCTGCTTGCGCGTAGCGGCTCGAGCAAGCATGGGCACGGGCCCGCCGGCACGCTCAGAACGACGTGAGGATGCCCGCGACGAGCGAACTCGCGGTCGCGCCCGGCTTCGCCACCGCGACGCCGCCGCCCGCCGCGCCGTTGACGACGAAGCGCGCATGCGCGCCGTTGCGCACCATCGCGGCGCCCGTGTACAGCACCGTGCGCTTCGACAGCGGATAGTCGAAGCGGATGCCGTACGAATCGGCGTTGCCGTCGCTGTCGGCGACCTTCCGGTAATGGCCGACACTCAGCAGCAGCGACGCGCGCCCGATCGGCACCGTCGCGCTGAGCTCCATGATGTCGCTGTGCGGATACGCGCTCTGGCCGTCGATCGCGGTCGCGACGTCGGGACCGCCGCGATGGCGCAGGTACAGCGCGGCCACCTTCACGACGCTGAAGTCGTACGAAATCGCGCCGAGCGTGTAGTTGCCGTTCGCGGCCGTGCTCGCTGCACCGAGCGTCGATGCGGCGACCGGGCTGAACTTCTGCTGCATGATGTCGACGTCGACCGACAATCCGCCGCGCACGTAGTTGATGCCGGCGCCATACGTATCGCCGAGCGTCGCCGGCTGCCCGGCCGCGCCGTTGGCGCCGCGCGCGGCCATCGCGCGCAACAGGAAGCCCGCGTAGCGCGGCGACGTGTAGCGCATCGAGTTGCGCACGCGCAGGAATGCGGGCCCGACGAAGTTGTTGGTCGCGTTGCCCCATGCGAGCCCCGCGCCGAGGCCGGGCAGGCTGTATGTGACGAGTGTCGTATGCAGGATCGTGTAGAGCTCGCCGAACTGCACGCCGCCGAACGGCCCCGTGATGCCGACCCACGCTTCGCGGCCGAACAGCGCGCTGCTGTTCGACAGCGCGCCGCTCGCCGCGTTGAAGCCGTCCTCGAGCTTGAAAATCGTCGCGTAGCCGCCGCCGAGATCCTCGACACCCTTCAGCCCCCACTGCGACGCCCACAGGTTGCCGCTGCCCATGCGCGTCACGTGGTTCGGCCCGGCGTTCGCGTATTCGATCGCGGTGTCGATGCGGCCGTAGAGCGTCACGCTCGATTGCGCGACGGCAGGCAGCGCGTTGCACGCGAGCAGCGCGGCGAGCGGTACGGCAAGCCGGAAGGCTCGCCGGTTCGAATGGTTCATCTGCGTCGTCCCGTAGAAGTTGCGGCGCCTGTCGGCATCGCGCCGCTTGATGTGAAGCGCGCTCGCTTTCGGATGCGAACGCTGCCGATCAAAACCGGCCCGAGTCTAGGAACGACAATTTCGGACGTCGACGCAATGCGCTCTATAACGCTTATAGACGCGCCGCATGACGCGCACGGGCCCCGCCGCGCGCGCGCTGCGCGGCGGCCCGCGCGCACGGCCTCGGTGTTTTCTTTATCCGGGTCGGTAAATATCCGTGTGGCGCGGCTGTCACTCCGGCTATGGCGGCCGAATTTGGCCGACTACGCTGCGTCACCGATCGTGTCATCCGCACGCTTTCGCGCTGCGACGGCGCCCGGCCCGCGAGGCCGATGCCGCGCTTTTCCACCGCCCGCTCCTGGAGAACCCGCATGTCCGCATCCACGGCCCGCGCTGCCGACGGCAAGCGCTATACGTACGAATGGTATGTCGTCGTCATCTGCATGCTCGCGTACGTCTTTTCGTTCGTCGACCGCCAGGTCCTCGTGCTGATGATCGAGCCGATCAAGCGCGACCTGCACCTGTCCGATACGCAGTTCAGCCTGCTCAACGGCTTCGCGTTTTCGCTGTTCTATGCGGTGATGGGGCTGCCCGTCGCGTATCTCGCCGACCGCTATGCGCGCCCGCGCATCATCTCGCTCGGCATCGCGCTGTGGAGCATCGCGACCGCCGCGTGCGGGCTCAGCCAGCACTTCGTGCAGATGTTCGTTGCGCGGATGGGCGTCGGCGTCGGCGAGGCCGCGCTGTCCCCCGGCGCGTATTCGATGCTCGCCGACTACTTCCCGAAGGAGAAGCTCGGCCGCGCGATCGCCGTGTATTCGCTCGGCTCGTTCATCGGCGGCGGCATCGCGTTCCTGATCGGCGGCTACGTGATCGCGCTGCTCAAGCATGCGAGCGCATTCACGCTGCCGGTGGTCGGGCAGGTGCATGCGTGGCAGGTCACGTTCCTGATCGTCGGGCTGCCGGGCATCCTCGTCGCGCTGCTGTTCGCCGCGACCGTGCGCGACCCGCAGCGCAAGGGGCTCGCGCAGGATCGCTCGGGCGCGGTGCGGCGCGTGTCGATGCGCGATTCGCTGCGCTTCGTCGGCATGCACCGCGCGACCTTCTCATGCCACTATCTCGGCTTCTCGTTCTACGCGATGACGCTGTATTGCCTGCTGAGCTGGACGCCCGCGTTCTATATCCGCCGCTTCGGAATGACGGCCGTCGAAGCCGGCTACACGCTCGGCATCGTGCTGCTGGTCGCGAACACGGCCGGCGTGTTCTGCGGCGGCTGGCTCAACGACTGGCTGCTGCGGCGCGGCCGCGGCGATGCGCCGATGCGCGCCGGCGCGATCGGCGCCGCCTGCATGGTGATTCCCGCGACGCTGTTCACGCAGCTCGACAGCCTGCCGGCGTCGCTCGCGATGCTGGTCGTCGCGATGTTCTTCGCGTCGTTCCCGATGCCGACGTCGACCGCCGCGATGCAGACGCTCGCGCCGAACCAGATGCGTGCGCAGATCTCCGCGCTGTTCCTGCTCGTGTCGAACCTGATCGCGCTCGGGATCGGCACGACCGTCGTCGCGCTGTTTACCGATCGCGTGTTCGGCGCGCCGGCCGCGGTCGGGCACTCGATGTCGATCGTCAACGTCGCGGCGGCGACGCTCGCCGCGCTGCTGCTCGCCGCCGGCTGCCGCCACTATCGCCGCAGCCTCGAGCGCGAACGCGGCCACGCGTCGGCATCGGCTTCGGCCGATGCGGCCGTCGACGGCGGCAACGCCATTGCCGCCCGCTGAGGTCGCGCGGTTCACCGATCGCGTGGTCGGCGCACCGGCCGCGCGATTGCCGCACCGCTGACCGGCGACGATCGACACGCCCACCATCATCCATCCCGCTTATTCCGGCATCGATTTTTAATCGATTTGATTTATGCGATGACCGTCCCTATTCTCGATCGCATGACGGCGCGGGGCTCCGCCGCGCCGCGTTTCTCTACCCCACGGAATTTCCCATGCAAGCGAACCGCCACCAGGTCCGGATCGACACGCTGATCGACGCGGCGCAGGACATCCGCTGTTTCCGGGTCTCGCGCGTCGACGGCCAGCCGTTCGACGCGTACGAACCGGGCGCCCATATCGACGTCACCGCGCCGTCCGGCATCACGCGGCAATATTCGCTGTGCGGCAACCCCGACGAGCGCGGCAGCTATCTGTTCGCGGTGAAGAAGGAAGCGCAGTCGCGCGGCGGCTCGCGTTCGCTGCACGACGACGTGAGCGTCGGCGCCGAATTGTGGATCGGCACGCCGCGCAACCTGTTTCGTCTGACCGATGACGCGAGCGAGCACGTGCTGATCGCGGCCGGCATCGGCATCACGCCGCTGCTGTCGATGGCGTATGCGCTGCACCAGCGCGGCGCGCGTTATCGACTGCACTATTTCGCGCGCAGCCGCGACCATGCGGCGTTCGTCGACGAACTGTCGGCCGAACCGTTCGCGTCGCACGTGACGTTCCATTACGGTGTCGAGCCCGATGCGCTCGCGGCCGAACTCGGCCGCTGCATCGAGTCGATTGATCTGGAAGCGCATGTCTATACGTGCGGCCCCGGGCCGTTCATGGATGCCGTTGTCGCAGCCGCGGCCAAGCGAATCCCGGAAGACGCGATTCATCTCGAACGCTTCGCGGCGGAACCCTCCGCGACGGTCACTGCGGATGCCGCTCCAGCGGAAGACTTCGAAGTGCGCCTGCAACGCAGCGGCCAATCGGTGCGCGTCGCGCCCGATACGTCGATCGTCGACGCACTCGCGAAGATCGGCATCGAGGTCGATACGTCATGCGGCGAAGGCGTGTGCGGCACCTGCATGGTGCCCGTCATCGACGGCGAACCCGATCATCGCGATCACTGCCTCAGCAAGGCCGAGCGCGCGAGCAACACGGTGATCTGCTGCTGCGTGTCGCGCGCGCGCTCGGCGGTGCTCGTACTCGATCTCTGATGCGCCGAACGCGCCACCGTATTGCCGCGCCGATCTACTGATCGACTCATGTAAAGATGCGCGGCCGACGGACACTCCGCCACCGCGGTTGCGTCGGGCACGAGCCGCCCGACCGTCATTCGTCGAAACGCTCGACGATCTCGGCGAGCAGCGCGCGCATCCACGCATTGCCCTCGTCCTCGTGAAAGTGCTCGTGCCAATGCATCGTCACCGGCGCGGGCGGCAGCGTGACCGGCAGCGCATACAGGCGGAACGCGTTGTCGCGGTTCAGGATCTGCGCGAGCCGCTTCGGCAGCGTCGCATACAGATCGGTGACCGACAGCACGCTCGGCAGCGCGACGAAGTGCGGCACCTCCAGCGCGATGTTGCGACCCACGCCCTGCGCGCGCAACGCGTCGTCGAGCGCGTGGTGGCTGTGCTCGACCGATTTCACGTTGACGTGCGCGGCGCGCACGAACTGCTCGAGACTCAGCGCGGCGGTCGTCGGCAGCCCGCGCCGGCGCCCCGTCATGCACACGTAGGTTTCCTCGAACAGCACCTGGTGGCGCGTGCGCGGCATCAGCTCAGGCAGGTTGCCGATCGCGAAATCGAGCCGGCTCGCGCGCAGCGCCTCCTCGATCTCCTCCACCGGCAGCGGCTGCACGCTCAACGTCACGCGCGGCGCGCGCTCGCGCAGCGCCTGGCAGATCGCCGGCAGGTATGCCATCTCGCCCGCATCCGACAGCGACACCCGGAACGTGCGCGTGCTGGTGGCCGGATCGAAGCGCTCCGCATAGCGCAGCGCGACGCGCACCATGTCGAGCGCCTTGCCGACGATGCCCGCAAGTTCGAGCGCGACCGGCGTCGGCTGCATGCCCGAGCGCGTCCGCACGAACAGCGGATCGTCGAACAGCGTGCGCAGCCGGCCGAGCGAATAGCTGACGGCCGGCTGCGACAGCGCGAGCCGCTCGCCGGCCTTCGTCAGGCTGCGTTCCTCGACGATCGCCTGGAATACGCGCAACAGGTTCAGATCGAGATGATCGACCGACGTCATCGTGACCTCCATCATTTGCCACATTTATTTGATTATCAATTTTAGATCAATTTGACCGATATGCGGCAGAAGACGAGACTGATCTCCGGACGCTGCGCCCAGCGCGGCCCGATTTTCGCGACTCTTTCCCCACGACGACGATGAGCGACATTCCCTACCAGACGATCGACACCCGCGCGTTGCATGGTCTCGCGCAGCCCGACCGCATCGCGCCCGCGATGTATCACGATCCCGCGCTGTTCGAAGCCGAGCTCGACCGCATCTTCTACCGCACCTGGATCTGGGTCGCGCACGACAGCGAACTGCCGAACCCGGGCGACTTCATCACGACGACGATCGGCCGCCAGCCAGTAATCGTCGTGCGCGACAAGACCGGCGAGGTGAACGTGCTGCAGAACCGCTGCCGCCATCGCGGCGCGACCGTGTGCGAATCGCACAAGGGCAACGCGAAGGGCTTCACGTGCCCGTATCACAGCTGGTCGTACGCGCTCAACGGCACGCTGCGCGCGCTGCCGTACGGCGACGGCTACGAAGGCGTGTGCGAGAAAGGCGACCTGCCGCTCGTGAAGCTGCGCGTCGGCGTGTACCAGGGGCTGATCTTCGCGAGCTTCAACGATGACATCGAACCGCTCGAGGATTTCCTCGGCGGCGCGAAGCCGTGGATCGACCTGTTCATGAAACAGGGCGCCGGCTACCCGATCAAGGCGAACGGCGAGCACAAGTTCAAGTTCAAGGGCAACTGGAAGATCCAGCTCGAGAACACGACCGACCTCTATCACTTCCCGGTCGTGCACAAGTCGTGGATGAAGTCGATCGACGACGAGACGGCCGCCGCGATCACGAGCTTCATGACGAGCGAGCACGCGTTCTGCCGCGCGCTCGGCAACGGCCACAGCCTCGCGGTGCTGATGCCCGAGCTGATCGATCTCGACGATGACGACGGCGCACCGCTGGCCGAACGCTTCGCGCCGCTCGCGGCGAAACTCGCCGAACGTCACTCGCCCGACGAAGTGCGCCGCATCGTGCGCTCGCTGATGGGCGTCGGCTTCAACCTGAACCTGTTCCCGAACCTCGCGCTGTCGATGGCCTTCTTCCGCGTGCTGCGGCCGATCTCCGCGAACGAAACCGAGATCCGCCACGTCGCGCTCGCGATGGACGGCGGCCCCGACGAAGCGAACCGCGAGCGGCTGCGCATCCACGAGCACTTCCAGGGCCCGTTCGGCTTCGGCAGCCCCGACGATGCGGAAGCGTGGGAGCGCGTGCAGCGCGGCGCGCAGGCGGGGCCCGACGTGCCGATCCTCGTGAATCGCGGGCTGAACCGCGAGACGACCGCCGCGAACGGCGAAAAGACCGCGCATGCGACCGACGAGACCGGCATGCGCGAAGCCTACCGGCAATGGCGCAACATGATGGAGCAGCAATGATGGACGACCGCAACGCCCTCTTTTCCGAGCAGACCTTCGCCCGCGCGGTCGAATTCGTGTGGCGCGAAGCCGAGATGCTCGACCGCCGCGACTATCGCGCGTGGCTCGACCTGTGGGATCCGACCGGCCACTACGTGGTGCCGATCGATCCCGACGCGACCGATTTCGCGGCGACGCTGAACTACGTGTTCGACGACCAGGACATGCGCGAGAAGCGCGTGCAGCGGATGGTGTCCGGCTATTCGGCGTCGGCCACCGACGCGGCGCGCACGGTGCGCACCGTATCGCGCTTCACGCTGGAAAGCGGCAGCGCCGATACCGTCGAGCTGAAATCGGCGCAGGTGGTGGTCGCATACAAGCGCGGCGTCGCGACGCTGTTCGCGGCCGACGTCACGCACAACCTGCACGTCGATGCCGAAGGCGAGATGCGGATTGCGGAGAAGGTCGTGCGCCTGATCGACTCGACCGAAGCGCTCAGCGCGATCGGCTTCCTGCTGTAAGCCGCGACCGGTTCACCGTCGCCAGCGCAATGGTGAGCCGGGCACCTTCACCGGTGAGCGGCTGCCGGTTCGCCGTCGCCCGCGCAAAGGTGAACCGGTCACCTTCACCTTTCAGCGGCGACCGCTTCGCCGTCGCTCGCGCAACGGTGAGCCAGTCACCTTCACCTTTCCGGACGACCATGCCCACACTCGAAGTTTTCCTGCCGGCCGGCCATGACGACGCGCGCAAGGCCGAGCTGATCGCGCGCCTCAGCCACGCGACCGTCGACGCGATCGGCGCACCGCTCGAATCCGTGCGCGTACTGCTCACCGAACTGCCCGCGACGCATATCGGCCTCGGCGGCCGCAGCGCCGCGGACGGCGCGCCGCCGTCGCTGCCGGTGATCGTCGCGATCCTGATCGCCGGGCGCACCGACACACAGAAGCGCGCGCTGATCGCCGCGCTGTCCGATGCGGGCGCGAACGTGCTCGACGCGCCGCTGCAGGCGACGCGCGTGATCATCAAGGACATTCCGAACACCGACTTCGGCATTGGCGGCCAGACCGCGCGGGCGCTGGGGCGCTGACCATGCGTCGCGCGTCGCCGCCCCGCCGCAATGCGCCGACGCGGTTGCGCTCACCCGTCGGCGAGCGGCAGCGTCACGCGGCAGTCGAGCCCGCCGCCCGCGGCCGGGCTCGCGGCGATCCGCCCGCCGTGGCGCGCGACGATGCTCTTGCACAGCGACAACCCGATCCCGTTGCCGCCCGCCTTCGACGACGAGAAGCCATCGAACAGCCGGTCGTGCGCGCCGGCATCGATGCCCGGGCCATTGTCGATCGCACGCAACTCCGCATGGCCGGCCACGTTCGCGGTGCCGAGCGTCAGCGTGCGCGGCGCGCGCTCGCAACTGGCGAACGCCTCGATCGCATTGAACGCGAGATTCAGGATCACCTGCCCGATCAGCACGCGCTCGCAGCGGATCGGCAGCGGCGCGTCGGCCTGCACGATCGCGACCGTCACGCCGGCCTCCTTCGCACGCAGCTCGATGAAGTACGCGACGTCCGCGAGAATGTCGCGCAGGTCGGCGCGCGCGACGACCGGCTCGCGCTTCACGATGAATTCGCGCACGCTCTTGATGATCAGCGCCGCATGCTCGGCCTGCCGATCCGCGCTGCGCAGCCCCCAGATCGCGTCGTCGACGGCGCCGTTGCCGTTCAGCCGCCGCACCGCGCCTTCGATGAAATTGCGCACGGCCGCGAGCGGCTGGCTCAGTTCGTGCGCGATCACGGTCGCCATCTCGCCCATCGCGTTGTAGCGGCCCGCGTATTCGAGCATCCGCGCCTCGGCGCGCCGCGCGTCCTCGATCGCGACTTCGTCGCTCACGTCGCGAAACTGCACGAGCAGCCCGTCGAGATCGCCTTCGATCTCGACCTGCCGGCACAGGATGCGCAGCCAGCAGGCGGAGCCGTCGCGCCGCACGATCCGGTAGCGCTGCGGCGCGGACGGGCATGCGGACGGCGCGTCGCGCAACTGCGCGACGAGCCGGTCGCGATCGGCCGCCGAGCAGTAGTCGAGCACCTCGCCGAGCGGCTCGTCGGGCGCGAGCCCCAGCACGCGGCGGCCCGACTCGCTGATGAACTGCACGCCGCCGTGCGGCGTCACGACCGCGATCCCTTCGTCGAGATCCTGCATGAACTCGCGCAGCCGCGCCTCGTAGCGGCGCAACTGCTGGCGGACCGCCTCTTCCGCGCTGATGTCGCGGAACTGCACCATCACGACGTCGCGCCCGCGCAGCGGCACGTAGGTCGCGGTGGCCTCGGACAGCATGTCGACCCCCGTGCGCGAGCGATAGCACCATTCGTACACCTGCGGGCCGTCGACGAGTGCACGATCCCACGCGCTCACCGCGATCTCGCGCCGGTACTTCGGCTCGGGGCGCGTCATGTCCGGCGCCTTCAGCGGCAGCAATTCCTCGACGGAAAAGCCGAGCGCGATGCACGCGGCGCGATTCGCCCACACGATCGCCCGGGTGCGCGCGTCGTGCAGCAGCACGCACGTGGTCAGCGCGTCGAGCAGCCGGTGGAAATCGTCTTCGTCGGGAAAACTCATGATCGGATTCGGAGGAAGGCGCGCGGCATCGCGCGGCCGGAAACCCAACATAGCACCGGCGCGCGCCGATCGCATCTGAAGATTTCTTTAGGCCGGCACGGAGCGTCACCAGTCGCGCGGCCCAACGCACCAATTGCTGCGTGTTTTCGGCGTTTCTAGACTAGGGTCTGTTTGCATATGAAACGCACATGCGAATGCCGGAATCGCCCCATCCCCAGGAGACTTTCATGCCGCAAGCCGCCCTCGCCATCGAATCCGCGCCGACCTCGCCGCCCGCGGCCCGTCCCGCGGCCGCGCCGTTGTCGCCGCTCGACGCGGTGATCGAAACCGTCGCCGCGCGCCGCGACGAATTCGACCGGCTGTCGCACGTACCGCGCGACGTGATCGCGCTGTTCAAGCAGGCCGGCATCTATCGCGCGGGCACGCCGCGCCGCTTCGGCGGCGATGCGCTCGCGCCGACCGCGTTCCTCGACATGATCGAACGGATCGCGACCGCCGACGGCTCGGCCGCGTGGGTCGCAAGCTTTGGCTCCGCGAACGTCTATCTCGCCGCGCTGCCGCTCGACACGCAGGCCGAGCTGTACGCGAGCGGCCCCGACCAGGTGTTCGCGGGCGGCCTGTTCCCGGTGCAGCCTGCGCAGGCCGCGCCGGGCGGCTGGCGCGTAAATGGCACGTGGAAATTCGCGAGCGGCTGCAAGGGCGCCGACTGGCTCGGCGTCGGCATCGCCGTGCCGGGCGCGCAGGACGCCGCGCCGAACAAGCCGCGCACCGCCGTGTTCCGCGCCGCGGACGTCGAGATCGTCGAGAACTGGAGCGTGGTCGGCATGCAGGGCACCGGCAGCCACGACCTGCGCGTGAACGACCGCTTCGTGCCGGAGGCGTGGACCTTCGTGCGCGGCGGCGAGGCGACCGTCGACGAGCCGCTGTACCGCTATCCGACCGTCGCGTATGCGGCGCAGGTGCTGGCCGTCGTCAACCTCGGCCTCGCGCGCGCGGCGCTCGACGTCGTGAACCGGATGTCGGGCGGCCGCCAGACGACGACCGGCGCGCCGCGTCTCGCCGATCGCGCGTATTTCCGCATCGAGCTCGCGAAGGCCGAGGCGCAACTGCGCTCGGCGCGCGCGTTTTTCTACGATGCGACCGATTCGGTGTGGCAATCGATTCTCGCGGGCAACCCGGTGACGCCCGACCAGGTCAGCCTGCTGCGGCTCGCGGCCACGCAGATCGCGCGCGAAGGCGCGAGCGTCGTCGAACGCGCGTACCGCCTCGGCGGCACGGCCGCGATCTACCGGTCGCATCCGCTGCAGCGGCTGCTGCGCGATGCGATGGTCGTCACGCAGCACGCGTTCCTCGCCGAAGGCAACTTCGACGGCGCGGGCGCGGTCTTCACCGGCGTCACGCCGTTTCCCGGCTATCTGTAACCTGCATCGCCCGAAACTTTCGATGAACGCGCATGAAGCCGCCGCACCGTCGCCGGCCGGCTCATGCGCCCGACCGATTCCTCTGGAGAACCCACTATGTCCGATTCGAATCCGCTGCCGCTGCGCGTGCTGTTCTGCTGCGGCGTGTCGCAGAATTTCTTCGACCTGCCGCGCGAAAAGATCGGCGAAGTATGGCAGGCGTACGGCGCGATGCTCGCGGCCGTCGAAGCGATGCCCGGCGTGCGCGTGCTCGGCGTGATGGACGACGACCGCCTCGTGGTCGGCCAGGCCGACGGCGCACCGTGGACCTTCTACATCATGGCCGACGTCGCCGATTTCGACACGACGGTCGCCGTGTGCAACCTGTACCGCACGACGCCCGTCGGCGAATACAACCTGTGGCGCTACGGCAAGATCGAGGCACGCGTCGGCCGCGCGCTGACCGTGCCGCCGGCCACGAAGCCCGCGGCGTGAGGCGCGCGATGACCGATCTGTCTGCGGCCGCGATCGACGCGCTCGCACAGCGCGTCGCGGCGCTCGACGCCGAGCGCGCGGTGCGCGCGACGATCACGCGCTACATGGCGCTGTGCGACGTACCCGAAGATGCGGGCGAAGGCCCGTCGCTGGCCGAACTGTTCACGTCCGACGCCGTGTGGGAAGGCATCGGCCCGCTGTACGCGCGCAAGTTCGGCCGTCTCGAAGGCCCGGCCGCGATCGTCGCGATGCTCGGCCGCTATCTTCCGCCCGATCCGCATTTCTCGGCGAACCTGCACTTCCTGACGTCGGAGTCGATCGAGATCGGTGTCGACCATGCAAGCGCACGCGGCCGCTGGATCATGCTCCAGGCGTCGCGCTACGCAGACGATTCGGCCGAGCTGATCGCCGCGCGGCTCACGATCGATTTCGCGCCGGCCGCCGACGGCGCCGCCTGGCTGATCCGCCATTTCCGCACCGAACGCGTGCTCGACGGCCCGTGGCCGCTCGCCGCCGCGCCACGGTCCTGAACCCTTCCACCGTATTCGCACGCCATCGCACCATGACAGGCTTCATCGACACCTTCACGCTCGGCGGCCCCGGCCCGACGATCGCGATCAAGGACACGATCGACATCGCGGGCTATCCGACCCGCGCGGCAAGCCGCGCGCTCGCCGATGCGCCGCCGGCCGTCCGACACGCGGACGTGGTCCGCCTGCTGCTCGACGCCGGCTGGCAGATCGCCGGCAAGGCGAACATGCACGAACTCGCGTTCGGCATGACCGGCATCAACGACTACACGGGCACGCCCGTCAATCCGCAGGATGCCGCGCGCATTCCCGGCGGCTCGTCGAGCGGCTCCGCGTCGCTCGTCGGCCTCGGCGCCGTCGACGCGGCGCTCGGCACCGATACCGGCGGCTCGATCCGCGGGCCGGCCGCGTGCTGCGGCGTGGCCGGGCTGAAACCGACGTTCGGCCGCGTGTCGCGGCGCGGCGTCGCGCCCGCGGACACCACGCTCGATTGCGTCGGGCCGTTCGCGCGCGAGATCCGCACGCTCGTCGCGGTGATGGCCGCGATCGCGCCGGACTTCGATCGCGCGCGGGCGACCGCTTCCGTTGAAGGCGGCACGGTCGCCCAACTCGCCGTCGAAACCGATCCGGCGATCGCCGCCGCGCTCGATGCGGCCGTTCGCGCGTCGGGCCTGCGTTCGCATACGATCGTGCTCGATGCAATGCCGGCCGCGTTCCCGGCGGGGCTCACCGTGATCAACGCGGAAACGTCGCGCGCGTTCGGTCACCTGGTCGCGACCGGCAAGCTCGGTGCCGACCTCGATGCGCGATTGCGTGCGGCCGCAACGACCGCGCCTGCGGCATTGAAGGAAGCCGAAGCCGTGCGCGCACGCTTCACCGCACAGATCGACGCCGCGCTCGAACACGCGGACGTGCTGGTGCTGCCGACGCTGCCCGCGCTGCCGATCACGCTGCAGCAGGCACGCGACGGCGTCTCGGTAATCGCGATGTCGTCGCTGATCCGCCCGTTCAACCTGAGCGGCCATCCGGCGCTCAGCCTGCCGCTGCCGCTCGCCGGTTCGCCGTTGAAGGCCGGCTTGCAGATCGTCGGACGCAAGGGCGCGGACGAACGGGTCTGCGCAATCGCGGCACACTTCGAAGCCGCGCTCGCCGCATGAACCACGATACGGGCGCCGCTTCCCTCGGCGTGCGCCCGCGAACCACGGAACTCCATACCATGTCAGACAGAGTCGTTCTCGTCACCGGCGCCGCGCGCGGGCTCGGCGCCGTCATCGCCGAACGCTTCCATGCGGCCGGCTATCGCGTCGCGCTGGCCGACATCGCCGCCAACGCGATTCACGCGCATGCACGCGAGCTCGATCCGAGCGGCGAACGCGCGATCGCGCTGCCGCTCGACGTCACGTCGAAAAGCGATTTCGAAGCCGCGCGCGATGCGCTCGTCGCGCGCTGGGGCACGATCGACGTGCTCGTCAACAACGCGGGCGCATCGAAGGTCGTGCCGGCGATGGAGATCACGGCCGAGCAGTTCGACCAGGTGATCGACGTGAACCTGCGCAGCGTGCTGTTCGGCTGCCAGGTGTTCGGCCAGTATTTCGCGCAGCGCGGCGCGGGCCGCATCGTCAACATCGCGTCGCTCGCCGGGCAGAACGGCGGCTCGGCGACGGGCGCGCACTATGCGGCCGCGAAAGGCGGCACGCTGACGCTGACCAAGGTGTTCGCCCGCGATCTCGCCGCGCAGGGCGTGACCGTCAACGCGATCTCGCCGGGGCCGCTCGATCTGCCGATCGTGTACGAAAGCGTCGCGCCGGAAAAGCTGCGTCAGGTGCTCGCGAGCCTGCCGGGCGGCAAGCTCGGGTCGGCCGGTTTCGTCGCGGATGCGGCCGTGCTGCTCGCGTCGGGCGACGCGCATTTCGCGAACGGCGCATGCTGGGACATCAACGGCGGGTTGTACATGCGCTGAACGGTACGCACGCATCGGACGCGCGGTGCGTGTGCGCGGTGTGCGTGCACATCGGCTGCGTCGCGTGCGTTGCATGCTTCTCGTGGCCCGGATGCGCAAGCCGATCCGCGCACAGCCCCGACCGCTATCGAGACGCCTCCCCATCGTCGCCCCACACGACCATCACGTCGCGCACGAGCGCGGCGATCGACGTCGCGCCGAGCTTCTCCTTGATGCTCGCGCGATGCACGTCGACGGTCTTCACGCTGATCGACAGGTCCGACGCGATCTGCTTGCTGCCCTTGCCGTCCACGACGCCGCGCAGCACTTCCTTCTCGCGCGCGGTCAGCGCATCGAGCCGCTGGCGTAGCTCGCGGTGGCGCTGGCTCACCGCATGCCGCTGCTGCGCGAGCCGCAGCGCGCGCTGCACGCGCTCGAGCATCTGCTGCGAGTTATACGGCTTCTCGACGAAATCGATCGCGCCGTTCTGCAGTGCGCGCACCGACATCGGAATGTCGCCGTGTCCGCTGACGAAGATCACCGGCAGCGTCGCGCCGCGCGCATTCAGTTCGGCCTGCACGTCGAAGCCGCTTTTCTCCGGCATCCGCACGTCGAGCACGAGGCACGCAGGCAGGTTCACGTCGAAGCGCGCGAGAAAATCGGCCGCGTTCGCGAACCCTTCGGACGCGATGCCGACCGATTCGAGCAGCCACGCGAGGGACGTCCGCATGCCGCCGTCGTCGTCGACGATGTATACGATCGGTGCGGGTGACGTCATCGGGGTGTCTCGCAAAATATCGGTATCGGTATCACGCGCGACGCAGAGGTGAAGCCCGCGTCGTTCGTCGGGGGTATGCGGCACATCATAGCGAGCCGAAAATCCGCTGAATACCCCTTCACGTACCGCGTGAACGCACAACCGCTCATTTTTTCGCGCAGCGTGCCGCGCATCTAGGTAGAACCTTTAGATGCGTTGGCGCGAACGCCATCTTCGTCATCGTTCGTGCGAATGGTCGGCCGCATTTTCGCGGCGTACGCTTGGGTCATCGTCGGCCGAGCGATGCTGCATCGACAGCACCCGCGATCGCCGCCTTCATCCAACCAGGAGCGCCCATGTCCGCCACGATCGATACCCCGCAACCGGCGCGCGTCGAACCGACCGACGCGCAAAAGGCCTTCCGCCAGGCGATGGCCCATCTCGGCGCGGCCGTCAACGTGATCACCACCGCGGGGCCGCACGGCCGTTGCGGGATCACCGCGAGCGCCGTGTGCTCGGTCACCGACGCGCCGCCGACGCTGCTCGTGTGCCTGAACCGGTCGAGCGCGATGCATGCGACCTTCGAGCGCAACCGTCAGGTCTGCATCAACGTGCTGCCGGCCGAGCACGAGCTGCTCGCGCGACACTTCGCGGGGCTCACCGACCTGCCGATGGAACAGCGCTTCGCTCTCCCCGTGTGGGATCGCGGCGAACGGGACGTGCCGGTGCTGCGCGATGCGCTCGCGAGCCTGCAGGGCACGATCGCCGAGATGAAGGAAGTCGGCTCGCATTCGGTGATGTTCATCGAGGCGACGTCGATCCGCGTGCGCGACGACGGCGACAGCCTGATCTACTTCAGCCGCGCGTTTCATCGCGTGTCGCGCACCGCATGCGTGCGGTGACGGGTGCTTGGCTACGCGGACGTGCTGCGCAGCGCGCGCTGCCCGGCCGCGAATGCCGCGCCCGCGAACAGCGTGAGCGCCGAATACACGAGCCCGCGCGCGAGCCCCGCGCTGTCCGACACCCAGCCGATCGCGACCGGCCCCGCGATCTGTCCGAATGCGAAGACGGTCGTGAATGCGCTGATCCCCTTGGCCCAGCCGTCGGGCGGCAGGTTGTGCCGCACGAAGGCCGTCGTCGACGCGACCGCCGACAGGAACGTCGCGCCGAACAGCAAGCCCGATGCGAATGCGGCGGCCGGATGCACGAACAGCGCGGGCATCAGCGTCGCGACGCCGAGCAGCGCGTTGAGCACCGCGAGCGCCTGGCCGCCGCGCATCCGGTCGAGCAGCCCCGACCACAGCCGCGCCGACACGACGGTCGCGACGCCGAGCATCACGTAGAACGCGGCGACGACCGAGCCGCTCATCCCCGCGCCGCGCAGCAACGCGACGATGAACGTCATGTAGCCGATATAGCCGACGCCGAACAGCGCGTAGCCGGCCAGCGCGAGTGCGAAGCGGGCCGGGCTCGCGGCAGCCGCCGGTTTCGCACCGTCGGCCCGCGTGGCCGGTGCCGCATGGGCATGCTCGATGCGGCGCGCGGCCGACACGGCGACTGCCGAGAACAGCACGCACGCCGTCGCGAGTGCGAACCACGCGGGCTGCCAGCCGTGCACGCGTGACACGAGCGTGGCCGGCACGAGCAGCGACGACGCGACGATGCCCCATCCGGTGCCGCCGTAGTAAAGGCCGAGCAGCAGCCCCGCATCGCGCGGCGACGCGGAGGCGAGCCGCGCGGCCAGTACGCCGCCGCTGATGAAGATCAACGCGCTGCCGACACCCGTCGCCAGCCGCTGCGCGAGCAACGCGTGCATGTCCGGCGTGAGCCCGCCCGCGGCCATCAGCACGGCGGTCAGCGCGCAGCCGGCCGCGAGCAGCGTGCCCGCGCGCCGGCGCCGCGACAGCAGCGGGAAGGCAAGCGCGCCGATCAGGTAGCCGGCCGCGTTCGCCGTATTCAGCGCGCCGGCCTGCGCGAACGTCCAGCCGAGATCGGCCTTCATCGGCGGCAGCAGCAACGCATACGAAAAGCGTGCGAGGCCGAGCGCGATCGCGCTGCCGAGCGACAGGCAGATCGCGAGCCGCCACGCGGCCATGCGGCCGGGATCGGTGGCGCCGGCGTCCGGCCGCGAGCGACCGTCACGCTCCGGTTGCGGCACTGCACGCATCGGGGTGTCTCCTTCGTTGTTCGATTCCGGGGCTTGCGCCGCCGTCGGTCGATCATACTGGAGCCGCCACGAAATCGGCACGCGCGGCAGCGGCACAACCGCGACGGCCGCCGCGCCCGGTTCCCGCTCCCCGACACGACGGCCGAACACCGCGGGAAACCAGCCGGCGCGGGCGCGCGCTATCGCCCGAGTCCGGCCGCAAACGCCGCCAGCAGCGCGCGCCCTTCGGGCCATCCAGCCAGCCCGGACGCCGCGTTCAGATGGCCGCGCGCGCCGAGCAGAAGCGGCGTCGCACCCTGTTCCGTTGCCCATTCGAGCGCGCGCCCCGACGGATCGTACGGATCGTCCTCGCTCGCGATCGCCAGCACAGGCACGCGCCCGAACCCACTGTTCGGCAGGTTCGCGAACGCGGCGGCGGCAACGGGAAAGCGCGGCCCTGCCGGGTCGGGCACGGCCACGAGAAACGCGCCGCGCACCGCCCGAGCCGACACGGCATGCCAATGCGCGAACAACAGACAACCCAGCGAATGACACACCACGATCGGAGGCACCCCGGCGTTCGCGACGGCCTCGTCCAGCGCCGCCGTCCAGTCGGCCAGGTCGGGCGCGTCCCATGAAGCCGGCGCGATGCGCGCGGCGCCGGGCAACGCCGCCTCCCAGTGGCTTTGCCAATGATCCGGTCCCGAATTGCCGATACCCGGCACGATCACGATCGCTCGATTCATCACTCCCTCCATCGACGAAAGCCCAGAGTGTGACCACGCATCAGTCGGCATGGAATGGCAAGTCATCGGTTATTGGGACAAAATGCCGATGAATCAACGGTACCGGAGGACCGTCATGCCGGAAGAAGCACTGGATCGCCTGGATCTTGCGATCCTCGAAGCGCTGCAGGACAACGCGCGGACGCCGCTGTCGGAAGTCGGCAGGCGCATCGGGCTGTCGCAGCCGGCCACGTCGGAGCGCGTGAAGCGGCTGGAAGAACGCGGGATCATCGCCGGCTACGGCGCGCGGATCGATCCGGCCGCGCTCGGGTTGGGCATGATGGCGATCATCCGGCTCAAAACGACTCACGAGCACATCAAACCGGCGCTGCGCACGTTTGCCGAGATGCCGCATGTCATCGAAGTCCACCGCATGACCGGCGAGGACTGCTTTCTGCTGAAGGTGCTGGTGCCGACGCCGGGCCAGCTCGAAACCCTGATCGACGCGATTGCCCGCTTCGGCGCGGTCACGACTTCGCTGGTGCTGCGCTCGGAACCGACGAAGGCGATCGGAAAGGCGCTGCTCGGATGACGTTCGCATGCGGCTTTCTTTAACGACATAAAGTGCAGCAATCATTTCAATTGAACTCAAATTAAAAATTACCGAATTCAATTCGGCGTTCTGGATTTGAATTCACTAAAAAAAGATGCGCGATCTGTCGCTCGTTTTATCCATTTTTCCAATATGTGAATCGAAAACGCCCGTGTTTAGCGCACCTCAGCTAAAAACAATGCGACGCATTGCATTCGTAAATTCATCAGACTAATATCGACGCCACTCGCCCGGCATTCAAAAAATTCCGAACGAGGAGCGGCCATGTTTTTGCCGCGCTTTCATGTTGAATCACTCATGTTCACCACAGGAGAATTGACATGCAGGAAACCCAGCAGATCGAATTGCTTGACTGGATGCAGGAAGACACGCACCCCGAGGCCGTCGACATGATGGTCGAGGACGCCGTGGTGCCGTTCGGCACCGCGCTCTGGCCGGTCTGAGCGGGCCACCCGTTCTCGCGGAAGGGCCTCGGCCCTTCCGCCGCTTCCGGAGATACGCATGCTGAACCTGCACCGCGCGCTCGGTTTTCACCCGGCGCTGCGCGACAAGCTGGCACGCGGCGAATCGGGGAAACTGCTGGTCGGCTATGACACCCGCAACCGCGACACCGCGTTGCGCGCCTTTTCCGCCCTGCCCGATTCGCTCGACGCGACCACCCTCTGCCTCGAAAGCACCGCACCCGCCGATATCGCCGCCGCACTCGACGACGCCGACCTGTTCGTGCTGCTGTACGACTCGTCGTGCCTGCCGACGCCGTCGCCGAGCGGGCCGCCATTTCTCGCCGCGATCCGCCCCGCGATCGTCGAACACTGGGGCAAATCGGTTTTATTCAAGGATTACGGCCCGCACCTCGACGAGGCGTTCGCCGAATCGCTCGACGACATCGCCGCGCGCAACGGCCGGCTGATCGAGGCCGCAGCACGCGCGTCGCAGATCCGCTTCATCGACGAAGCCGGCAACACGCTGACGGGCTCGCTCGCGCCGGACCAGAAATGGACGAGCGTGGACGGCATGGGCAACCTCGACGTCGTGCCCGGCGAGATCGCGACGCACGTGACGGACCTGAACGGCACCGTCGTGTTCAGCGGCACGTTTCTCGGCACCGTGCCGTTCGCGATCAAGTACAAGGTGGCCGAGCAGCTCGCGACGCTGCATGTCGAGCACAGCACGATCGTCGATTTCGACACCGACGATGCGGGCTTCCGGCGCGATTTCGCGACCTATCTCGACCGGCACGCGAATCATCGGCGGATCGAGGAATTCGGCATCGGCACGAACCTCGGCATTCGCGGCCTGTACGGCCGCAACGCGGGGTTCGAGGAACGCCATCCGGGCCTGCATCTCGGGCTCGGCGGCGGCGAAAACGGCAGCCACCATCTCGACCTGATCTTCGCGCGCGGCACGCTCGCGCTCGACGAACGGATCGTGTTCGACGGCGCGTTCGCCGTCTGACGCGGCGGCGGGTTGCTCAGGCTTCGGCGGCCGCCGCGTCGCCGAGCCACTTGAACATCACGAAGCAGTCGACGAAGCCGAGCCGCGCGTGACGGTATGCGCGCGGCACCCGGCCGACGATCTCGAATCCCAGCTTCTGCCACAGCGCGACCGCGACCGCGTTCGTCGCGACCACCGAATTGAACTGCATCGCGAGGAAACCGCGCTCGCGCGCCATCTGCTGCGAGTGTTCGCACATCAGGCGCGCGACGCCGCGTCCGCGCGCGGCCTCGCTCACCATGTAGCCGCAGTTGCTCACGTGCTTGCCGGGCCCGGCCGCGTTCGCCTTCAGGAAATACGAGCCGAGCACCACGCCGTCCTCTTCGGCGATCCACGTGCAGAGCGGCGCGTCGAGCCACTGTGCGCGCGCCGCTTCCTGGGTCGGCTCGGGATCGAATGCATAGGTTTCCTGAGCAGCGACGATCGCGCGGTAAGTCGGCCAGAAGCGCGCGAAATCGTCGTCGGTCATCGGGCGAATCGTGATCATGCGGGGTCTCTCGTGAGGTGATGTCGGCAGGCCAGACGGGCGAACGAGCGATCGTACCGCGATTCATCGACGGTCGCCGTTATCGCCGCGCTGCGCTGCGATACGCGCGTCCCGTCGCACCATCCGTAGCGGCCATTTGGCCGAATCGTCACGCGCCATCCCGGATGAAAAAATGATCGTCGTCCGGGAAGCCCGCTCCACGCCCTCGAATCCCGAACGATGAAGACGCCGCATGCTCATCGGCCGCCCAGCCATTGCGATGTGAACCGCCCCGCTCCATTTACCTTTTTGTAGCTTATAAGTTACAATGCTCTCCAAGTTCGAACTTCTTCGCTATCAACGCGACGACGGTCGCGAGCCGTTCACCGAATGGCTGAACGCCGTCCGTGACAAGCCCGCGCAGGCGCGAATCCGCGAGCGGCTGCGCCGCGTGCAGACCGGCAACTTCGGCGATTGCGAGCCGGTCGGCGAAGGCGTGATCGAACTGCGCGTCCATGTCGGCACCGGCTATCGCGTGTACTTCGGCCGGCACGGCGGCGCCGTGGTGCTGCTGCTGTCCGGCGGCGACAAGGCGAGTCGATCCGACGACATCAGGCGCGCCAAGGAACACTGGTCGAACTGGAAACGGAGGCAAACATGAACAAGCTCAAAGGCGCGGTATCGCACCACGATGCGGAAGTCGCCGAACTCGGCGCCGACCGCGAGCTCGCGGTCGCCTATCTGCGCGTCGCGATGGAATCGCTCGACGATCCCGACAACCGCGCGGCCGGTCTGCTCGCGCTGCGCACGGTCGCGGAAGCGTACGGCGGGCTCGGCGCCGTCGCGGCCGAAGCCGGCATCAGCCGCGAATCGCTGTATCGCACGCTGTCTCCGAACGGCAACCCGACGCTGAAAACCCTGCTCGCGGTACTCAAGACCGTCGGCCTGCGCCTGTCCGTCGTTCCCGCGCAGCCGTCGCACGCGTAAGGGCGCGCGTCACACCTGCCCCGTCACGGCTGAACCATCCACACCAGCAGCATCTGATCCGGCGCGGCCGTCATCCCCGCCGGCGGATGCGCGATCGTCGGCTCGACCGCCAACGCGTGTGCGATCGTCGCCGCATCGTCGATCGTCGTCGTGTGCACGATCGTCATCAGCCGCGCCGGCCGGCGCAGCGTTTCGCGATACAACGCGCCATACCACAGCGGCCGCATGCCGAGCGCATCCTGCAACACGTACGGATAACGCCACAGCCGCAGCACGAAGCGGCTTTCCGGGTGGGCGGGATCGACGCGGACGAACACGCGTCGCGTGCTCTCGCCGTGCGTATAACGCGGCAGCACGGGCAGCGTATCGGCGGGCGCCTGCGGCAATAGCCAACGCAGCGCGGTGGCCGGCGACCACGGCGTCGCGCGCTGCCAGCCGGCCTGCGCGAGATGGCGGTCGAGCGTGTCCGACGTCGCGCTCCATTGCAGCGGCAGATATTCCTCGCGGTCGCCGCCGATCTCGGTGCGCCGCGCCGGCACGCGCTGCCACCCGCCGCGCAGCCACTGGTCGACGGTCATCGCGACCACGTCGCCGACATGCGGACGCGCCGCGCGATCGAGCTGCCACTGCGCGGGCACCGTCCATACGCCGGCCGTCGCGAGCACGACGACGACCGCGACGAGCGCGCCGCGCGGCTGCACGTGCTCGCGCACGCGCCAGTACGCATAGGCGCCGGCGAGCAATGCGAACCAGGTGAGCCCGAGGCTCCATCCGCCCAGCAAGCCCGACAACCAGGTATCGCCGACGTACAGCCGCGCGAAGCCGCCGAGCACGATCCACAGCACGACCGCCGTCACGACCGGAATGCGCCACCGCGCGGGCCGGTCGCGCGCCAGCACCCAGCCAAGGCCGCTGCTTGCGAGAATCGCGAACGCGGCGTCGCCGTCCGGCAGCGGCACGTGCAGCGCGCCGGGCGGCAGGCTCGCAGGCGTCGCGCCGGGCGCGCCCGCGCCGAACACCGGCACGAGCACGACGGCGACGCCGATCGTCGCGAGCCACCATGCGGCCGTCAGCCAGCAGCGATGGATCATCAGCCAGACGAGAAACGCGGCCGCGACGATCAGCCCCGTGTCGTGTCCGTGCAGCACGGCGAGCGCGCTCATCGCGGCGTCGGCGGGCGGCGTGCGCAGGTGCTGCAGGAACGCGTACAGCGCGATGTCCGCGTGCATCAGCGGATCGTTCGCGACGACGTCCTGCACGATCCCCGCGAACAGCCACACGCAGCCGACGAACAACAGCGCGAGCACGGGCACCGCGCCCGGCAGCCCGCGCAGGTACGCGATCCCGTCGTGCAGCCGCGCGCCGAACCGCGGCCAGCGGCGCACGCATGCGTGCACGGCTTCGGCGAGCGCACGACACAACAACGGCCAGCCGCGCCGCAGCGCGACGCGCACGCCGATCCACACGAGCGCGACCAGCGCGGCCACGACCAGCAGGATCGCGGCGACTCGCACGCTGATCGCCGCGGCCAGCGCGGCCGACGCGCCGAACAGGATGCCGGGCGCGACGTGCACGGGCGCCCACACGAGCGCCGAGATCACGTTGACCGGATAGAACAACCGGCGCGGCAGCGTCGCGCAACCGACGACGACCGGTACGACCGCACGCACCGGCGCGAGAAAGCGCGCGAGCACGATGCTCTTCATGCCGTGACGCAGCACGAATTCCTCGCCGCGTGCGTACGCGTTCGCCGAGCCGAAGCGCGCCCACGCAGTGCGGATCATCCCGCGGTAACGTCGGCCGAGTTCGTAGCTGATCCCGTCGCCGATCACCGCGCCGACGGCCGCGACGCCGATCGTCGCCCATGCGTCGAGCGCACCCGCGCCGATCAGCGCGCCGGCCGCGAACATCACGGCGCCCGCCGGCACGACCGTGCCGATCAGCGCGATCGCCTCGGCGCACGCGGCCACGAACACGACCGCCAGCACGAGAAGCGGATGCGCGCCGATCGCGCCGATCCACGCATGGATCGTGTCGCTCATCGCACACTCCCGAACGGTGCGGCCCGATGCGCGAACAGCGGGCCGGGAGGGGCATTGGATACGTTCATCGCGACATGCGCACGCTCGCGCCGGCGTCGAGGTCAGGGGTCAATCGAACTCGTGTTGCCGCGCGTCGGCCTCGAGCGGTGCGTCGTGGTAGCCGACCGTCGCGATCTCGTGCAGATAGCGCGCAAGAAACGCGCCGATCGAGCCGGCGGCCTCGTATTGATGCACGTGACGGAACTCGTGGGTCAGCAGCCGGCGCGTGTCCTGCCCGCGCAGCACGTACACCGCATGACCGAGCGTGAGGCCGATCGTCCCGGGCGACAGCAGCCCCGTGTCGCGGGCGATCGCGGCAAGCGTCGGCGTGTCCGGAAACGGCATGCGCTCGACCGTCATCACGCGAATCCGCTCCGGCTGCGCGACGCCCACCGTGCGCGCGTCGTCGGCCTGCCCGAGGGTCAGCGGCGCGCCCTGCGCGAGCCCGCGCGCTGCCTCCGCTTCGGCCCAGGCAACGGCGGCAGGCAGGGCGGACGGCAGGATATCGGCCAGCTCGATCATTGCAGGACTCCTCGGTTCGCGCAGATGGCATCGGGCACCAGTTTAGTCCCGAATCGGAGCGGTTCGCGGGGCGAGCCGTCGATGCCGCGCCGGCCCGCGTCCGGTACAACGATCACCCGGGAATACCCTGATTCGCGTGCGCTGCGCACGATACGCTTGCCGATAAATTATTTCGTCGCAGTGCGCATTCCGCGATCACTCTCGTTGAAAATTTCTCGAACGAGTACCGTTTTCGGGTTCGGGGGCATATATTGGTCAGAAGAACGGCCGCGGCGACAACCGGACAGCCACGACGGCAACGCGCGGCGTCATCCCGAAGAGGACCGCTGGAAGATGATCAGGGTAATTCTGGCTGACGATCACGCAGTCATGCGGGACGGACTGCGTCACATTCTGGAGATGGCCGGCGGTTTCGAGATCGTCGGCGAGGCGAGCGACGGCTCGGGCACGCTCGCGCTGGCCGAACGCATGGCCGCCGACGTGCTGCTGCTCGACCTGTCGATGCCCGCGCCGACCGGCATCGAGCTGATCCGGCTGGTCAAGCGCCAGGCGCCGTCGCTGCGCACGCTGGTGTTGACGATGCACGCGGAAGCGCAGTACGCGGCGCGCGCGTTCAAGGCCGGCGCCACCGGCTACCTGACGAAGGACAGTGCGACCGCCGAACTCGTCGAGGCCGTCGGCAAGGTGGCGGCGGGCGGCGTCTACGTGAGCCCGTCCGCGGCGGAAAGCCTCGCGCACACGCTGCGCGCACCGGCTCAGGCGCTGCCGCACGAGCGACTGTCCGCGCGCGAGTTCGACGTGATGCGCCGCATCGTCGCCGGTCAGACCGTCACGCGGATCGCGTCCGAACTCGCACTAAGCGCGAAGACGGTCAGCACGTACAAGACGCGGATCCTCGAGAAGATGGGGCTGCCGCACGAAGCCGCACTGGTCCGCTACACGGTGCGCCACGATCTCGACCTCGGGGCCGACGACGCATGATGGCCGCCTTCCGCTTCCCGCCCGCACCGCCGTCGCCGCCGTCGGACAACGACGATCCGGACACGTCGCGCCTGTTCATGTCGTCGCTGCCGCCGGGCCGGCGCGAAAGGCGGCTCGCGCTCGCGACGGTACTCGTGTCGGCCGTGATCTTCGCCGCGCTCGCGCCGTTCGCGGCGATGCCGCTCGCGCCGGGCTGGGCGTTCATTCCCGTTTACCAGTCGGCGATCGTCATCAACGACATGGTGACGGCCGGCCTGCTGCTCGGTCAGTACGCGATCCTGCGCGAGAAGCCGCTGCTCGTGCTGGCGGGCGGCTACCTGTTCACGGCGTTCATGGCCGGCACGCACATGCTGACCTTCCCCGGGCTGTTCGCGCGGACCGGCCTGCTCGGCGCCGGCGAACAGACCACCGCATGGCTATACCTGTTCTGGCATGGCGGCTTTCCGCTGTCGGTCGCCGCGTACGCGCTGCTGCGCGCGACGTCGCGCGGGCATCCGGCCCCGGGCCCGGCCCCGCAGCACCGCGCGGCGATTCCGGTCGGCCTCTGCATCGCCGCCGCGATCGGCGCGACGGTCGCGCTCGCGCTGCTCGCGACCGCCGGCCACGACCTGCTGCCGCGCATCATGAGCGGCAACCGGATGACCGCGACGATGACGAAAGCGATCACGGTCGTCTGGGGGTTGAATCTCGTCGCGCTGATGCTGATGTGGCGGCAGCGGCGCCGCCATTCGGTGCTCGACCTCTGGGTGATGACGGTACTCGTCGCGTGGCTGTTCGACATCGCGCTGTCGTCGATGCTGAACCACGGGCGCTTCGATCTCGGCTTCTACGCCGGGCGCGCGTACGGCCTCGTCGCGTCGGGCGTCGTGCTGTTCGCGATGCTGTTCGAGAACGGCCGGCTGCACGCGCAGACGGTGCGCGCGCTGGCCGGCGCACGCTTCCAGCATCTGCTCGTCGTGCAGAAAAGCGCGCAGCTGAACGACGCGAACGAACGGCTCGAACAACGCGTCGCCGCGCGCACCGCGCAGCTGAGCGCGTCGAACCGCGACCTGCGACGCGAAGTCGAGGAGCGCGTGCGCGCGGAGCGGGCGTTGCAGGCGTCGCGCGAGGAGCTGCGCGAGATCGCCGCGATCAGCGCCAGCGCGCGCGAAGCCGAGCAGCGCCGCATCGCGCGCGAACTGCACGATGAACTCGCGCAGTCGCTCGCGGCGCTGAAAAACGATCTCGAATCGCTGATCGACCGCGTGCCGCAGGACGACGCGTCGCTCGCACGCAAGATCGCGGCGATGCATGCGCTCGCGCGCGGCGCGGTGGCCGCGACGCGCCGCATCGCGTCGGACCTGCGCCCGCTGATGCTGGACGATCTCGGCTTCGCGGCGGCGATGCAATGGCTCGTGGAGGATTTCCGGCACCGTCACGGGATCGCCTGTTCGCTGCACGTCGAGCCGCCCGAACTGCAACTCGACGAACCGTATGCGACGGCCGTGTTCCGCATCGCGCAGGAAGCGCTCGCGAACGTCGCCCGGCACGCGGCCGCGTCGCACGCGGACGTCGAGCTCGTGTGCGGCAGCGAAGCGATCGCGCTGACGATACGCGACGACGGCGCGGGCTTCGATCCCGCGGTGCCGCGCAAGTCGGCTTCGTTCGGGCTGGTGGGGTTGCGCGAGCGTGCGTATCTGGTCGGCGGCACGCTGCGGATCGCGACGACGCTCGGCGAAGGCACGACGGTGGAGGTCGAGATTCCGCGGGTGCCGGCGCCCGTGGCGCTCGCGCATGGCGGGCACGGGGTTTCGCGGGGCTAGACGGGCGGCGGGAGACGCCGGACAACGATGGCCTGGTCGACCGCCTTCGTCGAGCGCGCCGCTTTCAGCATGCGCTCGAGTACTTGCCGTCGAACCGGCATGCGTCGTCCTGTTTCAGGATCATCGAAAACCGGCCGACGCTGCGATAGCGCCGCACGCCATCACGCCCGCGCCGCGACCATCCCCCGCTCCGAGCGCGTCCACGCGACCAGCGCACCGACGCCGAGCAACGCGAGGCACACGATCGGCACGATCATCGGCCCGAACGCGGTGCCCGTCACCTTGCCCGCGAACGGCATCAGGTTCTGGCTGAAGAAGCCGCCGAGGTTGCCGATCGAGTTGATCGCGGCGACGCTCGCGGCCGCCCGCGCGCCGGTGAAGTAACGCGGCGGCATCGACCAGAAGCACGGATACAGCAGCGGGATGCACGCGCCGCCCAGCACGAGCGCGATGAAGCGCAGCGGCGTCGACGGCAGCACGAGGCTCAGCAGGAAGCCGAGCGCGCCGAGCGCCGCGACGATCGCGATCGTGCGGAGGATGCTCTTCGCGCGACGCAGCTTCGCCGGCAGCCACACCAGCAGCACCACCGCGAGCGCCCACGGCAGCATGCTCAAGAAGCCATTCGTGGTGCTCGACACGCCGAACGATTTCACGAGCGTCGGCAGCCAGTACGTGACGCCGTACAGCGACGTCGACATCAGCATGTAGGTCGCCGCGAACAGCATCACGCGCGGATCGAGCAGCGCCTTCCACGGCTGACCGTGCTCGGCCTGCGCCGGCTTCTCGCGCTCCAGCGCGGCCGCGACGATCTGCTTCTCGCGCGCGTCGAGGAACGGCGCTTCTCGGAACGACGCGGGCAGCACGCGAAACACGACGATCGCGACGACCACGGCCGGAATGCCCGTCGCGACGAACACCCACTGCCAGCCCGCGAGCCCCCACACGCCGTTCAGGCTCAGCAGCACGCCGCCGACCAGCGAGCCGAGCATGTTCGCGAGCGCGCTGCCGAGCGTGAAGATGCCGAGCACCTTCGCGCGGTAGCTCTGCGGAAACCACAGCGTCAGGTAATAGATCACGCCCGGATAGAAGCCGGCCTCGGCGATGCCGAGCAGGAAGCGCAGCGAGCAGAACGCGGGCATCGACGTCGTGAAGCCCATCAGCACCGTGATGAGCCCCCACGTCAGCATGATCCGCGCGAGCCACACGCGCGCGCCGTAACGATGCAGCGCAAGGGTGCTCGGCACCTCGAACAGCAGGTAGCCGATGAAGAACAGCGACGACGCGAGCCCGAACGCGGCTTCCGTCATCCCGAGGCTGTGCACCATCTGCAGTTTCGCGAAACCGACGTTCTGCCGGTCGATGAACGCGATCAGGAACATCACGACGAGGATGGGCAGCAGGCGCCGCGCCATCTTCGACATGATGCGCTGTTCTTCGGCGGACGCGGGGTCCAGAGTGTCGGTAGCGTTCACTTCAGGCTCCTTGGGTGAATCGGTTGCATATCGGTTGCTTGTCGGTTGAATCGGCGCCGCGCTTGATGAACGCGCGGGCGTCACGTGGTTCGATAAACGGACTCGGATCGCGGCCCGCGTGGCTCAACCCGCCCGGTAGTCGTCGAGCATCGGCGCGAACATCTCGTGCCACGCGCGCGGCTTCGCCTTGATCGTGCCGGCGAGGTACAGGAATTCGACGTAGTCCATCAGCTGGTTCGGCAACACCGAGAAGCGCGTGTCGGGCGCGGCGAGCATCCGCATCACGTCGTCGTGCGACACGCCGACGCCCGACGACGACGCATAGAGCGCGGCCGCCGCGCGCGGGTCCTGCGCGATCATTCGATTCGCCTCGTCGAGCGCGCCCAGAAACGCGGCGGCGAGCGCCGGCTCCGCATCGACGAGCCGCTTCGGCGCGAACACGACGTCGAGCGTCAGCGGGCCGAGCACGTCGACCGAATTCACCACGCGATGGATGCCCGGCTGCCGCAATTCGAGCGTCGAGAACGGCGGCGACGTGAAGTGCGCGGTCACGCCGTTCTCGCGGCGGATCAGCGCCTGCATCGCCTGCGGATGCGGCAGGTTCACGGTGATCGAATCGAGTTGCGCGAAATGCGTCGGGCCGAGTTGCCGGCTCGCGACCATCTGCAGCACGACCGCCGACAGCGACGTGCGGATGCCCGGCACCGCGATCCGGTCGGACGGCGTGAAGTCGCGCAGCGACACGAGGCCCGCGCGGTTCGCGTTCAGCGACAGCGACGTGGTCGACAGCCCGCTGACGCCGATCACCTCGACGTTCGGAATGCCGCGCGCCCGCGCCCACAGCTCGATGAAACCCGGCGCGCCGGCGGCCGCGAAATCGAGCGTGCCGGCCATCATCGCGTCGTTGACGGAATTGCCGCCGTCGAGCAGCACCCATTCGACCGCGACGTCGCGCACGCCGCGGCGCGCCGCATGCCGCTCGAACAGCCGCTGCTTCTCCATCACGAGCAGCGGCAGGTACAGCACGCCATAGCCTTTCGAGATCCGCACGGTGCGCGGCTTCGCGCGCACCCGCGCCGGCGCCCCGAGCACGCCCAGCACGCCGAGGCCGGCTGCGATCAACGCGCGGCGGCGCGGCGACGTCGTCATGCGCGCGCCGCCGTGCAGCGGACGGCCTGCGGCCACGCGCAGGCCGGCGTGGCGCCGCGGCGCGCGTTCGTCGTGCCCGTGACATGCTGCATGTTGCCGTCTCCATGAATATTTCTGGTATTAATGCCGTCCTTGCATCCTGCTTCCGGCTCGACACAGGTTATCGGCCGAGTCTGAGAAAATGCTGACATCCCGGCCCCGGGAAAACCCCTAACCCACCTACCTTCAAACGGCACCATGCGCATTCTCGTCGTGGAGGACGATGCCGAAATCGGCGCGGCGATCCGCAGCCGTCTGGCCCGGCTCGGCCACGCCGTCGATCTCGAAACCGACGGCGCGACCGCGAACGGGCTGCTGCGCGTCGAGCGCTTCGATCTCGTCGTGCTCGATGCGAACCTGCCCGGCATGGACGGCTTCACGGTACTGCGCAACCTGCGCGCGACGGGCAGCACGACGCCCGTGCTGCTCGTCACCGCGCGCTCGGCGATCGACGACCGCGTGAGCGGCCTCGGCCTCGGCGCCGACGACTACCTCGTGAAGCCGTTCGACTACCGCGAACTCGACGCACGCGTGCAGGCGCTCCTGCGCCGCAACAGCGGCCATGCGAACGACGTGCTGACGCTCGGCGGCCTCGTGATCGACCGCAGCAGCCGTCTCGCGGAACTCGACGGCCAGCCGCTGTCGCTGTCGCGCCAGGAATTCGCGCTGCTCGAAATCCTCGCGAGTCGCCCGCAACGCATCTTCTCGAAGGAAGAACTGCTGAACCAGTTGTTCAGCTTCGGCAACGAGCCGACCGCGAACGCGGTCGAGCAGTACGTGACGCGCGTGCGCAAGAAGCTGCAGGGCAGCTCGGTCGAGATCCGCACCGCACGCGGGATGGGGTATCAGATTGCCGCGCATTGACTGGTTCCCGAAGACGCTGTTCGGGCGCACGCTGCTGTTCATCGCGCTCGTCGTCGCGACCGGCGCGCTCGCGCTCGCGGCGATCGCGCGCTACTACGCGGGCGTCGCGGCCGAACGCGCGTACGACCAATTGCTCGCCGGCGCATCGATCCAGGTCGCCGAAAACCTCTACGTGCAAGGCGGCGTGCTCGCGCTGAATCCGCCGGTGGCCGCGCTGTCGACGCTGTCGCGCTACGACCTCGTCTACTACAAGGTGGTCGATTCGCGCGGCGTGGTCGTGGCTGGGTACCACGATCTCGCGAGCCCCGCGACGCTCGCCGCCGCGAAGCAGGGCCCCGCGTTCGCGAACGCCGTCTACCAGGGGCATCGGGTGCGCACCGCGACGATCGCGCGCTTCATGCCCGAGGAAAGCACGCCGGGCTGGGCGCTCGTGACGGTTGCGCAGACAACCAACGCGCGCCAGCAGCTGACGAACGACATGAGCATCAAGGTATGGACGCTGATCCTGCTGATGAGCGTACTCGCGATCGGCGCGAGCGGCCTCGCGATCCGGCGTGGCCTGCGCCCGCTCGCGCAGATCGGCACGATCATCGCCGCGCGCGACCCGGCCGACCTGCGGCCGGTGGCCGTCGATACGCCGAGCGAGATCGACGCGATCATCGGGTCGATCAACGGCTTGATGCACCGCCTCGCCGAGCGGATCAACGCGATGCAGCGCTTCATCGCCGACGCCGCGCACCAGATGCGCACGCCGCTCGCGCGGCTCGATGCGCAGATCGAGCTGCTCGACGGCGAATCGGATCCCGCGCGTCATGCGGCGCGGCTCGATGCGTTGCGTGCGACTTCTTCGGACGTCGGCCGGCTCACCGGCCAGTTGCTCAATCATGCGATGGTGATTCATCGCACCGAGGCCGTGCCACTGCAACCGGTCGAACTCGTCACGCTCGCGAAAGAGGTCCTGGGCCGCACGATTCCGCTCGCCGGCGAACGCGACGTGGCCGTTGCGTTCGCGAGCGACGCGCCGCACGCATGGATCGACGGCGATGCGATCAGTCTTCAGGAAGCGCTGTCGAACGTGCTGCACAACGCGCTGCTGCACGGCCACGCGGACGACATCGTCGTGTCGGTCGCGACCACCGGCAATGCAGAGGGCACGGTGACGCTGACCGTCACCGACAACGGGCGCGGGATACCGCGCGAGCACTGGGACGCGGCGTTGCAGCCCTTCGTGCGAATCGCGCCGGACGGCAGCGAGCGGCGTACCGGGTCCGGCCTCGGGCTCGCGATCGTGCAGGAAGTGATGAAGGCGCACGGCGGGCGCGTGGGGTTTGCGTTTCCCGATGCGGGCGGGTTCGCGGTGGTGCTGACGTTTCCGCGCGCGGCGGCGACGCACGCCGCAAGCGTCGCTTAGGCAACCGCAGATCCGGCACACGCACGTTCGATCGAACGCCGCCGCGCGACACGCGTTCAGTCGTCGCTGTCGCGATCGTCGTCGGCGTTGCGCTGCGCGTGTCGCGCAACCAATTGATCCAGCTCGTCATACTGGCGCTCGCAGAACAACCGGCACAACGCATCGACATCGACGCGCTTTCTCACGTCGATCGTGTCGACGTGCTGCTCCAGCTTGCCCTTGCCGATGCCGAAGAGCCCCTTCTTCATCCGCATGGACACCGCATTCAACTGGAAGCCGTCCGAATGCGCATCCGTCAACGCGGTCACCCACAGCTCGCGCTGATCGTCGGCATGCTGCAGCACGAGCGCCGGCAGCGGGCCGTCCTGCGTCTCGTTCCATTCGACGTGCTGAGCAGCCCAAGGGAACGCATCGAACGCATGAACGAACGACGCATAGTCGGTCGCGCCCTGCTGATCGAGCTGATTGAAGTCGTAACCGACTTTCTGGATGGAATAGGTCAACATGGCGCGGTGCTCTCCGTGGTATCGATCGCGACAGAACGCCAATCTACTCCACATTTCGCGGCGCCTGGCAGCGCCTGCTTGCGCCGCCTACGCCGCCACCGCCTCCCCACCGAGATACGCATCGCGCACGCGCTCATCGTCGAGCAGCGTTTTTGCGGGCCCTTCGAGCACGACGCGCCCCGTCTGCAGCACATACCCGTAATGCGCGATCTCCAGCGCGAGGCTCGCGTTCTGCTCAACCATGAACACCGTCACGCCTTGCTTGTTGATCGCGTCGATCAGCTCCAGCACCTTGTCGACGTACAGCGGCGACAACCCCATCGTCGGCTCGTCCATGCAGATCAGTTTCGGCCGCGCCATCAGCGCACGCGCCATCGCGAGCATCTGCTGCTCGCCGCCCGACAGCGTGCCCGCGCGCTGAGCGAGCCGTTCGCGCACCCGCGGAAACAAATCGAGCACACGCGCGTAGTCGTCGGCCACCGCCGCACGATCGCCGCGCGTGTAAGCGCCCATCAGCAGGTTCTCGCGCACGCTCATGTCGCCGAACAGCCGCCGCGCTTCCGGCACGGCCGCGATCCCGCGCCGCACGCGCTGCGGCGTCGCGAGCGCGGTCACATCGTCGCCGTCGAAACGCACGACGCCGCGACGCGGACGCATCAGCCCGAGAATCAGCTTCATCGTCGTCGACTTGCCGCTCGCGTTGCCGCCGAGCAGGCTGACGATCTGCCCGCGGCCGACTTCGAAATTCACGTCGAAATGCACCTGCACGGGCCCGTAGAACGTGTCGAGGTGTTCGAGTTTCAGCAGCGCGTCGGTCATGGTCGTATCGGGTCCGGAAGATTGCAAGCTCATGCGGCCGCCTGCGCGGCGCGCTCGGCCGGCGTGCCGCCCGCATGGCGGCGGCCGAGATAAGCCTCGATCACGCGCGGATCGTGCCGCACGTCGCGCGGCGCACCTTCGGCGATCTTCACGCCGTTGTCGAGCACCATCACGCGGTCGGACACGCGCATCACGAGCTCGAGCTTGTGCTCGATCAGCAGGATCGTCAGCCCGCGCGCCTTCAGCGACTGGATCAGTTGCAGCATCTCGGCCGTCTCCGTCTCGTTCATCCCGGCCGTCGGCTCGTCGAGCAGCAGCAGGCGCGGATGCAGCGCAAGCGCGCGGCCGATCTCCACACGCCGCCGGTTCGCATACGACAGGCTGTGCGCCGGATGATCGATGCGCGGCGTGAGCCGTTCGCCGAAGCCGGCGACGATCGCGCGCGCTTCTTCGCGCAACGCGGTCTCTTCGCGGCGTACCGACGCGGGCCGCACGAGCGCGCGCCACACCTCGGCGGCCGCGCCGAGCGCCGGCCAGCCGGGCCGCGCCGCGCGCAGCCGCGCATGCGCGCCAATCAGCACGTTGTCGAGCACGCTCAGGTTGCCGAACACGCGGCCGTGCTGGAACGTGCGCGCGATGCCGAGCGCCGCGAGCCGTTCGGGCGCGGTGCCGGTGATGTCGCGGCCGTCGAACGTCACGCGGCCGGCATCGGGCCGGTCGGCGCCCGTGATCAGGTTGAACAGCGTCGACTTGCCCGCGCCGTTCGGGCCGATCACGCTCAGCAGTTCGCCGTCGGCGAGCGTCAGGCTCGCGCCGTCGAGCGCGGTCACGCCGTCGAAGCGGCGCGTCAGGCCCTGCACGTCGAGCAGGGATCGGGTGGTCGTCATCGCATTCCTCCTCACACCGTGCCGAGCAGGCCCTGCGGCCGGAACCGGACGAGCAGCAGCAGCACGAGGCCGTAGATCAGCATCCGGTAGTCAGCCGCCCAGCGGAACAGCTCGGGCAGCCCGATCAGCGCGATCGCGCCGACGATGCCGCCGAGCACGTTGCCGAGCCCGCCCAGGATCACCATCGTCAGCGCGAGGATCGACACCTGCGAATCGAAGGTCTGGTGATTGATGTAGCTGTACAGATGCGCGGCGATCCCGCCGCTCACGCCCGCCGCGACGCCGCCGACCGCGAACGCGATCGCCTTGTAGCGGTTCGGCGCGATGCCGTGCGCACGCGCGGCGACGTCGTCCTCGCGCACCGCGCGTAGCGTGCGGCCCAGATGCGAACGCAGCAGCCGCACCTGTACGAGCGCGAACACGACGAGCACCGCGAACGTGAACCAGTACGCGGCGCGCGCGGTCGTCGCCCACGGCAGCGGCGCGATGCCGGTGATGCCGAGCGGGCCGCGCGTCAGGCTGTCCCAGTTCAGGATCACGAGGCTCACCACTTCGCCGATCCCGAGCGTCGCGATCGACACGTAGTGCCCACGCAAGCGGAACGCCGGATAGACGAGCAGCGTGCCGAACACGGCGGTGATCGCGCCCGCGCACGGAATCGTCACGGCCGGCGACCAGCCGAGATCCGACGACAGCAGCGCCGACGCATACGCGCCGATCACGAGCAGCGCGGCGTGGCCGAGCGAGATCTGCCCGACCGTACCCGCGACGAGCGTGAGACTCAGCGCGAGCAGCCCGTACAGCCACGCGTTGGTCAGCGTCTGCAGCACGTAAGGCGATGCCCCGAGCCACGGCAGCACGGCCGCCGCCGCGATCAGCGCGACGAGCACCGGGCGCGGCACGCGCACGGCTTTCGCGGCAGCGAGGAAGGTGCCCGTCATCGGCTCCGGCGGCAGCGCACGGTTCGCACTGAACAAGCCGTTCGGCCGCCACACGAGGAAGACGATCAGCAGTCCGAACGCGAACAGGTCGCGATAGCTGGTGCCGAACAGCGCGACGCCGTAGCTTTCGACGAGACCGAGCAGCAGGCTGCCCGCGATCGCACCCGGCACGTTGCCGAGCCCGCCGATCAGCAGCGCGACGACGCCCTTCAGCGTCGCCTGGAAGCCCATCGCCGGATCGATGCTGTTGTAGTACATGCCGACCAGCAGCCCGCTCACGCCACCGAGCGCGCACGCGATCGCGAACACGGTCTGGTTCACGCGATCGACGTCGACGCCCATCTGCAACGCGGCGTCGCGATCCTGCGCGGTCGCGCGCACGGCCCAGCCGAGCCGCGTGAAGCGCAGGAAGCCGTACAGCAGCGCGGCCGCCGCGATGCCGATACCCGCGATCAGCAGGTCGAGCGAGCCGAGCGTCGCGCCGGCGATCCGCACGTGCCAGTCGGGCAGCGGCGTCGGCACCGCGCGCGGGTCCGCGCCGAACGCGAGCTGCGCGAGCTGATCGAGGATGAAGCTGATGCCGATCGTCGCGAGCAGCGGCGCGATGCGCGCGGCGTGGCGCAGCGGCCGCAACCCGATCCGGTCGATCGCGATGCCGAGCGCGCCGCACCCGACCACGACCGCCGCGAGCGCAACCGGCAGCGGCAGCCCGAGGCGCGTCAGGCACAGCCAGCCGATGAACGCGCCGACCATGTACACCGAGCCGTGCGCGAAGTTGATCAGGTGCGACACGCCGAAGATCAGCGCGAGCCCGACCGCGAGCAGCGCGTAGATGTTGCCGACGATGAGGCCGTTGAGCGTGTAGTCGAGCCAGGAAGCCATCAGGATGCGTCCGTCATGTGCGTGCGGTTCGGGTTCAGCGCGCCGCGAGCTGCGGCTTCGCGCCGTCCCACAGCGCCCACTGCCCCTGCTTCACGACCAGATACACGGTGCGCGCGCCGGCGACGCGGCGCGTCTGCGGATCGAAGCGCACCTTGCCGAAGATCACGCTCGGCACGTCGCTGATCTTCGCGAAGCCGTCGTGCGCGGCCTGGCGCGTCGTGCCGTAGCGGCGCAGCACTTCCGCCGACAGGATCAGCGCGTCGTACGCGCGCGCGACGAACGAATCGGGATCGGCGTGGAATTTCGCGCGATAGCGCTGCACGAACGCCTGCACCTCGGGGCGCGGTTCGGCCGGGAAGAAGTTCGATTCCGTATAGACGCCTTCGACGGCCGTACCGCCCAGTTCGAGGAACTTCGGCGAATACACGGAGCCCACCGCCGCGATCGGCAGCGCGACGCCCGACGTGCGCGCCTGGCGCACGATCTGCGCGCCGTCCGCGTAGTACGAGATCAGCACGATCGAATCCGGCTTCGATTCGCCGATGCGCACGAGCGTCGAGCGGAAATCCTTCTCCGCCGGTTGGTAGCCTTCGGCCGCGACGACCTGCGCGCCGAACCCCGTCACCGCCTTCGCGAAGATGTCCTTGCTGGTGCGGCCCCAGTCCGTGTTCAGGTACAGCACCGCGATCCGCTTGAAGCCGAGTTCCCTCACCGCATAGCGCGCGAGCAGCGGCTGTTCCTCCGCCTGGCTCAGCGCGGTGCTCCACAGATAGTCGCCGCCCTTCGTGAAATCCGGATGCGAATTCGTGAAGCCGAACTGGATCAGTTGCCCGCGCTGGTAGATCGGCGACGCGGCCATCGACGTCGCGCTCGAGAAGTCGCCGAGTTCGATCGCGATGCGCGGATCGGCGACGAACTTCTGCGCGATCGCCACCGCCTGGCGCGGGTCGCTGCGACTGTCCTGGAAGTCGATCGCGAGCGGCCGGCCGTGAATGCCGCCGCTGCCGTTGATCTCGTCGAGCGCGAGATCGAAGCCGCGCTTCCACTGCTCGCCGTATTGCGCGTCCTGGCCCGTGAGCGGCCCGCTCGCGCCGATCACCACCGGCTCGCCCGACACGCCGGCCGCGAGCGCACCGCCTGTCGACAAGCCCCATGCGGCGGCGAGCGCCGCCACCGTGCCCAGCACGCGCCACCATGCGCCGCGCGCGTCGTTCCCCGAAACGTTCATGCGTCCCCCTGCTTCAGTCAATCGAAAAGAGTGAGGGCATGTAACCATCGGGTTCAGGACGATCCAACGAAGTTTTGCGCATATCGATATCGCACGCGGCGCGAAGCGGATGACGCTCATGATCGATCCAGGCTACCCGCTGCCTCGATCGACATGCCGGCATGCGTCGCATCGCGTTGATTCGATTGGCCTTTCGTTTTTGTCACCCCGCGCAACCGGCGCGCATGCGCGCATGGCCGGCCGCCGCGACGATCGCGCGCTTCGCAGTTTTCCCGCTGTCGATAGCAAAAATCATTATATGAATCGCGCATGCTTGCACTCCTACAATGCGCAAATCGCATCATCGGAACGCGTCATGGAGTTGCATCAACTCGAAGCCTTTTCCGCGGTCATGTCGGCCGGCAGCGTCACCGGCGCGGGCGAACTGCTCGGCCGCTCGCAGCCGGCCGTCACGCGGCAGATCCAGGAACTCGAAGCCGATCTCGGCTACGCGCTGTTCGACCGGCACGGCCCGCGCGTCACGCCGACGCGGCGCGCGTTCCTGCTGTACGAGGAAGTCGAACGCTCGCTGGTCGGCCTGCGCGCGATCGAGGCGCGGGCCCGCGCGCTCGGCGACGACACCGCCGAACCCGTGCGCATCGCGGCCACGCCGTCGCTCGCGGCCACGCTCGTGCCGACCGCGCTCGCCGCGCTGCCCGACGATACGCATGCGCCGCACTACCAGTTGCGCAGCGAATCGGCCGAGCATGTGGTGCACGAGGTGCTGGCCGGCACGGCCGATGTCGGCGTCGTCACGCTGCCGATGGCGCATGCCGGGCTCGACGTGCACTGGATCGCGCAGACGCCGTGCGTCGCCGTGCTGCCGGCCGGCGATCCGCTCGCGGCGAAACCTTGCATTGCGTTGCGCGACCTCGCGCGGCGCCGCATCGTGACGGTCGCGAACCGGCATCGGCTGCGCCAGCGGATCGACGCGGCGTTCGCGGCCGCGCGTGTCGAGGCGCGCGTGTTCATCGAAACCAATGCGTCGCTGAATGCGGTGATGGCCGCGCGCGCGGGCCTCGGGATCGGCATCGTCGATCCGGCAACCGGCGTCGCGCTGCCGGTGGACGGGGTCGTCGCACGCCCGCTCGACGTCGACATCCCGTTCGCGTTCGGCGTCGCGACGCCGGCCGGCAAGGCGCGCACGGCGGCCGTCGATGCGCTGCTCGACGCGCTGCGCCGCACGACGCGCACGCTGCTCGACGATGTGATTTTTCACGACGCCGCCGCGCACGATGCGCTGCTGCGCGGCGACCGGCTGCGCACCGAACGCACGGCGCGCCCGCCTCGCCCGACACGAACCCGCCGCGCGCGCTCGGAGGCCGCATGACGACGCCGCTCGACGCACTCGAAGCACGGCTCGCGCAGGACCTGCGCTGGCTCGACCTGCCCGCGCCGTCGTGGGTGCCGCCACGTGACGTGGACGGCGCGCGCGTGCTCGACGTCGCGATCGTCGGCGGGGGGATGGCCGGGCTCGCGGCATCCGCCGAACTGCGCCTGCTCGGCATCGACAACCAGTGCGTGATCGATCGCGCGCCGGCCGGCTACGAAGGCCCGTGGGTCACGTTCGCGCGGATGGAAACGCTGCGTTCGCCGAAGCAGCTTGCGGGCCCCGCGCTCGGCCTGCCCGCGCTGACGTTCCGCGCGTGGTTCGAAGCGCAATACGGCCGCGACGCGTGGGATGCGCTGTACAAGATCCCGCGCGCGCAATGGATGGACTATCTGCGCTGGTATCGGCGCGTGCTCGACCTGCAGGTGCGCAACGACACGACGCTCGTCGCGCTGCGCCCGCGCGAGGACGGGCTGCTCGCGCTCGACGTGCGCGGCAACGGCGAAGCGCAGACGCTGCTCGCGCGGCACGTCGTGCTCGCGACCGGCCGCGACGGCCTCGGCGGCCCGTACGTGCCGCCCGTCGCGCAACGCGCGCCGCGCACGCGCTGGGCCCACTCGTCGGAGCCGATCGATTTCGCCGCGCTCGCGGGCAAGCGCGTCGGCGTGGTCGGCGCGGGCGCGTCCGCGTTCGACAACGCGGGCACCGCGCTCGAAGCGGGCGCCGCACGCGTCGACCTGTTCTTCCGCCGCGCGGACATTCCACGCATCAACAAGCTGACCGGCATCGGCAGCCCGGGCCTCGTGCACGGCTACGCCGATCTCGACGACGCGACGAAATGGCGCTTCATGCACTACGCGCTGACGTCGCAGACGCCGCCGCCGCGCGACAGCGTGCTGCGCGTGTCGCGTCACGATCATGCGCATTTCCATGCGGGCAGCCCGATCGAGACGCTCGCCGACCACGCGGACGGCCTCGACGTGACGACGCCGCGCGGCCGCTACACGGTCGACTTCCTGATCTTCGCGACGGGCTTTCATTCGGACTGGACGACGCGCGACGAATTCGCGTCGTTCGGCGCGCACGTGCGGCGCTGGAAGGATCGCTATCGGCCGGAACCGGCGCGATGGCTCGACGAGCTCGCCGAGTCGCCCGATCTCGGCCCAGCGTTCGCGTTCCAGGAGCGCGAGCGCGGTGCGTGCCCGGCCGTCACGCGCATCCATTGCTTCAATCATGCGGCGAGCCTGAGCCACGGCAAGCTGTCCGGCGACATTCCGGCCATCAGCGCAGGCGCGCAGCGGCTCGCGCGCGGCATTGCGAGCCGGCTGTTCGATGCCGATCGCGACCGCCACTACGACGCGCTCGTCGCGTACGCGAATGCCGAACTGCAAGGCGACGAATGGCGCGACGCCGACGCCATCGGTCACTTTGACGACGAAGGAAAACCGAAACGATGACTGACTCTCTCACGCCGGCCGCCGCGCCGGATACGATCGATGCGGCAGCCGGCCTGCGCGAAGGCGACGCCGTCGCCGCGCTGCGCCGCGCACGCGGCAAGGTGCTGTTGCATACGCAACTGAGCGAAGCCGCGCTGTTCGATCCCCCCCTGCCCGATCTTTCGCCGGTCGAGCGGCTGCATGCGGCACGCTATGTCGCGCGACAGTCGAACGCACACGCGCTGACCGACATCTATCGCACGCGACTGCTCGACGCAGGCGGCACGCTCGACGATATCGAACGAGCCGATGCCGATGCGTTCGACGCGCTGCCTCGCCGCCTCGGCGCGATCCTGTTGCACGCGAAGCGCCTGACGCACGCGCCGGTCGACGCACGCGCGGCCGATCTCGCCGCGTTGAAATCGGCCGGACTCACGACATCCGCGATCGTCGCGTTGTCGCAGCTCATCGCGTTCGTCGCGTATCAGTTGCGCGTGGCCGCCGCCGCGCGGGCACTTCAAGCGCGCGCCGCCAAGGAGGCCGCATGACGACTACGGCCCACGGCTTCACGTTCGACACGCTCGGCTGGCGCGCATGGCTCGACACGGTATCGCTCGACGCGGCGAGACCCGATCAGCTCGCGGTGCTCGAAGCGAGCCACCCGCAAGCGAAAACATCCGACTATTACCTGCTGCTCGTCCATCTGCCCGAGATCCTGCTGCAGCGCTCGGGCGTGTTCAACGCGATCATGTACGGCCCCGGCGGGCTGTCGCGCGCCGAGCGCGAACTGGCGAGCACGGCGGTGTCGCGCGTGAACGGCTGCGTGTACTGCGCGTCGGTGCATGCGCAGCGCTTCACGCAGCTCGCGAAACGCACCGATGCGATCGAGCAGGTGTTCGACGATCCGGCGACGGCCGGCACGACGGCGCGCGAACGCGCGATCGTCCGCTATGCGATTGCATTGACCGAACGGCCCGACGCGATCGACGACAGCGATATCGCCGCGCTCGAAGCCGAAGGGCTCACGCATGAGGAGATTCTCGACCTGTCGCACGCGATCGCGATCTTCGCGTGGGCGAACCGGCTGATGCTGACGCTTGGCGAGCCGGTGTTCCCGGAATCGGCGGCGGGCGCCTGACCGCACGCAGGAACGTGGCGCGGCCGTGCCGCGTCACGCCTTGTGCGTCGACAACAAAATGCTCGTCTCGGTGTTGGCGATTCCCGTTCGGTAACCGCGCGCGATGGCGCAGAAACCGGATCAGCGGAAAAGCGTCGCGAAGGAGTGTCGCATGCCTGAATGAAGCCGGCTTCAACGTCGTGCCATGGGTGGCGCGACGTCGACCGGGAACGGACGCTTCGACCTGCGAACGAGATCGAAGCACCCCGTACTGCTCTCAATCACCCAGCAGCTTCAATCCGGCCGGCAGCGTTTCGCCGAACACGCGCACCGTATCGGCTTCGTCGAACGCGATCGCTTCACGGACCATGTCGATCCACGCCGCCGACACGTTGGCGGCCGACAGGCGCTTGATGACGGCCTCGCGCGTGTCGTCCGGCAAATCGCGCGAGCGGTCGCCCGTCATCCGCGCGATCTGTGCGGCCGCGAACGCAGCCGGTTCGACCTGCTTCCAGTCGAGCGCGAACAGCGCATCGAGCCAGCCGTTGACGATTTCCGCCGGCACGACGCTATGCGCGCTGCCATAGAACGGCCGCCTTGCACCGATCCGCCCGAGCGCCCACGCGCACAACGCGCGATCGGCCGGCTTCTGCAATTGCGCGATCAGGCGCTCGGCCAGCTCGACCTTGCGCGCGACGGGCAGCCGTTCGAGCGACGCGGACAATCGCGTCATGTCGGCCGGCCCGACCTTAGCCGGATCGAACGGCAACTTGCGCCGCTTGTCGTCGGACGGCTCGAGGAACGCGATCGCGTCGCGCACCTGCGTCTGCGCATCGTCGTCGAGGCCGCCGGCCACGCGCCGCCACAGCGTCCACCACTCGGACCACACCTGTGCATCGGTCACATACTGAATGCCGTCGTCGAACAGCGGCCACAGCTGCTCGATGCGCCATGCGTCGAGCGGATGGCCGAAACCCGGACGCAGGCAATACCCGGCGAGATTCAGCCACGCGCGCTCGTGATCGGCCGAGCGCCGCCGCCGCCGCACCCGCGCGAGCAATGCGTCGAACAGTTCGCGCGCGAGCGTGACATCCCAGTCTTCGCGCGCGCCGAGCACCTGTTCGAGTTGCGCGCGCAACCGACGCGTGTCCTTCGGCGTGACGCCCGCGGCCTTGCTGCCGAACGAACGCTCGATCAGCTCGAGCGCCTGGTCGAGCCGCGGATGCCGCGCGAGCGCCGCATCGTCGCCTTGCACCGGCGCATCGCCGCGCAACTGGAATTCGAGCCGCCAGCGGCGCGCCGCGTCGCCCGTCGCGATGCAATGCATTTCGAGCGTGCCGACCTCGGTCAGCGACGCGGTGAGCTTCACCGGCGTTTCGCGCGCGTCGCCGCCCGCCTTCGCATCGACGACCGTCGCGATCGGCGGCAGCCGCACGAAATCGCCGCCGTCGAGATCGACGAGATCGCCGGGTTGATACTTCGTGTCGGCCACCGTCGACACGAGGTGGAAACGCACCGGCTGCCCGAGCTGCAGCGCGAACGTGCGATCGTCGAGGCGGATCTCGCGGCCCTCTTCCGCGCCGCGCGGCAGCAGGCAGACGCCGCGGGCGGCTGCGTCGCCTTCGCCGTCGTCGAGCACGAGGAAATAGCTGCGCGCGGAGCCGCCGCCGATGCGCGGCGCATGCCCGGCGCGCGCAAGCCCGTAGGCCACCGCGCCGCGCGCGACGGCCACATCGGGATGCGCGTTGTGCAGCACGTCGAGCGGTGCGCCGCGCCACGCACCGAGCGTCTGCGCGAGACGGCCGGCAAGCGCGCCCGCGCGGAACACGCCGCCGTTGAGCAGCAGCGTGTCCGGCAGCGGGCCTTCCGCATGACGGTTCAGGAACGCGGCGACGTGGCGCGTGACGGCCGCGTCGCTCGCATACGGCAAGCCGAATTCGACGATCGCCGCGCGCGCACGGCGCGGCAATTCGCCGGCCTCGACCTGCGGAAAGAACCCGTCGACGACGATCTGCTCGACTTCCTGCCGCGTCAGCTCCGCCGAACGCGCACCGCCGACGAGCTTGCTGCCCGCGCCGAGCAGCGTGACGGTGACGGACGCCGGCGCGTCGTCACCGAGCAGCCGCTCCTTCGCCGCGCGGCAGCGCTCGACGAGTTGCGACAGGCTCGCGGCCGACAGCCGCGTACCGGGCTCGGTCAGCCGCGACTCGACCAGGCGCGCGAGCGCGAGGTCCATGTTGTCGCCGCCAAGCATCAGATGATTGCCGACGCCGACGCGCGTGAAGGTGGGTTGGCCGTCGTCGCCCGGCGCGACGTCGACGAGCGTGAGGTCGGTCGTGCCGCCGCCGACGTCGCAGATCAGCACGCGCCGCGGCGCGGCGAACGTCTCGCGCAACGTGTCGCGCTGGCCGTACAGCCAGTCGTAGAACGCGGCCTGCGGTTCTTCGAGCAAGCGCAGCGCCGGCAGCTTCGCGCGCCGCGCGGCCTCGACGGTCAACGCACGCGCGCCGTCGTCGAACGACGCGGGCACCGTCAGGATCACGTCCTGCTGCGCGAGCGGCTCATCGGGAAAACGCGCGTTCCACGCGTCGCGCACATGCGCGAGATAGCTCGCGCTCGCATCGACCGGCGACACCTTGTCGACGCCATCGGCCGCGCCCCACGGCAGGATCGCCGCGAGCCGGTCGACCGCGGCGTGCGACAGCCAGCTCTTCGCGCTCGACACGAGCCGGCCCGGCACCTGCGCGCCGAGCGTGCGCGCGTAGCGGCCGATCACGGCCGGCGGCGCATCGGCCGCATTCGCGCTGGCCTTCGGATCAGCCTTCGAATTGGCCGCCCACGGCAGCCGCAGCGCGTCCGGCGGCAGCTCGCCCGCCGCCGGGTGATAACGCACCGACGGCAGCAGCGGCTGCGCGGCCACCGCGCCCGGGCCGACCAGCTGCTCGACGTCGAACACGCGGATCGCGTCGGAACCGGCCTCGACGTACGCGACGACCGTATTGCTCGTGCCGAGGTCGATGCCGACCGTATAACGCTTCATCGCGCTCAGGCGGCGCCGCGCACGTCGAACTCGACCTTCCAGCGCTCGTTCGTGCCGCTCGGGATCGCCTCGAGTTCGAGCGTGCCGGCTTCGGTCACGCGCGCATGCAGCTTCACCGGCACGACTTCGCCGACCGTACGCCCTTCGGCGGGCAGCGTCGCCTGGATTTCCTCCAGCTCCTGCAGCTCTTCCGCCGACCAGTAGTCGAGCAGCGTGCCGACCTGATCCTGGCGGCGCACCGACGAACCGAAGAAGCGGAACTGCACCGGTTCGCCGACGACGAGACCGAATTCCTGCGGCGGCAGTGCCGCGTCCGAGCCTTCCTCCATCCCGAACGGCGCGACGCACAGCGCCTGCACCGGCGGCTCGAGCCCCGGCACCGCGGGCATCGCCGATTCGATCGCGACGTAGTACGCACGCGCCGTGCCGCCGCGAATGCGCACGCCCCGGCCGCGCTTCACGTAGCCGTAGTACGCCGCGCCGCGCGCGACCGCGAGATCGAGATCGGCGCCTTCGAGCAGGCGCGCGGGCGGCGCGCCTTCGGCGGCGAGCCAGCCGTTGAGCGTATCGAGCACGCGCTGCGTGAGCAGCGTCGACTTGAACACGCCGCCGTTGAACAGCACGGCGGTCGGATGCAGGAACGTCGCGCCTTGCGGCAGCGTGCGCTGCACGCCTTCGAGCGTGTCGAGCGCCGCGACCTGGCGGCCGAGGAACGCCGCGAGATGGCGGGTGATGCCGGCGTCCTGCGCATACGGCAGGCCGAGCTGCGTCAGGCCGACACGCGCGCGGCTCACCGGGCGCGCGGCCGCATCGACCTGCGGGAAGAAACCTTCGAGGATCGTCTGCGTCAGTTCCGCGCGCGTGAGCTCGGTGCGGATCGAGCCGCCGATCAGCTTCGAGCCGCGGCTCGGCACGACGAGCGGCACCGCGTCGGTGGTCGGATCGGACAGCAGCGTTTCCTTGGCCGCGCGGCACGCGTAGGTCAGCGCGCGCAGTTGCCACGGATCGGCCTGCGTGCCCTGCTGCGCGAGCTTGCGTGCGACCACGTGCGCGAGCGCGAGATCCATGTTGTCGCCGCCGAGCAGGATGTGCTCGCCGACGGCCACGCGATGCAGTTCGAGATTGCCGTCGCGCTCGACCACCGCGATCAGCGACAGATCGGTCGTGCCGCCGCCGACGTCGACGCACAGGATCAGGTCGCCGACCTGCACCTGCTTGCGCCAGCCACCTTCGCTTTTCTGGATCCAGCTGTAGAGCGCCGCTTGCGGCTCTTCGAGCAGCGTCATCCGCGAGTAGCCGGCGGCGCGCGCGGCTTCCGCCGTCAGTTCGCGCGCGGCCGGATCGAACGACGCGGGGATCGTGACCGTCACGTCCTGGTCGGCGAACGGCGCGTCGGGATGCGCGTGGTCCCACGCTTCGCGCAGGTGCGTGAGATAGCGGATCGAGCTTTCCAGCGGCGACACGCGCGCCACTTCCGGCGGCGCATCGCTCGGCAGGATCGCCGCGCGGCGATCGACGCCAGGATGGCACAGCCAGCTCTTCGCGCTCGACACGAGGCGGATCGGCGTGCCGGCGCCGCGCGTGCGCGCCATCTCGCCGACCGCGAACGCGCGCGAGGCCGTCCACGGCAGCGTCAGGTCGCCCTGCGTCAGTTCGCTTTCATGCGGCAGGTAGAGGAACGACGGCAGCAGGTCGCGCGATTCCAGCGCGCCCGGTGCGGTCAGCTGCGCGATCGGCAGCACCTGCTGCACGATCTTTTCGCCGTCGCTCGTGCTGCTGTCGACGTACGACAGCGCGCAGTGGGTCGTCCCGAGGTCGATACCGATCGAATAGCGCGGATCGCTCACAGTTCCACCTCCGCCGGTGCGATCACCGATGCGTCGTGGCTGCCCGTCAGCTTCGGCAGGCGCACGTCGGAAACACGCCAGCCGCGATGGCTGACGGTGCCCGTGAACGGCGCGGAGCCGACCACGTTGCCGGTCACGCGCACGGCCGTCGCGTCGAAGCCGGCCGGCAGCGTCACGCGGCTGCCTTCCGCTTCGTCGCGCACGGGCACGATCGTGAAGTGCTCGCGCAGCGCCGCGCGACAGCCGTCGTGCACGAGGCGTGCGGCCGCGCCGATGTCGGCGTCCGCATAGCCGGCGATGTCTTCCTCGACGAAATCGATGAAGCGCGCATCGCGCTGCAGCAGGCCGAGCAGTTGCAGCGCGGCCTGCGGGCTCGCTTCGCGCAGCTCGGGGGCCGGCGCCTTCACCGGCGCGGGTGCGACGGGCGCGGCAGCGGGGGCCGGCGTCGGCGCGACCGGGACCGGCGCCGGGGCGCCCTCGCGCACGCGCAGCACGCCGGCCGCGAATTCGCGGTTGCCGAGCACGGAGAAGAACGTGCCGACGGCCAGCGACAGCCGGCCGAAAAAGGACAGGTTGGATTCGGGCATGGGGTCTGGACTCCTGTGGGCTCGCGGCAGGGCGAGCGTTTCTTGCCTGGGCGCCCGGCGGCGGCGTGCGGCATGCGCACTGCCGCCGCCGGGCGCGTGATTCGAACGCGCCCTCGCGGGTGCGGAAAACCCGTATTTTGCCCTGTGGCGGGCGAACCGGGCAGAAGTCGGGGGACAGAACATGGCGGCGCGGCGGTTTCGGCCGCGCCTGCGCGTGCGTGACGCGCGTACGGCGGCCGTGCTGCGCTGCGTCAGCGCGGCTTGCGCAGCCGCGCCGCCTTCGCTTCGAAATCGCGCGACAGCATGCCGAGCGTGACTTCGCCGAAGCGCGCGAGCAGCGACGCTTCAGCCTCCTTCAGCGCCGCCGACAGATGCGCGTTGACCGCTTGTTCGACCAGGCATTCGGGCGCGTCCTCGGACACCAGGTCGGAAAACAGCGGCGGCTCGCCCACCGCGCGATAGACGTCGAGCAGCGTGATGTCGTCGAGCGCGACGCTCAGCGCCCAGCCGCCGCCGTGCCCCTTCTCCGACTGCACGTAGCCGCAATCGCGCAACCCGCCGAGCAGGCGCCGCACGACGACCGGATTCGTGCCCAGCATCGTCGCGATCGTCTCCGACGTCAGCGGGCCGTCGGCCTGGTCCATGTGGATCAGCGCATGCAGCACGCGCGACAAACGGCTGTCGGTTCTCACGGGCGGGACTCCCCTCTCTCGAAACTTCTGAAGTTGCATGAATGATACCATCGCCCTATCATGCAACTTCTCGTGTTTCATGAGTTGGCCGCCAGCGAAGCACGTCTATCCGTCACGCAGATTCAGAAAGGAGTGGATGCATGGATACCCATCATGAAGTGATCGTGATCGGCGGCAGCTTTGCCGGGCTGTCGGCCGCGATGCAACTGGCGCGCGCACGCCGCCGCGTGCTCGTGATCGACGCCGGCCGGCCGCGCAACCGCTTTGCCGAGCATGCGCACGGCTTCTTCGGGCAGGACGGCAAGCCGCCCGCGCGGATCGTCGCCGAAGCGAGCGCGCAGCTTGCCGCGTATCCGACCGTGCAGCGCATCGACGGCGAAGTACGTGCGGCCGAACGCGACGCGGATGAACGCTTTCACGTGACGCTCGCCGACGGCAGCCGCGCGAGCGCCGACCGGCTGATTCTCGCGACCGGCATCCGCGACGAACTGCCCGCGCTGCCGGGGCTCGCCGAACGCTGGGGCATCAGCGTGCTGCATTGTCCGTACTGTCATGGATACGAAGTGAGCGGCCAGCGGCTCGGCGTGCTCGCCACGCATCCGCTGTCGGTCCATCAGGCGATCCTGATTCCGGACTGGGGCCCGACGACGTGGTTCACGCAGCGCGTGGTCGAAGCGAACGAGGAGGAAGCCGCGTTGCTCGCCGCGCGCGGCGTGCGCATCGAACGCTCGCCGGTCGTCGAGATCGTCGGCGATGCGCCGCGTATCGACGCGCTGCGGCTCGCCGACGGGCAGGTCGTGCCGATCGACGCGTTGTTCGTCGGCGCGCGCACCGACATGGCGAGCGACCTCGCGCAGCAGCTCGGCTGCGCGTTCGACGAAGGGCCGCTCGGCACCGCGATTCGCGTCGATGCGTGGAAGCGGACGAGCGTCGCAGGCGTGTATGCGGCCGGCGATGCGTCGAGCCTGATGACCAATGCGACGTTCGCATCGGCATCGGGCGTGGCGGCCGGCGTGGGCGTACATCGATCGCTGATTTTCGGGCTGGACGCGTAGGCGGGTGGACAGCGGGGGCGTCACGGTCGTCGATGTATCAGGCGAAGGAAGCGGGCGCCTTCCGGCCATCCTCACCGCAGCCACCCCGCGCCACGTCGATGGCTTCGCCGCGCGATCTGCGGTTTAATGCTCGATACCCTATGCATTAAGAGTCATGAAATGCTCGACCTCGACGACCTTCGACTCGTCCGCGCGATCGGCACGTCGCGCTCGCTGGCCGCGGCGGCCCGGCTGCTCGACCTCACGCCGCCCGCGGTCACGATTCGGCTGCAACGGATGGAGGCGCGCCTGAACGCGAGGCTCGCCGTGCGGCAGCCGAAAGGGATTGCGTTGACCGACGAAGGGCAGCGGCTGTACCAGGAAGCCGTCGGCATTCTCGAGCGCGTGGAGGCGCTGCCAGTCAGCATCGCGGGCGACCACGGCGACGTGCAGGGCACGCTGCGCGTCGTCGCCCCGCTCGGCTTCGGCCGCAAGTACGTCGCGCGGATCGTGCGCGACGTGCAGCGCGCGCATCCGAAGCTCGAAATCTCGCTCCATCTGTCGGAAAGCCCGTTGACCAGCGCATCGGGCGCCGACGTGGTCGTCCACGTCGGCGGCCTCAAGTCGTCTTCGTGGATCGGCTATCCGCTCGCGCCCAACGAGCGCTTCCTGTGCGCGAGCCCCGCGTATGCGCGCCGCCTCAAAGACCTGAACCATCCATCCGACCTGACGCGCTACGACTGCCTGTGCCTGCGCGAGAACGACGAAGACATCCCGCGCTGGCGCTTCTCGCCCGGCCGCGGCGTCAAGGGCGAATCGCGGCGGGCGACCGTCATCCGCGTGACCGGCGCGCTGTCGTCCAACGACGGCACCGTCATCACCGAATGGGCGCTGGCCGGGCTCGGCATCGTCGAACGCTCGGAGTGGGACGTCGCGCAGTTGCTCGCGAACGGCAAGCTCGTGCGGCTGCTGCCCGGCTGGAGCCTGCCGCCCGCGCCGGTGACGGCGCTGTTGCCGTCGCGGACCGGCCGCTCCGCGCGGCAGCGGGTGTTTCTCGACGCCGCGCGGCAGTTTCTCGATCCGCCGCCGTGGCGCGGCAAAGCGTGAGCCGGGGCCGCGCTCCGCGAGAGTCGGCCAATTAAACTTCCCTTAATGGCAGATTAGTTCCGCATTAAACACGCCGTGAGCCGACTGCCCTACAGTGTCCGCATCGGCAACCCCGCAATCGGACGCATCGTGGACCTTCACACCCTCAACACCCCGGCCGCCTTGATCGACGTCGGCCGCATGCAGCGCAACATCGCGCGCATGCAGACGCATCTGGACGCACTCGGCGTGCGGTTCCGGCCGCACGTCAAGACCACCAAATGCCGGCACGTCGTCGACGCGCAGATCGCGGCGGGCGCGCAGGGCATCACGGTATCGACGCTCAAGGAAGCCGAGCAGTTCTTCGCGGACGGCATCCGCGACATCGTCTACGCGGTCGGCATGGTGCCCGCGAAGCTCGGCCAGGCGCTTGCGCTGCGTCGGCAAGGCTGCGACCTGAAGATCGTCGCCGACAGCCTGCCGGCCGCCCATGCGATCGCCGCGTTCGGGCGCGAGCACGGCGAACGTTTCGACGTATGGATCGAGGTCGACGTCGACGGCCACCGCTCGGGCATCCCGCCCGACGCCGATTTGCTGATCGATGTCGGCCGCGCGCTGACCGACGGCGGCATGCTGCTCGGCGGCGTGATGGCTCACGCGGGCTCCAGCTACGAATACGACACGCACGCAGCACTCGTCGCGATCGCCGAGCAGGAACGCAGCCGCACCGTGCGGGCCGCGGAGCGCCTGCGGGCCGCCGGGTTGCCGTGCCCGGTCGTGAGCATCGGGTCGACGCCCACCGCGCTGGCGGCGGAACGGCTCGACGGCGTGACCGAAGTGCGCGCCGGCGTGTACGTGATGTTCGACCTCGTGATGCACAACATCGGCGTGTGCGAGCCGTCCGACATCGCGCTGTCAGTGTTGACCACCGTCATCGGCCATCAGGAAGAGAAAGGCTGGGCGATCGTCGACGCGGGCTGGATGGCGATGAGCCGCGACCGCGGCACGCAGCGCCAGGCGCACGATTTCGGCTACGGGCAGGTCTGCACCGAAGCGGGCGACGTGCTCGGCGGCTACCTGCTGAGCGGCGCCAACCAGGAACACGGGATCGTGTCGCGAACCGGTACGCCGGATACGGGCATCGCGCAGCGGTTTCCAATCGGCACGCGGCTGCGCATCCTGCCGAATCATGCGTGCGCGACCGGCGCGCAGCATCCCGAATACCAGGCCGTCGGCGACGACGGCGCCGCGCAGACGTGGCCGCGCTTCTACGGGTGGTGAGCATCCGTCCCCGCCGCGTCATCCGTGCATTGACTATTCGTCCAAATCTGGACAAACTTTAAATACCCTGAATTCGCCTCGTGCCGACCAGGCACCCCCGACCATGCCGACCGACGCCCGCCTCCTTCTCCTCGACCGCGATGCCGTCGAGCCCGCCCTGCAAGCCGGGCAAGTGATGGCGGCCGTCCGCGAAGCCTTCGTGCTGCACAGTCAAAGGGCCGGACGCGTATTTCCGGTCGTGCGCGAGAAACTGCACACAGGCGGCGTGTTCGGCATCAAGTCGGGCGACGTCGCCGATCAGGACTTGCTCGGCTTCAAGGCGGCCGGGTTCTGGCCCGGCAATCGGGCGCGCGGCGGCGAGCCGCATCAGGCCACCGTCGCGTTGTTCGATCCGGCGACCGGCCGGCCGCTGTGCATCATGGACGGCAACGCGATCACCACCGCGCGAACCGGCGCCGCGGGCGGCCTCGGGCTCCAACAGCTCGCGCGTCGCGACAGCACGCGGCTCTGCGTGTTCGGCACCGGCGTGCAGGCGCGCGTGCAGCTCGACTACGCGCTCGCGCTGCTGCCGCAGCGATGCACGGTGCAGTACGTGACCGTCAACGGCGAGCCGGATCCGGCGTTCGAAGCGCACTTCGTCGAACGGTGCACGATCGGCGTGGCGCGCGACCGGAACGATGCGGTCGCCCATAGCGACGTGGTGATCACGGCCACGCCCGGCGGCGGCGCGTTGTTCGACGCGGATGCGGTTCAGCCGGGCACCCACCTGACCTGCGTGGGCGCCGATACCGCGGGCAAGCGCGAACTGCCGGCCGGCGTGCTGGAACGCGCGCGCATCGTCGTCGACGATCACGATCAGGCGCGCACCATCGGCGAGTGCCAGTGGGCGCCGGATTTGCCGCGCACGGAAATCGGTGACATCCTCGCGGGTGCGGCATCGGTCGATCGTGCCGCGCACGAGATCACCGTCTTCGACATGACGGGGCTTGCGCTGCAGGACCTGACCGTCGCGCGCTTCCTCTATCGACACGCGCTCGACAACGGCACCGGAACCGCCGTTCCGTGGCCCTGGTAAACGACTTCCCGCTTTCGACCGCCATGCGTCTCGCCCAAGTTTCCGCGCTCTCGTTCGACCTCGACGACACCCTGTGGCCGTTCGGGCCGTCCGTCGTACGGGCCGAGGCGACGCTTCGCGCATGGTTGATCGAGCACGCGCCGAATACCGAGCGCGTGCTGCCGACGCAACAGGCGCTCGGTGCGTTGCGTGAGGAATACGAACGTTTGCGCCCGGAGCTCGCCGGTGACTTTCGCGCGATGCGAATCGGGTCGATCCGGCTGGCGCTGGAACGCGCGAACGAAGATGTCTCGCTGACCGATCGTGCGTACGACGTGTTCTACGCGGCACGCAACCGCGTCGAATTCTACGAAGACGCGCTGCCGGCGCTCGCGTGGTTGAGCGAGCGCTTTCCGTTGATCGCGGTCACCAACGGCAATGCGGATCTCCGGCTAACCGGCGGCGGCGAATTCTTTCGCACGACGCTCAGTGCGCGTGAGTTCGGCTTCGCGAAGCCGGAACCCGAGATCTTCCATGCGGCGGCGGACGCGCTCGACGTACGGCCGGGCGAATTGCTGCATGTGGGTGACGACTTCCACCTCGATGTCGTCGGCGCGTTGAATGCGGGGCTGCAGGCGGCGTGGGTCGTACGCGAGCCGGTTTCTGCAGGAGAATACGCGCCGGGGTACGCCGCGGCGCCGCATCTCAGGCTGCGCGACCTGTCGATGCTTTGTCGCGTGCTCGGCGGGCCGGACGACGTGTCGTAGACGTCTGTACGACGGTTGGATACATTCAATCGGATCGTTCGCAGATCATATCCTTCGCCCCGCAGGGGCGCTGGCCTTTACTCCTGCGCATCCGCTTCCGACTCCGCGTCGATGGCCGCTAACAAGGAGCCCGCTTTCAACCCCTGCGCCGCCTTGTCATCCACATACTCCGGCTCCCGCATCCGTCCATCTCCGCGCGCCGGATGCGTCGCCGCATGGATGTGCTTCAGCTTCTCCAACGACACCATCGTATAAATCTGCGTCGTCGACAGCGACACGTGCCCTAACATTGCCTGGATGAACCGCGTATCCGCTCCGTTATCCAGCATGTGCGTGGCCATCGCGTGACGCAGCAGGTGGCACGACCCGACCTTCTTGATCCCCGCCGACGCCATCAGCCGCTTCACAATGTGCGCCAGGTACGACGCATCCAGCGGTTCACCGAAGTCCGTCACCCATAACGCTTGGTGACCGCCTGTCGTCAGTTCCTCGCGTGCCTCGCGCATGTACACGTCCAGCCACTGCAACGCGCGCTTGCCGATCGGCACCATCCGGTCCCGCCATCCCTTGCCCTCGCGAACCAGCACCAGACGTCGTGCGTAATCGATGCCCCACGTCCGCAAGCCCGCCATCGCTGCCGCAACTCGATGCGGTCGTGCGCATCGCGCAAGTGCTGCAAACCAGCGTGGACTCCCTCGTCGGACTCGAGCCGCCCATCGAGCCGCGTATTCATAACCCGCGGCTGCATGCACTGTACGAACAGATGAATTTGCTTTCGGACGAGGATCAGCAAGCGCTGATCGTCCTGAGGGACAGCCTTGTCAAACGCTCGCAGATGTCGAAGCTCATGGCGAGGTAACACCGCTGTAAAAGAGCGCCGGCCGCATGGGCGCCAACCCATACGGCCCGCTGACCACCACCAACTCACGCCAGGAGTTGATCATGGCTGACGCCAATCTTGAAGCACGTCCACCCGTCACGGAACGTTTCATCACCATGCAGCGCAAGCGCGACATCGGTCGTTACGGGATGAGGGCCATCTATGATGAGAGCTGCGAGCCGCTGCACCTCTGGCTCAAGATCGCCGGCCGCTGGTTGATCCACGATGCAGGCTTCCACGCCGGCCAGAAGCTCCGCGTTCACGTCGAACACGGCAAGCTCACCATTACCGCCGCGCAAATCACCCCCGATTGCGGCTAACCACACTAACTACAAGGGCCGCAACTGCGGCCCTTGGTGCTTAACGCCTCACTCGAAAGCTCACATCGCTTCCCATGATTTGCAAATCGTCAATTTCAAGTCGGTTCTCTTGCGGAAGTGGACCAACCAAATAAAAGCCAAGTTCGGTGATTTCTCGCTCCAACCGATCTATCTCTACAAAGAGCTGATTGTTTGCAGCTTGCTCAAATTCCATGAAGAGTTGTTCATACGAGCAGAAATGCGGACCAGGGGCAAAGTTTCCGAGCATGAGTATCCCATCGGCAGAAGTCACCGTGACCTCTCCTGCTAAATCTCCACTGCAATCGTTCAAATAGAACTTCATCATCGTGGGCACCCTGTGGTTTTCCCAAGTGCTTCGGACAACCCCTTGAGGTTCTCATCGCTGAAGCCGTCTGCGCCACCAGGATGAATGATTCGAGCATGATTTGGAAATTTATTAGTCCGGTCCTCAATAACATCGAACCCGGCTCCTCGGATCGCATCTGCCGTACCCGATGCAACAGTTTCTGTTGCCTTCTGCAAACCCGTAGCCTTCGGAAAAGCATCCCTCATCTGTTGAGCTGCAGCGCAGGGACAACAACCATGTAGGACGGATATCCCAGGAGGATTGAGCTTCTTTTCTGGCTCTTTCAAGCGGAGGTTATCAATCGAGTTACCCCCAATCCGATTGACCTTCGTGGTCCCAGGAAGAGGCTTACCAGTCAGCCCAAGCGGATCGATCCACGTGATGGGATTCGGCGCGTATTGGTAGACGTTGATCCCGCCTGCAAGCCCGATCGGATCCTTGGAGGTGAACCGTCCGCTACTCGGATCATAGTACCGATACCGGTTGTAATGCAGCCCCGTCTATACGTCACGCTCCTGCTGATTGCAAAATAGCGACGAACTACGGCTTTGGTGCAAAAGTAACCCTCGTCATAGTCGCATCGCAACCCTGTTCGTTTGGCGACACTCCTGCAGCAGTGGGGCTGTGAGGAATTTCCGCAAGGGTGTGGGGCGCAAACGTCGAACCAGATCGTACTCATACCGCTACCCCGCCATCAACGATTCTTTGTGCCGCCGCCTCAATATTCCTTCGGGAAACGCTCTCGACAACCACGATGTTAGGCATATAGAAAAATCCGTCGTCACGAACGCCATCGGTTGCATCTTGAGCGAATCTAACTGCATCGTAAAAATTCAGCGTGATATCACCCTCCTCAGAGGTTACGAGAACGCCTTCCAAAAATCCTTTTTCTTCATGTTCAAATTCTGCAAGCTCGTCATACCAGCCAGGATACGTGATTTTTATTTTCCGCACACTTCACCCCTCACTTTATTCCAACCTTCTCCAGAGCACCGCCGCCCCATTGAATTAATTTCACGAACTCAGGAGCAACCTCAGGCGGACGAGGACCACCGACACATGTTCATTCTCTTACAGGCGACCCGAAATCAATCTCACTAAATCATTAAAAATTCCGCCGAGATTTTCCTTTAAGAACTCAGCATTACCACTTAATTTAAAAATATCTCCAACAACAACTCTCCCATCCTGATGTGTTAAGTCGGCAGTCAGCTCGTACATCCCCTCCACACCATTTAGATCAAGTGTTAAATCTATCTCACTTGGATAGAAACTCACATACGCCGTGCCGCCTAGCACGTTTTGATAGAAGCCAGAACTTGATGATTCGAGCATCACTCTCTCACCAACTTCGGCCTCCACTGCCTTAACGTACCTCGCCAAATAAGCACAAATATCGCTTGGCATCACTTCTTCCCCCTTCCAGTGACCGATCCCAATATACCTTCCGTCAGAGGGTGTGTTGATCCATTCCCTCTGGATTTAGCCCAATCAGTCAACTTGGAATCGGCGGAATCGTTTATGGGTCTAATTGTTACGTGACCGTTTGGCTTGTCATGCGTCGCTTGTAAACCACACGAGCAAAGCTTTTGCACGTCTAACGCAACGTATTTTCCGCTATCCAGTCCGGCCTCTGACGTCGCCGCCGATAGACCCGGCTCTTTCCCGTCAATGCGAGTCGTGTCTTTCCCCAGTCTTGGAGTCAGACTATCAGGTGTTCCAGACGCATTTCTGAAAACGGTTCCGCTTGTTAGAACTTTCGGCTCGAAGTCAGAGAGCCCAAGCGGATCGATCCAGCTTATCGGGTTCGGCGCGTACTGGAACGCATTCAGTCCGCCGTTGAGTCCGATCGGGTCTTTCGATATGAACCGTCCGCTACTCGGATCATAGTACCGATACCGGTTGTAATGCAGCCCCGTCTCTTCATCCCGATACTGCCCCTGGAACCGAACCGCGTTCCCCACCTCGTTGCGCTCCGGCACCTCCCCCCACACCGTCTTCTCGCCGCCCCACGCCCGATACCGCCCCAGCCACACCACCTTTCCCGACTCGTCCAACAATTCCTGCGGTGTCCCCAGGTGGTCGTTCTGGTAGAACAGCGTCGCATGCCGCGTCTTCGCCGGCACCTGCACGAACCTTCCATCCGTGCCCGTCGCCACGAACGCCGCCTCCACCAGCGTCTCGTCCAGCCGCGCCAGCGGCACGAACGTCCCCGGTTCGTGCAGGTATAGCGACGCCCCCTGCCACCGGTGCCGCTCAATGAACGTATGGACCCGCTGCGCCACCGGCACAGAGTACGGATCGGCCGGATCCTCCCGTACCACCGGCGTCGAGCGATCCCTCACCCGCTCGCCGCGTTCCCCCGGCTCGAGCGGTGCGAGATGGAACCGCTCCTCCATCAGCAGCACGTCGCCGTCCCACGTGAACACCGTCCGATCGATGCGGCCGTCCCTGCTCGTCACGTCTTTCAACTGCCGTCGGCCGAACGCATCATAGGCAAAGTGCACGCGCAGTTCCGGCCGCACCGTGCCCGGGATCGACGTCATGCCGTGTTGCGTCCGCTCGATCCGGTCGATCTCGTTCGCCGCCGGCCGCCTCGCATAGCGTTCGGCCTGCGTGAGCCGGTTCGCCGCGTCGTATTCGTACAGCCACGTCACGCCACCCGGCTCCGTCTTGCGCACCAGATTGCCGTGCGCGTCGTGCTCGTAGCGCGTGCGGTTCAGTTCCTTCAGCACGTTGCCGATGCACTTCGGCAATGACCGCTCCCAACCGGTCAGCGCGTCGACCTCGTCGGCAATCCGCAAGCGCCGCGCGAGTTGTTCGTCGGGCAACCGTTCGCCCGGATGGGCGTCCCACCACGCACGATCCTGCGCCATTTGCCGCTGCATCCGCGCCGTGGCCGACTCGATCGTTTCGTCGCTCGGGCGCGGCGGGATGCTGTCCGGATCCACCGGGTTGCCCGCCGGATCGAATGCGAACACCTCCTTCAAGTCCCGTGTCGTCGCCTTCAGCAGACGCCCGGTCGGGTCGTACGCATACTCCGTCACGCCGCGCGTGCGATCCTCGATACGCGTCAGGTGACCGGCCGCGTCGTACTGCAACCGGCGTGCGGCCATCCAGTCCGCCAGCCGCGCACTCCCGTCACGCCGCACGACCATGCGCTGCAATCGACCTGCCGGATCGTATTCCCGAACCTGCTCGAAGCTGCGATACCGGCGCACGATCTCACGATGCAGTTTGTCGCGCTCGAAGTCCACCAGCGGCCGGCCGTCCAGCAGCACGCCGTGCAAATGGCCCGAACCGTAGCGCAGCCAGTCGATCGTGCGCGTGTTCGGCAATTGCGTGCGCATCCGGTTGCCGAGCACGTCGTATTCGTGACGCGTCACCGTCGTGTAGGACCCGTCGGTGTCCGGGTAGATCGTCTGCTCTTCGGCGATCAGGTTATCGGCATCGTCGTAGTGCAGGTGCACACGGCTGTGATATCCCTGCGCGGTCGTCAGCCGGCCGCGGGCGTCGTAATGGAAGAGTTCGGTCACCCGGCCCCGGCCGCCCGCCCCCTTCGTCTCCCGCCGCGTCAGCCGGCCAAGCGGGTCGCGCGTGTAGGTCGTCTCGACGTCCCCGGCCTGCGAACCGATCAGTTGCCCGGCATCGTCCCATTGGTAGCGGGTCGTGCTGCCGTCGAAGTCCGTCTGCTCGACGATGCGCCCCAGCCGGTCGTAGCCGAACCGCGTCTGGTCCCGGTTCTCGTTGGTCAGCGTGTCGAGCCGCCATTGCCGGTCGTATCCGTATGCCAGTTCCCGGCCTGCGGCGTCCTTGCGCCAGGTCGGCTGCCCGCGTGCATTGAACGTGTACTCGGTGACGTGGCCCGCGCCGTCGCGATACGTGCGCAGGTTGCCTTCTCCGTCCCACGTGAAGCGTTCCTCGGCGCCGTCCGGATGCACGACGCTGACGACCTGCCCTCGCGCGTCGCAGCGATAAAGCGTGTCGTGGCCCGCGGCATCGGTGATCCGCGACGGATGACCGCGCTCGTCGTAGCCGTAGCATGTCGTGTGGCCGGAGCAGTCGGCCGCCTCCGCGAGCCGTCCACCGCGGTCATAACGGAAGCGTTTTACGCCGCCCTTCGGATCGGTCAGCGACAGCAATTCGCTGCGTACGCCCCACACGTAGCGGGTCGTGCGGCCTGCCGCGTCCGTTACGGAGACCGGCCGGCCAAGCGCGTCGTAGGCCGTTTGGGTGACACGGCCATCCGGCCCGGTGACCTGGACCGGCAAACCGCGCGCGTCGTATTCGGTACGCGTGACATTGCCGAGTGCGTCGATCTCGGCCGTCAGCCGGCCGTGCGCGTCGTACTCGAAACGCTGCGTGTGACCCAGCGCGTTGCGCATGCCGACCAGACGGTGCTGGTCGTCCCATTCGTACGATTCGGTCGAGCCGTCAGGATGCTCGACCAGCACGATCCGGTTGTGGAAATCGTAGCGGTGAATCGTCGCATGACCGTCCGCATCGGTCACCTTTGTGTACCAGTGTTCGCGGTGGTACTCGAAGTGCATGTCGTCCTGGACATGCTGGCCGTCGTTGCCGTACCACGTCCGCACGCATCGTGCGTCGGCCGGCGCGGGCACGCCTTCGCGTCGGCCCGGCCAGTCCCATGCGAGGTTCGCGGGGTGTCCGTTGAAATCCGTATAACGCGTGAGCAGGTGTTGCTCGTACGTGTACGTACGCCGGAAGCCGAGCATGTCGACGTGGCCGCTCAGGTCGCCGTCGGCGCTGTACGTGTAGCGCGCGACGGCTTCGTTGGCGAGGCCCGGCACGCCTGCACGGTAGATCGCCGAGACGCGGCCGTCGACGTACTCGATGCGGATCGCGTTCGCCGCACCATCGCTGATCGTCACCAGTTCGCCGGCGGCGTTGTACGTGAAGCCCAGGCCAAGGCCGTCGCGGTTGAGGCGGGAAACGAGGCGGTAACGGGCCGGCGCAACGCGGCCGCCCAGTTCGTATTCCTCTCGACTGCCGTCCGGATAGGTCAAATGGATACGGCGGCCATCCGGGCGTGCAATCGTGAACGGCTCGGCCGGCACCTCGACCGACTCCCCGAATCCCACCGGCGGCAACGGCACCGCGCGGCTGTCCGGATCGAAGAACGTCAGCGTACCGTCCCGCTCCTCCAGCGACAGGTGATACGCACTGCTCCAGCGCGCACCCAGCGGGCTCGCATCGTAGGCCGCCAGGCTCGACCGATAGCGTCGCGTCCACACGATCGGCACGGCACCGTCGAGCACGAAGTCGGTCTGCGCGAGGTGCTCGTCGCCCATTGCATAATTGACGGGCTTCGGGCTCGCCGTCTTCGGGCAGCCGCACCCGTCCTTCGGCGGCAGCGGGCTGGGCGTCGCGCCTTTCTGCGTCGAATCGCGGTGCTCGCCGGGCTTGCGGTGCGGCGCGCGCATCGTGCCCGGCGCGACCTGCGCGACGTGCGACGGCATCCCGCGCGCCTTGCGCGCCTTGATCTCCGCGGTGATCTGCGCGGCCATGAACAGCAAGCCGCCCGCGTCGTCCACGCTGCCGAACGCGCGGTCAAGCATCGGCCCCGTTTCGCGGTCGAACGCGTCGAGCCAGGCGACGATCGCATCGCGCTGGCCCGACATCCTGAGCAGTTGGTCGATGCCGATGAGCACGATCTCCTCCGTCGACGGCACCCACGACAGGAAGCCCGGGTTCTTCTTGATGCGCCCCATCTGCTCGGCCGCCGAAACAGGATCGAGCACGAAGCGGCGCACCGTGCGCGACGCTTCGCGCACGCCCGCGACGATGTCTTTCTTCCACGCGTCGAGGTGCGTATCGAGCTCGGCCATGAATGCGAGCACGTCGCCGCCGGCCGTCGCCCAGAACAGGTCGACGAGCATCGCCGCGCCCGCACCCTTTGCAAATGCGAGCAACACTTCCTTGACGATCGCGCGCGCTGGCCGCGTCGCATTGCCAGCGGCCGGCACCACGCCGATCGCATCGATCGCGAGAATGCCCCAGTTGACTACCTTCTTCGTGCCGCCCGGCTCGCTGCAGATCCGATAGATGTCGACACCGACGTCGTACAGCGACATCGCATTGCCGACGAACGGCACCATGTACAGGCACTGCACGAAGATCTCGAGGCCGGGGTTACCGACCGATTCGGCGTCGGTCGCGATCAGCTTCGGCGAGGTGTCCGGTGCGGGCACCGGACTGACGATCACGCGCCGTGCTTCGGCATTCTGAAGAATCGCGTTGGGTATCGGGCGCTGCGGGGTCGAGGGTGCGGTGGTTCCGGCCATAAGTTGTTATCTGTTTCGAATAGGAAGCGAACACCGCGCGCGATCAGCGCGATACGGTGGTTTTGACGAGACCGGGGGCGGCGCCGGGCATCGAAGCCGCCGCGTGATTGCTTGTGGAATTCGCGACTGGCTTGCCGACAGCGTCGAGCGAGGCCCGGGCAAGCGCAGCGGCATCGCCGTTCGCGACGTTCGCCGCCCCGCCCGATGCGGCTTCCCTGACGAGCGCGGCCGCCCCGAGCGCTTGCCCGGCCGACTCCGCTATGGGAATCGCGGCCGTCATCGACGCCCCGACGAGACTCGGCACCGTGTGGCCGGCATCCCCGCTCGCCGGCGAAAATGGTGGCGTCCCTTGCGGATCGCCCCACTTGCGCGTGGTGTCCTGAAGATCGTGGTCTTCCTCGAAATACTGGACCGAGCCACCGCCGCGCGGCATATCCGCCACCGTGCCCCGGCCGTCGGCATCGAGCCTGCCCTCGCGCCACGAACCGTCCGGGAACGTCACGCGATACTTTGCGTTCCTGACCGGCTCGCCATTCGGATACGCATGCCAGAGTTACATGCCGGTTTGTTCCTGTGCCGGCATCAGCGGCAACGCCTGCCGACGGGTCGCGGACGGCCCGGCACTCACCGGCCCCCGCAATCGGATCTCGCCCGCACTGCCGATCTCCACTGTCCCGCCTTCGAGCTTGATATAGGCGCCGCCGCACATCAGCACCAGCGCCTTCTGCGCATTCAGCGTCACCGCATCCGACGTGCTCGCGATCGTCACACCCTTCAGCGCCGTCAGTTCGAGCGCATCCGCTTGCGCCTGAACGTCGACCTTGCCCGCGCCCGCGTACAGCTTCATTCCGTGCGCATTCGCATACAGCGACACCGCATTGCCCGCTGCAACCGTATAGTTGCCGCCGATCGCCGCATCGGCGTTGCCGCCCGTCGTCGTGAAAAGATGTCCGTCAGCCGCCAATTGCATGTGTTCTCCGCTGGTCACGGCGACCCCGTGCGGTGCGGATGCGAGCAGCACGGCAGCTTCGAGATCACGAACCTGCGCTTCGAGCAACGCCTGCTGCGCTTCGCAGGCCGCCATCGTCGCTCGCGCCTTCTCGACCGCATCGCCCAGACTGCGCATGCGGGATCGCGCCGCGTCGAGTTGCCGCCGCGCGACCGCCATGTGGAAAGCGTGCCCGCCCGCACTCGACTGCGCGTCGGCCGACAGGAACAGTCCCTTGCCGGCGCGCAGCACGCCGCGCTCGTCGGTCCGGACCTCGAACCCTTCACCGCGCGTCTGCTGCCGGCTGTCGACGAAATGCCCGAGGTTGACCTGCGTCTTTCCACCGTAATCCGTCGACAGCTTGATGCTTTCGCGCCCCTTCCGATCCTCGAAGCGAAGCTTGTTGTTCGCTCGCGTGCGAATCACGTTGCGCGTGTTGAAGCCATCCCGGCTCGTGACCAGATCGACGGCCTGACTGTAATGGTGCGCATGCGCGATATACGGCCGGTTCGGGTTGCCGCCGGCAAATGCGACCGCGACTTCGGTATCGGCCAGCAACGGAAAGTGAAATCCCGTCTGATGGCTGCCTGCGAAGGGCTTGGCGAGGCGCAGCGGCACGCACTCACCGCCGGCCGGCCATGTGTCGAAGTCGAAATCGAAGCGCACGGTGTAATAGCCGTCGCTCGTCAGGTGCGCATACGGCGAAGCGCCCGGTGTCGTGACCCGTGCCGACAACGTGCCGGCAATCGCAGGCCAGCGGCGCTCGTCGAGTTTCAGCCGAAACGGCCGGCCGCACGGAATCGCATCGAACGTGTTGATATACGACGCATCCCGGCCGCCCGCATGGCGCACCGACACGATGACGATCCCGTGCGGCGCGTCGGCCGGTTGCTCGTCGAGCTTCGCGACAAGCCCCGGCGCGAAGTCGACGACCGAACTCTTGCCCGAATACGTGACCTGCCATGCAAGCGCCGCCTCGCGGCGCAATTGCGCTTCACGCCGCGCTTCGTCGCCGTCGGCATGGTGAGTGCCATAGACGTAGCTCGCCCCCCAAGTCGTCGGATCTTCGCGCGCGATGGTCGCCTCGGCGTTGAATCGGTCGTCAGCCTTCTCGGGGTTGTAATCGGCGACCTTGATCGAACGAGGAATCGTTTCGCTTAACGATTCGAGCGAAAGCACGGCCTCGTGACCACTTTCCAGGCCGCTTGCTTCGCGGTACGGAATGACGACTTGCGGACGATACGAATAGGCATCGACATCATCGCCGAAATGCAGTTCGTCGCCATGCTGTCCCGCGCGGAAAAAACAGAATAATCCGGTTTGTTCCATCAGCAGGCGAATGTAATCCCAGTCGGACATCCGGTACTGCATGCGAAACGCAAGACGCGGATACGCGCGCCGCAGCTTGAACGAAAACTGGTGCGCGCGGAATTCGTGCCGCCTGAGGATCGATTCGACGATTTCGGGCACGGACTGTTGCTGATAAATGCGGGTCGCCTCCACGAGGCGCAAACGGGCGACGAACGGCTCGACGACGATCCTGTACGATACGAAATCGCGCGTCTTGCGGATCTGACCGAACGCGGTGATGCAGCCGGCGAATCGACGTATCGCGTCCGTCGCGACGTTCGTGCCGGGCGGCTCGATCGTAAAGATCGCGGGGCGATTGAGGTAATCGGCGCGTGCGAGCGAAACCGGGCTGGTCAGCGTCACCTCGATCCGATAGGGCTCGCCGAGTCGCTCGTCGAGCACGAACGACATGATCGACAGATCCGGCGCCACGGGTGCGCTGGGCACCTCGAGGAAATACGACTGACGACCGGTTATCCACTGCGCGACTGAGCGTTGCGTATCTCGTTCTCGGCCATGCTTCCCTCTCAGCAACCGCGTTTTTCTCGGAAGCAGAAGGGATAAAGGATGGCCGGGTTCTCGTCCAGCGAATTGCAACGGTCTGCAACAATGTTCGTGGCCGATCACGCCAATCGACATGACCGACCACCATTTCACGCCGCCTTCCTCGCCTCCGCGATCCGCTGCGGCGCCTTCGGCCGCGCATACAGCCGTTCCAGATACGCGCGCAGTTGCGGGAACGGTTCGATCAAATGGCATTCGCTTGCCCAGTCGATCAGGTACGCCGTCACGCAATCGGCCACCGTCAGCGTATCGCCGACGATGAATTCGCGCCCCTCGAGATGCGTGTCGAGAATCGCGGCCATCGTCGCGAAATCCTCGCGCGCCAGTTCGATATCGGCCGGCGAGCGCTTCTCCGGCGGATAGAGGAACGTGTGCCGCGTGATCCGCCACAGCGGCTGCTCGAGCTCCGTCACCGCGAACATGACCCACCGATAGGCCTGCGCCCGCAGCGCCGGATCGACGGGCAGCAGCGCCTTCTCCGGGTACTTGTCCGCGAGATACAGCACGATCGCGGCCGATTCGGGAATCACGAGGTCGCCGTCCACCAGCACGGGCACCTTGCCGGCCGGATTGAGGCGCAGGAATTCGGGCCGCTTGTGCTCGCCCTCGAGCAGGTTGACCGACACGAATTCGAAATCCGCATCCAGTTCCTTCAGCCCCCACAGCGCGCGCTGCGAGCGCGTGCCGGCAAATCCGTAAAGCTTCATCGCCAGTCTCCATCCATGAATGTCGGGAAAATGTCTGCATGCCGGGCACGACGGATCGAACGAAGCGACGCGCGTCGCGCGGCATCACGCGTCGCTCACGCGCCGGGAATCGCCAGCACCGGCATCACGTCGACCGACACGCCCGGGAACAGCGTGAAATGCGGATGACCTTCGAACAGCGCGGCGGCCGCGTCGTGCGACGCCGCCCGCACGACGGTGAAGCCGGTCAACGCATTGGTCGTGTCGCGGATGCCGGCTGCGTCGATGTTCTTGGTCTTGCCGAGCGGCCCGCCCAGCTCGACGATCGCGTCGCGATGCCGGTCGACCCACGCATGCCATGCGGCGATGCCGTCGCGCTCGCGCGTGCGCCGCTCGTCCTCCGGCAGCGCGAGCCATGCCTTCATCGCCGGGCTATCCTGGCTCCCGAGAAATACGGCGAGATACAACTGTGGTTGCGCACTCATGCCTGCTCCTCCGATGACGGACGCGGCGGGTTGCCGCGCCTCGACCTTGACAAGATAGGTTGATATCAACACAATTGCAACATGGCACGAAAAGAAAAGCTTCCCTTCGAAACGACGCTGATGGTGCGCGATTGCTGCCTGTGTTTGCACATGCAGCGCGCGGCGCGCAATCTCGCGCGCATCTTCGACGACGTGCTGCGCCCGCTCGACCTCACCAACGGCCAGTTTTCGCTGCTGATGTCGTTGAACCGGCCGCAACCGGCGCCGATGAAATCGGTCGCGTCGCTGCTCGCGATGGACCGCACCACGCTCACCGCCGCGCTCAAGCCGCTCGAGCGGCGCGGCCTCGTCACGATCGTCCAGGATCCCGACGACGGACGCAGCCGCCTGCTCTCGCTGACGCCGGCCGGGCACGACCTGCTGGCCGAAGCGTTCCCGCTGTGGCAGCAGGCGCACGCCGAGATCGAGCGGCCGTTCGCGCCGGGCGAAGTCGACCAGTTGCGCGGCCAGTTGCGCACGCTGTCGGTCGATCCGGAGTCGCGCGACTGAGGCGGCCTGCGGATCGCGCTGCGGTCGTCATGCGCACTTCCTGTCACGCGCTGTCAGCAGACATTGCGCAAGCCGGTCGCACCGCCCGATTCGGTGGCAATATCGCTCGGCACGACAATCGGTCCGGCATCCATCAGGAGACGAGTATGGGCAACAACGAGAAAGGCGCGATTTTCCGGTCGCTTCACCGCGCGGGCCAGCCGCTCGCGCTGTTCAACGTGTGGGATGCCGGCAGTGCGCGCACGGCGGCCGACGCGGGCGCCGTCGCATTGGCCACCGGCAGTTGGTCGGTCGCGGCGGCCAACGGTTTCGCCGACGGCGAGCAGATGCCGCGCGCACTGATGATGGACGTGCTGGAGCGGATCGTGCGCGCGACGGACCTGCCCGTCACCGTCGATCTCGAAAGCGGGTACGGCGAACGGCCGGAGGATGTCGGCGACACGATCACGCTGAGCATCCAGGCCGGCGCGATCGGCTGCAATCTCGAAGACAGCTTTCCGGCCACGGGCGAACTGCGCGACGTCGACGAGGCGGCGGCCCGCCTCGCGGCAGCCCGGCGGGCGGCCGATCGCGCGGGCGCCGATTACTTCATCAACGCGCGCACCGACGTGTTCTTCACGGCAGCAGCCGATACGCACGACGAACGCTTGCTCGACGCGACGCTGGCGCGCGCCCGCGCGTATGCGGCCGCCGGCGCCGACGGCCTGTTCGTGCCGGGCCTGCGCTCGCCGGCGCTGATTCGCGCACTGACGGCCGCGTCGCCGCTGCCGGTGAACGTGATGCGCGTGTCGGAAACGCCGACGATCGCGGAACTCGCCGAGTACGGCGTGGCGCGCATCAGCCACGGGCCGTATCCGTATCTGCAGGCGATGAAAGCGCTGGCGGCGCTGGTCAAGCAAGGCGGGTAACGGCTTCACGGGGCGGCGGGTGCCTGCTGCCCATCAAACGACGACCTTCCGTGTCATCGGCGCCCGCTTCCGCGCTTCGGTTGTCGCGCGTTTGCCGCAGCGCGTGGGTCGGCCGCATGAGCGACGACGACGCGCGGCGCCTGCTCGACGCACACGCCCCGGCGCGCTGATCGGCGCTCAGGATGCCTTGATGAAATCGATGAACGCGCGTAGCGCCGGCGGCACGAGACGCCGCCCCGGGTAATACAGAAAAGGCCCCGAGAACGGCCGCCACCACGGTTCGAGCACGGGTTCGAGTGCGCCGCTGTCGACATGCGGGCGCAGCCAGTCTTCGAACAGATGCACGATGCCCGTCCCGGCGATCGCCGCATCGACCATCAACTCCGTCGCCCCGCCGATCTGGACCAGCAACGGCCCCGCGGCCGGTTCGACCCGCACGACCTCGCCGTCGCGCTCGAACTCCCACGGCGGCATCGCGCCGCTGGCGAAACGCCCGCGCAGGCACCGATGGTCGAGCAGGTCGCGCGGATGCTGCGGCCGGCCGTGCCGGTCGAGATAGCCGGGCGCCGCCGCGGTCGCGAACCGCTGGATGCGCGGGCCGATCGGCACCGCGATCATGTCCTGTTCGAGCCGTTCGTCGTAGCGGATGCCCGCGTCGCATCCGGCCGCCAGCACGTCGACGAAACTTTCGTCGGCCGTCACTTCCAGCCGGATGTCCGGATACGCATCGAGAAAGCGCGGCACGATCGCCGGCAGCACGAGCCGCGATGCGCTGACCGGCACGTTGAGCTTCAGCGTGCCGGCCGGTCGGCCGCGGAATTCGTCGATACCGTCGAGCGCCGCCGCCACTTCGGTCAGCGCGGGCCCGAGCCGTGCGAGCAGGCGCTCGCCGGCTTCGGTGGGCACGACGCTGCGCGTCGTGCGATGCAGCAGCCGCACGCCGAGCCGCGCTTCCAGCCGGCGCACGGCCTCGCTCAGCCCCGACGCGCTGAGGCCCGTCACGCGAGCGGCGTCGCGGAAGCCGCTCGCGCGTGCGACGGCCATGAATGCGTTCAGATCGCCGAGATCGGTTTGCATTGTTCGCCTTTTCGTACAACCCGTGCGAATTATGCCCGCTTATCGCGCAGCCGACTCGTCCTTATGCTGAACGCATTCATCTCTTCGACAGGAGCAAGGTCATGCCCGATATTCGCCACACCGCCACCTTCAGGCTCGGCGATCGCCACGTCAAACGGATCGGCTACGGCGCGATGCAGCTGGCGGGCCCCGGTGTATTCGGCCCGCCGAAAGATCGCGAGGCCGCATTGAACGTGTTGCGCGAAGCCGTGGAATCCGGCGTCGACCATCTCGACACCAGCGACTTCTACGGCCCGCATGTGACGAACCAGTTGATTCGCGACGCATTGCATCCGTACCGCGACGATCTCGTGATCGTCACCAAGATCGGTGCGCGGCGCGGCGACGACGCATCGTGGCTGCCCGCCTTCGCGCCCGACGAACTCGAACGGGCCGTGCACGACAACCTGCGCAACCTGGGGCTCGACGTGCTCGACATCGTCAACCTGCGCATCATGTTCGACACGCACGGGCCGGCCGAAGGATCGATCGAAGCGCCGCTGACCACGCTCGCCGAGCTGCAGCGGCGCGGGCTCGTCCGGCACATCGGCCTGAGCAACGTCACGCCCGCACAGGTCGCGCAAGGCCGGCGGATCTGCGACATCGTCTGCGTGCAGAACCACTACAACATCGCGCATCGCGGCGACGATGCGCTGATCGACGCGCTGGCCCGTGACGGCATCGCGTACGTGCCGTACTTTCCGCTCGGCGGCTTCTCGCCGCTGCAGTCGTCGACGCTGTCCGGCGTCGCGGCCCGGATCGGCGCGACGCCGATGCAGGTCGCGCTCGCGTGGCTGCTGCGCCGCGCGCCGAATCTTCTGCTGATTCCCGGCACGTCGTCGGTCGCGCATCTGCGCGAGAATCTCGCGGCGGCCGATCTCGATCTGCCGGCCGACGCGCTCGCGGCACTCGACCGCATCGCGGACGCCGGCGCCGCCTGACGTGCGGCCGATCGCCCGGTAGCCCGTGCGACACGAGCCGCCGGGCCGCTAGGCCGCCAGACGGTCAGGACGCGACCACGCCGACCCGCTTCGGCACGCCGGTCACGATCGTCGCGACCGCCACCGCGAGCACGATCGCCGCGCCGACGAACACGCCTGCCGCGCCGTTCGCGTCGAACACGACGCCGCCGACGGCCGCGCCCGTCGCGATCGCAAGCTGGATCGCCGCGACGATCAACCCGCCCGCGCTCTCGGCTTCGTCGGGCACGGTGCGCGTCACCCACGTCGACCATGCGACCGGCACGCCGCCGAACGCCATCCCCCACAACGCGACCAATACCGCGTCGATCATCGGCGCGCGGCCGAGCACGACGAGCGCGATGCCGAGCACGACCATCAACGCGGGCATGCCGATCAGCATCGGCCGCAGCCGGTGTTCGAGCACGCGGCCCGCGAGCGACGTGCCGACGAAGTTCGCGATGCCGTAGCCGAGCAGGATCGCCGACAGTCCGTTCACGCCGACGCCCGCCACCTGTTCGAGGAACGGCCGCAGATACGTGAAGAACGCGAAATGTCCGGTGAACACGAGGATCGTCGCGAACATCCCGAGGCCGACGGTCGGCCGGCGCAGCACGTCGATCAGCGTGCGCAGCCGCGTCGTGCCGCTCGGCGGCATCGACGGCAGCGTGAGGATCTGCGACACGAACGCGATGCCGCCGATCACGGCCGCGATCAGGAACACGTTGCGCCAGCCGATCAGGTGGCCGAAGTAGCTGCCCATCGGCGCGGACGCGATCGTCGCGACCGCCACGCCGCTGAAGATGATCGACAGCGCGCGCGGCACCATCGCCGTCGGCACGAGCCGCATCGCGGTGGCGGTCGCCATCGTCCAGAAGCCGCCGAGCGCGATGCCGAGCACGACGCGGCCGAACAGCAGCACGCCCAGGTTCGGCGCGAACGCGACGGCGAGGTTCGATGCGACGAGCAGCACCGAGAACACGAGCAGCACGCGCCGCCGGTCGATCGTGCGCGTGAGCGCCGAGATCAGCAGGCTCGTGACGAGCGCGACCGTGGCCGTGGCCGTGACGGCTTGCCCGGCCACGCCTTCGGTCACGCCGAGGCTGTCGGCCATCGGCGTCAGCAGGCTCGCCGGCAGGAATTCGGCCGTGACCAGCCCGAACACGCCGAGCGCCATCGCGAATACCGCGCCCCAGGCCGGTTCGCGGGGGGCCGCCGTCGAGGCGGCCGAGGAGATTCCGGGATTCATGCGGGATTCCGTGTCGGTTAGGGAAAGTACTGATGAGGGGCTATCGTAAGGAACAGCGGCAGGACGGTCTATGACATACAATCCGTTGTTATTGATCGTTCGTCCGAATCTCGCCATGTCCGAGCCGCTGCTTCCCCCGATCCCCGACGCGCACGACCTCGTCAGCGAGCTGCTGCTGGGGATGCGCCTGAGCGGCGTCCAGTACCGCCGGATCCAGGTCGCGCGGCCGTTCGGGCTGAGTTTCGGCCACGGGACGGGCCGCGCGCAGTTCCATTTCATCGTGCGCGGACCCGTGCTGCTGCGCGACGCGACGGGCGAGACGATGCGGCTCGAGGCCGGCGACGCGATCCTGTTGCCGCACGGCGGCATGCACGCGCTGGTGTCCGATCCGGATGTGCCGTGCCGCGAGATCGACGGCTTCGAGGTCGCGAAGATCTGCGATACGGTCGCGTCGGTGGCGTCGGCCGGCGTGTCGCCCACGAGCTGCGCGACGAAGGAACCCGGCGCCGGCGATGCGCTGATCTTCAGCGCCTGCATGGAACTCGACCTCGGCGGCATGCAGCCGCTGGTCGGCACGATGCCCGCGTTCATGCACGTGGGCACGCTGCTCGCGCGCTACCCGGAAATCCGCCCGATGCTCGATGCGATGGAGCGCGAAGCGTGCACGGCGCGCGCGGGCTTCGCGGGCATCCTCGCGCGGCTGGCGGACGTGGTCGCGGCGTTCATCGTGCGCGGCTGGGTCGAGTGCGGATGCGGCGACGCGACCGGCTGGGTGCAGGCACTGCGCGAGCCGAAGCTCGGCCGCGCGATCGTCGCGCTGCATCGCGACCCGGGCCGCAACTGGAGCGTCGCGGAACTCGCGACCGAAGCGGGCGTGTCGCGCTCGGTGTTCGCCGAGCGCTTCCTCGCGGCGACCGGGATGACGCCCGTGCGCTACCTGACCGAGCTGCGGATGCGGCTCGCCGCGCAGTGGATCGCGCGCGACCGCGAGACGATCGAAGCGGTCGCGTACCGGCTCGGCTACGGTTCGCTCGCCGCGTTCAGCCGCGCGTTCAAGCGCGTGGTCGGCAAGCCGCCGGGCGCCGTGCGCGCGGACGGCGACGTGCGCGCCGAAGCGTAACGCCCGGCGCGCGGCGCCGACGCCGGGCCGCCCTGCATCACTTCAACGCGTCGAGCCGATCGACCAGCGCCGTCGCGCACTGCACGGCGAGCGCCGCGCACTGCTCCACATCGACTGCCGCGCCGGTCGCGACCGTGCCCTGCACAATCCTGCCCAGCAATTCCTTCGAGAGTTCGGCGATCTCGTGATCCCGTTCCGTCATGATGTCCCTCCTGCGCGTCGGCGATTCCGGTGATTCGCCCGTTCGGAGCGAATGCCGTGCCCGCGCCGTTCAACGCGGCTTCGCCCGCACGACGATCTGCGCCTGCGTGTCGCGCTCGATGCGCTCGAGCGACGCGCGCAGCGCCACGAACTCGTCCGGCGTGCATACCTGACGGCCGAAATCCGCGCTCATCCGCCGCGTGACCTGCACGACGCGCGCGGCCGCATCGAACACGTAATGCGACGTGAAATCGACGAAGCGGTCGTGCACGGCCGCATCGGCCGGCAGGTCGGTCAGGACCACGCCCGCCGGCAGCACGATCTGGCCGGTCTCGTCGAACGTGCCGCCGACGCAGCCCCACGGCTGCGTGCGCACGGGCTCGGCCAGCCAGGTTTCGACCTGCGTCGCGATACCGCCCGTCAGGCTCGACAGCGCGGGCAACGCGGTCGTACCGTCCGGCCACACGAAACGATCGAGCGTGCCGGTCACGGTCACGTCGAACGGCCCGCCGGTCACGCGCCGGTCGCTGGTCGACAGTTGCGCGCGGCCGCGCAGGCCGCTTTGCCGCAAGCGCTCGTTCGCCAGTTGCGCGAGGCGGTCGCGCGACGCGCGGCGAAACAGGTTGCGTTCGAGTTCGGCGGTCCAGCCGTCATCCTGCACATAAGCCTGAACACGCGCGGCGCCCGGCTGCGCGGCATCGATCGCGATTCGCGCGGTGCGGCCGCGCGGCTGCGTGGCCGGCGTGCGCGACAGCACGCCGGTATCGACGAGCAGCGCCGGGCGGTCCATCACGATCGGCGGCAGGTAGCCGAACGCGATGCCAGCCGTCGTCGTATCCGCGTAGAGCCGGAGATCGGGCAGCCACGTGATCGCATGGTTGATCGCGCCGCCGCCGTAGCCGGGCACCGACGGCAGCGTGTACACGGCGCCGAGATTGATCAGCACCGGTTCGCTGCGAATGCCGACCGCCGCGAGCAACGCGCCGAACAGCGCGACGTGATCCTTGCAGTCGCCGTAGCGGTTGCGCAGGATGTCGGTCACGCGATGCGGCGCGGCGGCCGTTTCGCCGAGAAACAGCCCGACGTAGCGCACGTTCGCCTGCACCCAGTCGTACAGGATGCGCGCCCTGTCGCGCGGATCGACGGCATTCGCGGTGAGCGCGCGCGCCAGTTGCACGACGGCCGGATCGTTCGCGCTCGGGTCGACGGCCGCGTTGCGGTAGCGTGCGGCGAACGCCGCGTAGTCGGGCAGCGTCGACACGACGAGCCGGTCGCCGTAGGTCGGATAGCCGACCGCGCCGCTCTCGATGCGGTCGTACGCGCCGTGCCGGTAGTCGAATTCGTAGCGCGTGCGGCCGTTCGCCGTGACGGGCGGCAGCGCGACGTAGCCGCGCGCATCCGCATACAGCGGCATGTCGGCCGGCAGGTCGAAGATCAGCCGCTGGCTGTCGACCGGCTCGCGCGACGGCTCGACGGTATAGCCGAAATAGCCGCGATTGACCGGCTTCGTGCGGGTCTTGCGGAACGCGACGCGCGTGCTCGACCCGGCCTCGACGCCGGGAAACACGACGGTGCGCAGCAGCCCGTCCTGGAACGTCGGCGCGCCGGCCGAGCGCGGCTCCTGCACGTCGCGGATGCCGTCCGCACCGACCGGATGCGCGACGCCGTCGCGGTCGATCGTCTCGGCCGCGACCAGCTCGACCTTCTCGAGATTCCTGTCGAACCACACGTAGCGCTGCGCGACCGCGTCGATGCCGTTCGCGTCGTTCGCGCGCAGCGTCGAATCGTCGTGCTCGTCGAGCGAACCGTCGTGCTGGATCACGAACTCGTGGACGTCGCTGACGAGCGTGACGGGCGCTGCTGCATCGGCCGCCGCGCGCGAGTCGCTCATGTCGCCCATGCCGCCCGTGTCGCGCATATCGGCCACGGCCGTACCCGCGCCGAGCGCCACGGCGCACGCGAACAGGCAGCCGGTCCATCGGGAAGGAAAACGCACCACGTCGAAGTTCTCCGCGCGTTCGTTGCCGGACGCCAGCGCCGCGCGCCGGTGCGGCAGCCGTGCCTGCATGACGCGCACATGACGGCCGCCCGCGCCACCCGCGCGCGTGGCCATCGTGCGGCCCAGTGTGGGCGCCGTGCCGGCGAGCGTCAAGCCGCGCCGTCGGGAAGGAAACGTGATGCCGAGCGACGGCGCCTTCGAGATCCGTTGACCGTGTGATTGCGTTCGTGTCGCGGGCGGCGTGATCGGCTTCGGCATCTTGCCGACGGCGCGGCATCTCGAGCGGCGGCGTCCGAAACCGATCGACACCGCGCGGCCATGCGAGCCGCGCTATCCCTCACGCTCACGGCGCGACAAGCCATCCGTACTTCGATCGGCCCGACCCGCTACGGCCGATCGGCGTCCCGACGCGCTTTCCGGCGCGTAAGCGACCGGCGACGCCGGCCGCGTCATCGCCGCCGCGCCCGCTCCGCGCCAGCCCCCTCCGCCCCGCCGACGTCGGCCCCTCGTTCCGCCGTCCGTCGTCCCCGCCGCTTCGCCCGAACGCGATCCGCGCCGGCGTCCCGGTCGTGCGTTTTTCCCCGCAATTCGACATTTGTGCGCGCGCAACAATGGCGATGCCTCGCGCCGGGCGCCATGCAGGCGACCCGATTCCCGCATGGCGCCTGGCGCGGCGCGCTTTAAAAACCACATCTCACGAGGACATACCATGCAACTCCAATCTCATCCGGCATGCCGCCCGTTTTACGAAGCCGGCGAACTCTCGCAACTGACCGCCTTCTACGAAGAAGGCCGCAATGTCATGTGGATGATGCTGCGATCGGAGCCGCGGCCGTGTTTCAACCAGCAACTCGTCACCGACATCATCCAGCTCGCGCGCGTCGCACGCGACTCGGGCCTCACGTTCGACTTCTGGGTGACGGGCTCGCTCGTCCCCGAGCTGTTCAACGTCGGCGGCGACCTGAGCTTCTTCGTCGACGCGATCCGCAGCGGCCGGCGCGATCAACTGATGGCCTACGCGCGCTCGTGCATCGACGGCGTGTACGAGATCTACACCGGCTTCGGCACCGGCGCGATCTCGATCGCGATGGTCGAGGGCAGCGCGCTCGGCGGCGGCTTCGAGGCCGCGCTCGCGCATCACTACGTGCTCGCGCAGAAGGGCGTGAAACTCGGGTTCCCCGAGATCGCGTTCAACCTGTTCCCGGGCATGGGCGGCTATTCGCTGGTCGCGCGCAAGGCGAACCGCGGCCTCGCGGAATCGCTGATCGCGACCGGCGAAGCGCATGCGGCCGAGTGGTACGAAGACCAGGGGCTGATCGACGAGACGTTCGAAGCAGGTGATGCGTATCTGGCGACGCGCACCTTCATCGACGTGGCGAAGCCGAAGCTGAACGGCATCCGCGCGATGCTGCGCGCCCGCGATCGCGTGTTCCAGCTGTCGCGCTCGGAGCTGATGGACATCACGGAAGCGTGGGTGCATGCGGCGTTCACGATCGAGCCGAAGGACCTCGCGTACATGGAACGCCTGGTGATGCTGCAGAACCGGCGCGTGTCGAAGCTGCGCACGGTGTAATGCGACGGGCGCCGCCGACGGCCGGCGGCGCCTTTTTCCGGAACGACGCTCAGGCGATCAGCCTGAGCTTTCTCGTCTCCGCGAGCCACGCCTCGAACGCCTGCGCCGGCATCGGCCGCGCGTAGTAGTAGCCCTGCGCGTGATCGACGTCGAGCTGCTTGAGGAATTCGGCTTCCGCATGCGTTTCGACGCCTTCGGCGACCACCGCGAAATTCAGCGCCTTCGCGAGCGACACGACCGAGTGCACCAGCGCCTGCGAGCGCGGGTTGCGGTCGATGGCCGTGATGAAGGTGCGATCGAGCTTGATCGCGTCGAGCGGCAGACGCGACAACTGCGACAGCGACGAATAGCCGGTGCCGAAATCGTCGAGATGGATCTCCGCGCCGAGCTGGCGGAACTGCCGCATCAGCCCGATGGCCGCCTCCTCGTCCTCGATGAAGCAGCTCTCGGTCAGCTCGATGTCGAGCAGGCCGGGCTTCAGCCCCGCGCCATCGAGAATCGACGCGAACTGATGGACGATGTTCATGTCCTGCAACTGCCGAGCGGACACGTTCACCGCGATCCGGATGCCGAGCCCCTTCGCTTTCCACGCGGCGGCCTGCGCGGCCGCGGTGCGCATCACCCAGCGCCCGAGCGGCGCGATCAGCCCCGACTCTTCCGCGAAACGGATGAACTCGATCGGCGCGACGAGCCCGCGATCGGGCGACTGCCAGCGGATCAGCGCCTCGACGCCGTGCACGTCGCCCGTCGCGATGTCGACGACCGGCTGGTAGTACAGCACGAACTGCTCTTCCTCGAGCGCCTTGCGCAGGTTCGTGTCGAGCCACATGTACTTCGCGACCTTCTGGTTCATCTCGAGCGAGAACACGCGATACGTATGCTTGCCTTCCTCCTTCGCGACGTACATCGCGGTGTCGGCGCAGCGGATCAGCGTCTCGAGCGAATCGCCGTGCTGCGGGTACATCGCGATGCCGATCGAGCAGCTCGTGTAGACCTCCATCAGCCCGAGATGGATCGGCGTGCGCAGCCGTTCGAGGATGATCTGCGCGGTCGCTTCGAGCAGCGGGCGCGTGCCGTGTTCGAACAGCACGAGGAATTCGTCGCCGCCGAGCCGCGCGAGCGTCGCGCCGGACGGCAGGCAGCCGTTGATGATCGCCGACACGTCCTGCAGCAGGCGGTCGCCGGTGATGTGCCCGTAGTGATCGTTGACGCGCTTGAAGTTGTCGAGATCGAGGAACAGGATGCCGACCTGGCCGCGCGTATTGGCGTCCTCCTGCGCGATCGCCGCGTGGATGCGCTCGCTGATCGCATGGCGGTTCGGCAACCCGGTGAGCACGTCGGTGTTCGCGAGCTCGGTGAGCCGCTGCTGCGCGTTGCGCTCCTCGGTGATGTCGATGCCCGAGCAGATCAGGAACTGCTCTTCGACGCCGCTGCCGCTCTGCACGAACTTGTTGCGGAACTGAAACAGGCGCGGCCCGTTGACCGTATTGATGTAGCGCTCGACCGCGAACGACTGGTTGCTCGCGAAAAAGCCCGTGATGTTGGTGCGCGACTGCGCGCCCTGCTCCGGGCTCATGAACAGCTCGAACGCGCTGCGGCCGATCACGTCGACCTCGCGCTTGCCGGTCACTTCCTCGCACAGGCGGTTGAAGCGCTGCACCATCCCGTTGCGATCGAGGATCACGACGAGCGAATTCACTTCCGACACGACCTGCTCGGCGAACGCGAGCCCGTGCGACAGGTCGCCGGCGACGGACTCGGTATCGGAATAGGCGGACGCCGTGCCGGCCCAGTCGACCGTATTGACCTTCCTGCCGACGAGGTGGAGGCTGACCGTGCTGCCGAACAGCACGATGTCGAGCACGAGGTGCGACGTGACGCCGGTCAGCGCGCGGATGCGCCCGGCCTGTTCGACCGTCAGCGCGACCGCGACGTTGGTCAGCCCGCGGACCGCGGCCAGTTCGAGTGCATTGCTGTCGCTGCCGAGACGCCAGCAGGGGCTGCGCGTACCGACGTGCGCCTCGAGCACCGCGCTATCGTTTTCGTCATCCATGGACACGCCCCGATCCAAAAAAACGCACAGTGTAGACGGAGGCGAGTGACCCCACCGCCTTCCCGGGCCGCGATGCACGTGCCCCGCAGGGCGGCCGTGATTGCCGTGACAGCGGCCTCGTCCCGTACTTGTTTGCAGCTGATGCGACCGGCGTTCGCGCGTGATGCGCGCAGGTTCTGCCTTACGGAATGATGAGAGCCATCTTATCAAATGACAATGAAGATTGGCACTCACATTTAGAGAAGTGTGTCAAGGAATCGGGACTCGATTGGCAAGCCGGAGTTTTCATGATTGGCGGTTGGCGAATGCGCGCACGGGGCGGGGCGCATCGGGAGCGGCGTGCCAGGCCGCAAAGCCCCGCCGGGCGGGCGTTTGGGGCCGGTCCATCGATATGGGGCCCGATCTTTCGGGAGCCCGTGGCGGCAGGGTCGAATCGGATCCCGTGATCCGCAGTTTCCCGTGGTTTTTGATTCCGTTCGTGCGCGAATACGCGGCTTTATTCCACAGTTCGTTGCAATGTCCTCCACCCGCCCCCGTCGCACCCGGCGCGGCGCATCCGCGCCGGATGCGCGGGCTCAGCCTGCCGCGCCGTAGCCGCCGCCGCCCGGCGTTTCGACGACGAACACGTCGCCGGGCGCCATCTGCGCGCGGCCGATGTGGTCGAGCGCCTCGACCGTGCCATCCGCCCGCTCGATCGTGTTGCGGCCGAGCGCGCCGGCTTCGCCGCCCGCCGCGCCGAACGGCGCGTGGACCCGGTTGTTCGACAGGATCGACGCGGTCATCGGCTCGAGGAAGCGGATCCGCCGCACCGCGCCGTCGCCGCCGCGCCAGCGCCCACCGCCGCCCGAGCCCGCGCGGATCCGGTGCGAATCGAGCCGCACCGGGTAGCGCCATTCGAGCACCTCGGGATCGGTGAGCCGCGAGTTCGTCATGTGCGTCTGCACCGCGGCGACGCCCGCGAAGCCGTCGCCCGCGCCGCTGCCGCCCGCGATCGTCTCGTAGTACTGGACTCGATCGTTACCGAATGTGAAGTTGTTCATCGTTCCCTGGCTCGATGCGACGCAGCCGAGCGCGCCGTACAGCGCGTTGGTGATCGCCGACGACGTCTCGACGTTGCCCGACACGACGGCCGCCGGGTAGTCGGGGTTCAGCATCGAGCGGGCCGGCACGATCACGGTCAGCGGCTTCAGGCAGCCGGCGTTCAGCGGAATGTCGTCGCCGACGAGCGTGCGGAACACGTACAGCACCGCCGCCATGCAGACGGCCTTCGGCGCGTTGAAGTTGTTGTCGAGCTGCGCGGACGTGCCGGTGAAATCGATCTCTGCGCACCGCGCCGCGCGATCCACGCGGATCGCGACGCGAATCTCCGCGCCGTTGTCGAGCGGATAGCGGTAAGCGCCGTCCTGCAGCGCGCCGATCACGCGCCGCACCGCTTCTTCGGCGTTGTCCTGCACGTGCGTCATGAACGCGAGCACGACGTCGCGGCCGAACTGCGCGACCATCCGGCGCAGCTCGTCGACGCCCTTCTGGTTCGCGGCGACCTGCGCGCGCAGGTCGGCCATGTTCTGCTCGACGTTGCGCGCCGGATAGCGGCCGGATGCCAGCAGCGCGCGCGTCTCGGCATCGCGCAGCACGCCGGCCGACACGAGCTGCCAGTTGTCGATCAGCACGCCTTCCTCGTCGATATGGGTCGAATCGGGCGGCATCGAGCCCGGCGTCGTGCCGCCGATATCCGCATGGTGGCCGCGCGAGCCGACGTAGAACAGCGGCGCGTCGGCGCCGTCCGCGAACACCGGCGTGATGACCGTCACGTCCGGCAGGTGCGTGCCGCCGTGGTACGGGTCGTTCAGCATGAACACGTCGCCGTCGCGCATGCGGCCGCGGTTGCGCTCGATCACCGTGCGGATGCTCTCGCCCATCGAGCCGAGATGCACGGGCATGTGCGGCGCGTTCGCGATCAGGTTGCCGTCGCCGTCGAAGATCGCGCACGAGAAGTCGAGCCGCTCCTTGATGTTCACCGAGTACGCGGTGTTCTGCAGCCGCAGCCCCATCTGCTCGGCGATCGACATGAACAGGTTGTTGAAGATCTCGAGCCGCACCGGATCGGCGTCGGTGCCGAGCGAGCGGCGCGTCGGCAGCGGCGTCGTGCGCGTCAGCACGAGATTGCCCTGTGGGGTCATCTCCGCGCGCCAACCAGGTTCGACGACGGTCGTGCCGTTCTGCTCCGCGACGATCGCGGGGCCGTCGATCGCGTCGCCGGCGCGCAGCGTGTCGCGCACGACCAGCGCCGCGTCGTGCCACTGGCCGCCGGAATAAAAACGCACGGCCGCGTGCGCTTGCGGCGCCGCGCCCGCCTCGCGCGGTGCGAGCGGCGCGATGTCGACCGGCGCGTCCGAGCGGCCGATCGCCTCGACCGACGCCAGCTCGGCGACGAGCGGCGTGCCGGGCATCAGGAACGCGTAGCGCTGCCGATATGCGGTTTCGAACGCCTGCTGCATCGCCGCGACCGAGCCGGCCGGCACGTCGAGCGCCGAATCGGTGCCCTGGTAGCGCAGGTGCACACGTCGCTCGGTCGTGATCCGCTCCGGCGGCACACCCTGTTCGAGCAGCGCGCCGATGGCCTCGTCGGCCAGCCGGTCGAGCGCCGCGTTCAGCGCCGGCAGCGATTCGTCGGACAACACGGCTTCCACCGCGCGCTCGCGCATCGCGGTCTGGTCGGCGAGGCCCATCCCGTATGCGGACAGCACGCCCGCGAGCGGATGCGCGAACACTTGCGTCATCCCGAGCGCATCGGCCACGCCGCACGCGTGCTGGCCGCCCGCGCCACCGAACGTCGTCAGCACGTAGCGCGACACGTCGTGGCCGCGCTGCACGGAGATCTTCTTGATCGCGTTCGCCATGCTGCCGATCGCGATCTCCAGGAATCCTTCGGCGAGCGCCTCGGGCGTCTCGCGCCGGCCGGTCGCCGCGTGGATCTCGTCGGCGAGCGCCGCGAACTTCGCGACCACGCCGTCGCGATCGAGCGGCTGGTCCGCATGCGGGCCGAACACGCGCGGGAAATGATCGGGCTGGATCTTGCCGAGCATCACGTTGCAGTCGGTCACCGTCAGCGGGCCGCCGCGCCGGTACGCGGCCGGCCCCGGGTTCGCGCCGGCCGATTCGGGTCCGACGCGCAGCCGCGCGCCGTCGAAGCCGAGCACCGAGCCGCCGCCGGCCGCGACCGTGTGGATGCTCATCATCGGCGCACGCATCCGCACGCCGGCCACCTGCGTCTCGAACACGCGCTCGAATTCGCCGTTGTAGTGCGACACGTCGGTCGACGTGCCGCCCATGTCGAAGCCGATCACCTGCTCGAAGCCGGCCGCACGCGCCGCGCGCACCATCCCGACGATGCCGCCGGCCGGGCCCGACAGGATCGCATCCTTGCCCTGGAACGCGTCGGCGCGCGTGAGGCCGCCGCTGCTCTGCATGAACTGCAGGTTCACGCCGGGCATCTCGTGCGCGACCTGCTCGACGTAGCGGCGCAGGATCGGCGACAGGTATGCGTCGACCACGGTCGTATCGCCGCGCGACACCATCTTCATCAGCGGCGACACCTCGTGCGACACCGACACCTGCGTGAAGCCGATGCGGCGCGCGAGCGCCGCCAGCATCCGTTCGTGCGCGGTATGGCGATAGCCGTGGATCAGCACGATCGCGAGCGCACGCACGCCGCTGTCGAACACGCGACGCAACGACGCTTCGGCACCCTGAACATCGAGCGGCACGACCACGTCGCCGTGCGCGCCGACGCGCTCGTCGATCTCGACGACCGTCTCGTACAGCGCGTCGGGCAGCGCGATGTCGAGATCGAACAGGCGCGGCCGGTTCTGGTACGCGATACGCAGCACGTCGCGAAAACCGCGCGTCGTCGCGAGCGCGGTGCGTTCGCCCTTGCGTTCGAGCAGCGCGTTGGTCGCGACCGTCGTGCCCATCTTCACCATGTCGACCTGCGCGGGCGTGATCGGCTCGCCGGCCGCGAGGCCGAGCAGGTGGCGGATGCCGGCCACGGCCGCGTCTTGGTACTGCTCGGGGTTCTCCGACAGCAGCTTGTGCGTGACGAGCGTGCCGTCGGGCCGCCGCGCGACGATGTCGGTGAACGTGCCGCCGCGGTCGATCCAGAATTGCCAGCGCGCGGCGTCGGAGGGAACGGAGGAAAGGTGTCGGTCAGTCATGATGTCGGTCGATGCGTCGTTGAATCGAGGGACGAACGCCGCCGCACGGCGCGCGTCGCACGCCGTGTCACGGTGTCGATGAAAGGGGAAAAAAGCGCGGGGCCGACGGCCCCGCCGCTGCCGTCGGTCAGGCAGCGTCGAGTTCGCGGCCGCGGGTCTCGGGCAGTGTCAGCGCGGCGACGATCACCACGCCGTACGCGGCGACCGCGAAGATGCCGATGCTCGTGCCGAGCCCGTACTGCTTGGACAGCGCGCCGATCAGGAACGGGAACAGCGCGCCGATCGCGCGGCCCACGTTGTAGCAAAAGCCCTGGCCGGAGCCGCGCACGCGGGTCGGGAACAACTCGGTGAGGAACGCGCCCATCCCCGAGAAGATGCCCGATGCGAAGAAGCCGAGCGGGAAGCCGAGCCACAGCATCGACGCGTTGGTCAGGTTCAGCGACGTGTACGCGAACGCGATCACCATCGAGCCGACCGCGAACAGGATGAAGTTCGGCTTGCGGCCGAGGCGGTCGGTCAGGTATGCGCTCGTCAGGTAGCCGACCCACGAACCGAAGATGATCATCGCGAGATAGCCGCCGGTGCCCATCACCGTCAGGTGCCGCTCGGTCTTCAGGAAGGTCGGCAGCCACGTCGTGATCGCGTAGTAGCCGCCCTGCGCGCCGGTCGTCAGCAGCGCCGCGCGCAGCGTCGTCGTGATCAGCTTCGGCGCGAAGATCTCGGTGAGGCGCGGCGCATCGGCCACCTTCGCCTGCGCGGCCTTCTCCTTCTCGTAGACGTCCGGCTCCTTCACGTAGCGGCGGATCGCGACCACCAGCAGCGCGGGCGCGAGGCCGACGAGGAACAGCGCGCGCCACGCCTGCTCGGCCGGCAGCACCGAGAACAGCAGCGCATACAGCAGCGCGCACAGCCCCCAGCCGATCGCCCAGCCCGACTGCACGAGGCCGACCGCCCTGCCGCGGTCGCGCGCGCGGATCACTTCGCCGATCAGCACCGCGCCGGCCGTCCATTCGCCGCCGAAGCCGAAGCCCATCAGCGCGCGCGCCGCGACCAGTTGGTGATAGTTCTGCGCGAGCCCGCACAGCGCGGTGAACACCGCGAACCACATCACCGTGAGCTGCAGCGTGCGTACGCGGCCGATCCGGTCGGACAGGATGCCGGCGATCCAGCCGCCGAGCGCCGACGCGAGCAGCGTGATCGTGCCGATGAAGCCTGCGTCGGCCAACGAGATGCCCCAGGTCGCGACGAGCGTCGGGATCACGAACGACAGCATCTGCGTGTCCATCCCGTCGAGCATGTAGCCGACCTTGCAGCTCCAGAACGCGCGGCGTTCGCGCGGTTGCGCATCCGCGTACCACGAGAACAGGCCGCTGCGCTCGCGGCTCGCGGGCTCGGCGGCGGGCGCCGCGAGGGTCTTGCTTTCCATGGTGGTACTCCTGTCGTTGTGCGCCGATCAAATGGCGTGTGGTGCTGTGTGTCTGTCGTAGGTGTGTCGCGTGCGGGGCCGGCGGGTCAGAACACGGCCAGCGACGCGTTCGTGATGTCGGTCATCAGCATGTGGCCGGGCGTATGCGCGATCGCGATCGGCAGCTTCGCGTCCATCAGCGCGGTTTGCGGCGTCACGCCGCACGCCCAGAACACCGGCAGCTCGCCGTCGCGGATCGTCACCGCGTCGCCGAATTCGGGCGCGTCCAGATCCTCGATGCCGAGTTCCCGCGGATGGCCGATATGGATCGGCGCGCCGTGCACACCCGGAAACCGGCTCGTGATCTGCACCGCGCGGATCGCGTCGGCGCCGCGCAGCGGCCGCATCGACACGACCAGCTGGCCGCCGAAAATCCCCGCGCGGCGGTTCGCGATCGACGTGCGGTACATCGGCACGTTGCGCCCCTCCTCGACGTGGCGCAACCCGATCCCTTCGCGGGCGAGCATGTCCTCGAACGAGAACGAGCAGCCGATCGCAAATACGACGAAATCGTCGCGCCACAGCGCTTCGAGCGATTCGACCTGCTCGGTCAGGCGGCCGTCCCTATATACGTTGTAGCTCGGCACGTCGGTGCGGATGTCGAGATCCTCGCCGAGCGCGGCGATCCGGAACGCGCCCGGTTCGCCGACGCCCAGCAGCGGGCAGGCCTTCGGGTTCGCCTGGCAGAAGCGCAGGAAATCGTGCGCATACGCGTCGGGCAGGATCGCGAGGTTCGCCTGGGCAAACGGGCCGCAATGGCCGGCGGTCGGGCCGCGGAACGCGCCGCGGCGCACGGACTGGCGGAATTCGGAAGGCGTCATGATGGTCGGTCGCAGATCGGGATGGCGGGGCGATGACGGTGGTGTGTCATCGGATATGGCGAAGAATAGAAAGGAAAAAATTTTGTCGCCAACGAGTTTTTTTGCGCCCGTTGTATAGAATTTCTTAACGGGTCTGCGGGTTTTCCCCGGTCCCGTTCACTTTTCGTCGCCGGCAAGCTGCGCATCCATTGCTCGCCCGACTGCCATGAACACGCGTTTTCTCGAAACCTTCGTCATGCTCGCGAAGCTGCGCAACTTCCGCACGACCGCGGCCGCGCTGCACGCGACGCCGGCCGCGATCTCGCAGCGCCTGAAGGCGCTCGAGGACGAACTGCATACCGTACTCGTCGATCGCGACAGCCGCGCGTTCCGGCTCACGCCGAACGGCGAATACCTGCTCGGCTATGCGAAGGCCGTCGTCGAGGCGACGCAGGAACTGCAGGCCGCCGCGTCCGGCGAGCGCGCGCTGCGCGGCAAGCTGCGGCTCGGCGTGATCGAGACGGTCGTGCACAGCTGGCTGCCGCATTACATGCGGCGGCTCGCGGCCGACTACCCGCAACTGGAAATCGACCTGACCGTCGACGTCAGCGTCGTGCTGCAGCGCCGGCTGATGGCCGGAGAACTCGACCTGATCATTCGCGTGGAAGGCAGCGACGAGGCGTCGGTCGTGTGCGACGCGCTCGCGAACTACCCGGTGCGCTGGATCGCGCGCGCCGGGCTGCTGCCGAACACGCGCACCGGCCTCGCGCGGCAGGTGCTGCGCCAGCCGATCCTCACCTACGGGCGCGGCACCGCGCCCCATCGCGCGCTGGAAGACATCGTCCGCACGCTCGCGCATGCGCACGGCGTGCCGCTGTCGGAGACGCGCATCACCGGGTCGCCATCGATCTCGGTGATCGTGCAACTGGTGCGCGACGGTTTCGGCGTCGCCGCGATTCCGGTGCTGTTCGTCGATGCGCTGATCGAAAGCGGCGAAGTCGTCGAGCTGCCGCTGCAGCCGTCGCCGCCGTCGATCGTCGTGTCGATGTCGCGGCGAACGGACGCGCCGCGGTTCGTGCACGGTGCGTCGATCGCCGCGCGGGCGGCGTGTCACGAGTATTGCGAAAAGAGCACGCGCTTGCTGGTCGAAGCGCTTTGACCCCGACGCGCTGGATGACGCACGTTCGACATCGCCGCGCGAATCGCCCACAATCGCGATCGGCGCGTCGCCACATCGGCGCCGCGCATCGTGAATGACCGCCCGGCCGTCCGGCATTCGTCGCTTCGCATGATCGTGCACCACGAGAAGGCAACATGCAGATCCGCTCCACTTCGTCCCGCCTGAACCTCGCGCGCGTCGTGATCGTCGCGCTGTATGTCGCGTCGCTGCTGCTGCCCGTCGCGGCCGAACCGCCGAATGCGGTCGGCGCGGTAAGCTGGTTGCACGGCTACACCGTGCTCGCGCTCGGGCCGCTCGCGATCCTCGACCTGCAATTCGCGTGGCTCGGCAACCCGCTGCTCGTCGTCGCGCTGCTCAGGCCGAGCCGTACCGTGTCGGCGCTACTGGCCGTGGTCGTCGTCTTTGCGCTCGGCTGGCATACGATCCCGACCGATGCGAACTACGAAACGATCCGCACGTTCGGGGCCGGGTACTACTGGTGGATCGCGGCGATGGTGGGCGCCGCCGCGCTGCCGTGGATCGACGGGCGCGCGCGGCAGGATGGCGTGACGCGAAGCGGTGCCGTCGGCGCCGTGGATGGGGTCGTACCGAACGGTGCTGTCACCGGCACCGGCGGCCTGGCCCGGCCGAATGCCGCGCCGGCATCGACGCGTCCGCCTGCCCGGCAGCGCGGCTGGACCGTGACGGCAACCGATACGCGCATCGCGTCGACCGATCAGACCGGGACGACACGCGGCATCGCGCTGTCCGACCTCGGCGCGATCCTGATCGAAACCAACGACCAGGGGCCGTTCGTGTCGGATGTCTGGTGGATCCTGTTCGATACGAACAAGCAGTTCGCGTGTGCCTTTCCGCAGGATGCCGAAGGCGCGAAGGCGGCGGTCGACCGATTGCTCGACCTGCCCGGCATCGACCACCGCAAGGTCATCGACGCGCAGACGTCGATCCAGAACGCGACGTTCCCGATCTGGGAGCGCGCGGCGCGCGAACCGGCCACGCCGGGAGAGACCGGCGCGACCGCGTGACCGGCGACCGTTACGCGGAGGGCTCCGGACGCGGCGGCGTCAGCTTGCCGTCGCCGTACTCGCGAAGCACCTGCGAAATCACGACACGATACCCGTCCAGCCAGCGCGCCTGCTTCGCCTTGGCTTCGAGATGCGCGGGATGCTGGATCAACTGCCGCAGCGCCGCCTCGGATTCCCAGTAGTAGATATTCTGGATCAAGCCGGCTTCCGCGTTCTCCCACGTTTCCTCGCCGAGATAACCGGGCGTCGCGCGCGCCATGTCGGCGATCTGCCGGTCGAGCCGGTGGAATTCGTCGTCGTACTGCCCGGCACGAAAAATGAAGGTCGACGCGTACATGCCCGCTCACTCTGCCACGATGAAAGAGCGCCAAGTGTAAGGCACGCACGGCGTGCCGCGATCGTCGTCAAGCGGCGAGCGGAGCGGCGGCGGCGCGATCGTCGAGCCACGCGTCGATGCATGACGCATCGTCGCGCGTGGCGGCAGTGGGTGACGGCATGGCTGCGAGCGCTTGTCGCGCCCGTTCCAGCGCCTGCGCGAAGCCACGCAATTCGTGCGTCGCCGGCCGGTCGTCGGACCGTCGACGCGCGAGCGCCGCTTCGACGTTCGCGCCGATCAACGCCAACTGCGCGTCGATGAAGTCGACGCACAGCGCGCGGCAATGCGCGGATACCTGAGCGACGACGAGCAGGACCGGCACGATCGACACGGTCAGGTAGCCGCCGGGCGCCAGCCGCGACAGCGCATCGCGCAGGTCCTGCCCGCCGTCGGTCAGCGACGCGAATACGGCGTCGCGCCACACCGCGCGCTCGAACACGAGCGCATCGCGATACGCGTCGAGCGCCGCACGATCCGCGACCTGCCCGGCCGTCACCAGCGGAATCGGGAACGACGATTCGTTTGTGGATTGCACGCTCCCGGCCTCGACGATGCAGTTCGCGCCGAGCCACGCCGCATCGTCGTGTCGTGCCGCAAGCACGCTGGCCTGCAACCGGTCGGGCAGCATCGGATCGAGCGGCACCGCGCGGCAGATCGACGGCTTGTTCGCGTGCACGCCGCAGCGGCCGTCGTCGGCGAGCGCCGCGCAACGGCCGAGCGACGGATAGTCGTAGCCTTGCAGCGTCAGCGCGAGCCATTCGCCGTGCACGCCGCCGCCGCGATGAAACAGCCGGTCCGCCAGCGCATCGGCGGCCGCGACGTCGTCCGCATCGAGCGTGTGCTCGCGCCCGCCCGCCTGCCAGCGTTCGCCGATCCGCCGCTTCGGCACGCGACGAATCGTCAACGCGCCGACGAAGCGGTGCCGATGCCGGAACAGTTCGCGCAACGACAGCGTCGGCGCGCTGTTGCAGCAGCGTCCGCACGCGTTGCACGCGAGCAGGTAGGTGTCTACCACGGCCGCCGCACCGAATCCTGGTAGCGCGTGAGGATGAAGCGCGCGACGTCGTCCGAGTGATACGCGGCGACGAGCTGCGCGACCCACGGCTTCGCACGATCGGCGTCGCGCACCGTGAGCACGTTCGCATACGGCGAGCGGGCGTCCTCGAGGCTGATGCTGTCGCGCGCGGGCTGCAGCCCGGCGCGGGCCGCGTCGTCGCTGTCGATCGCGACGAATGCGGCCGTGTCGAGCGCCGCGTAAAGCCGGTCGCGGCGCAGCGTGGCGAATTTCAGCGCGAGCCGGTTGCCCGTCACGTCGCGCAGCGTCGCATGCAGGCCGGCTTTTTCGCGCAGCGTCACCAGCGTGTCGTTCTGCAGCAGCACGAGCGCGCGCGCCATCCCGCGCGGATCGGCGGGCAGCGCGACCGTCGCGCCCGGTTGCAGTTCGTTCAGGTTCTTCAGCTTGCGCGAATAGAATGCCATCGGCAGCGTGACCGTCGGCGCGACGGCGGTCAGCGCATAGCCTTTCGCCGCGCGCGTGGCGCTCAGGCGCTGCGCATCCTCGAAGCTGGCCGCGTCGATCCGCCCGTCGGCCAGCGCCGTGTCGATGCGCGACGCATCGTCGAATTCGACGACGTCGACGCCCAGCCCGCGCGCGGCGGCCGCCTTCTTCACTTCGTCGAGGATCTGCGCATGCACGCCGCGCGTGACGCCGACGCGCACTGCCGGTGCGGCACGTGCGGCGGCTTCGGCAGCCATCGCCGAACCCTGCTGCATCACCGCGCAGGCAGCCAGCAGCCACGCCGAAACGAATCGCCCGATGCCCGCGGTCACGACGCGTCCCTCAGGATCGTGCGAAACCCGATATGCGATGCGCCGAGATCCGCTTCCTGCTGTTCGCGCGACGACGCGCGATAGCGCACGCAGTAATCGCGCGAACACAGGAACGAGCCGCCCTTGATGACCATCGGCGTATCGTGCCGGCGCGTCGACGGTGCGACGGCTGCGGTGTCGCCGTTCGTATGCGACTGATGCGGGCCCGTGTACGCATCCTTCGTCCATTCCCATGCGTTGCCGATCATGTCGTAAAGACGAAAGCCGTTCGCCGCATAGCAGCCGACGGGCGCCAGCCCCGCGTGACCGTCCTCGGCCGAGTCGAGCACCGGAAACGCGCCCTGCCAGTAGTTCGCGGCCGGCTTGCCGTTCGCGTCGCGCGGCGCCGCATCGAGCGACGCGTCGTCGCGGCCGGCCTTGCCCGCGTATTCCCATTCGGCCTCGTTCGGCAGGTCGCGGCCGAGCCAGTGCGCATACGCGAGCGCATCGCGCTGCGTGACGAGCGTCACCGGCAGGTTGCCGAGCCCGTCCACGTCGCTGCCGGGCCCGCGCGGATGCCGCCACGACGCGCCCTTCACCCACGACCACCACGCGAGGTCGCGTGCATTCATCTCGTCGCGCGTCGGCACATGGAACACCGCCGCCCCGCCCTGCTGCTCGGCCTCGGTCACGTAACCGGTCGCCTGCACGAAGGCTGCGAACTGCGCGATCGTCACGTCGGTCTGGTCGATCCAGAAGCCGCCGACGCGCGTCGTGCCGTCGCCGGCCGGACGCTCGTCCGCATAGCCGCGCGTGCTGCCGAACACGAACGCGCCGCCGCGCAAGTGCACCATGCCCGCCTTCGGATCGTCGCGCCACTTCGCCGGCAGCCCCGAATAGCGCTTGCACTCGCGCTCCGAACCGAGCGGCGCGAGCGCGCGGCCGCGATTCAGATCGTCGAACGCGCCGCCTGCCGGCACCGCCGGATTCGCATAACCCACCGCGAACGCGGCGGCGAACAGCGTGGCGGCCAGCGCCGCGCCGATCGTCCAGAAACGCAACCGCATCGTGTCGCCTCGCGATCAGTAGTAGCCGCGCGGACGCAGCGGCTCGACGCCACCGACGTTGCTCATGTAGGTCTTCCACTGATCAACCAGCGTGCCGATCACCGACGGGTTCTGCGCCGACACGTCGGTCGTCTCGCCACGGTCCGCCGCGAGATCGTAAAGCTGCCAGTGACCGTCGAGCGGGCCGAGCGGCGGCTCGGTCCACAATGCCTTCCAGCGACCGTCGGCGCTGCGCAGATACGCGCGGCCGTATGCTTCGTCGCCGAACGGCGTCGTATGCACTTCGCCCGTCGTCGAACCGGTGAGCACCGGCAGCAGCGACTGGCCCGTCACCGGATACACGTAGCGGTTGTTGTAAATGACCTTGCCCTTGTTCTGGTCGACGCCCGTCAGCGTGTTGACCAGCGGCGGCGCCGGTTGCGACGGCGGCGTGACGCCCGCGACCGCGAGGAACGTCGCCGTGTTGTCGGTCACGTGCGTGAACGCGCGCAGCGTCGGCAACGGTTGCGACTGGCCCGGCAGGTGCACGATCGTCGGCGTCGATACGCCGCCTTCGCCCGAATAGCCCTTCGTGAGCCGGAACGGCGCCGCGCTCACTTCGGCCCAGCGCAGCCCGTACTGCAGGCGCTGTGCGTTCTGCTTGCCGTTGTCGGTGCCGAGCGTCGAGTAGATCGGGTCCTGTCCGTTCGCGGTATCGGTCGCCGTCGGGTCCGCGCCGGAATCGATCGGCCAGCCTTCCGCGCCGTTGTCCGACTGGAACATGATGAACGTGTTGTCGTATTCGCCGATGTCCTTCAGATGCTGGATCAGGAGTCCGATGTTGTAGTCGAGGTTCTCGACCATCCCCGCGTAGATTTCCATGTAGCGCGCCTGAGCCTTGCGCTCGGCCGGCGACAGGCTCGACCACAGCCTGTCGACCTTGCCGGAGCCGTAGTCGCTGTAGCCGTCCGCGGCCGAATGCACCGCGCTGATGTACTTCGCGCTGGCCGTGCCGTTGTTCGCGGTCGCGGGCGATGCCGCCGTCGTCTCCGGCAGCCCGTCGAACGGCTTGAAATCGGCGGGAATCAGGCCGAGCGCCTTCTGTCGCGCGATCCGCGCGTTGCGGATCGCGTCGTAGCCGGCGTCGTACACGCCCGCGTACTTGTGCAGCCACGGATCGGGCACCTGCAGCGGCCAGTGCGGCGACGTGTAGGCCGCGTACGCGAAGAACGGCTTGCCGTCCTGCTTGTTCGCATCGATGTACGAGATCAGCTTCCGCGTATAGAAATCGGTCGAATAGAACACGGCAGGGCTGCCGCCCGTGCCCCCCGGTTGCCCGGGCTGGCCCGGCTGCACGTAACGACCGTCTTCCGTGTAGTTCGACGAGCCGGCCGGCTCGTGCGCGAAGTGGTTCGTCGCCGCGCCGCCGAGCAGCACGTAGCTGCGCTCGAAGCCCCACTGGTCGGGTGTCTGCCCGCTGCCCGTCGCACTGCCGACGATGCCCGAGCCGATGTGCCACTTGCCCGCGATATACGTGTGATAACCGGCGTCCTTCAGCAATTGCGCGAACGACAGCGCGCGATCGTTCAGGTAGCCCTCGTAGCCGGGCAGCCCGCGCCGCTCGTCGGTCGGCACGCCCATCGTGCCCTCGCCGACGAGATGGTGATCGGTGCCCGACACCAGCATCGCGCGCGTGATCGCGCAAACAGTGCCCGTGTGGTGGTTCGACAGGATGCGGCCCGACGCGACGAGCGCGTCGAGGTTCGGCGTGTTGATTTCGCCGCCGAACGCATGGATGTCGGAATAGCCGAGATCGTCGGCCATGATGTACAGGATGTTCGGGCGCTTGGCCGCGGGCGTCGCGCTGGCCTGCGGCGGCGGACTGCTGTCGACGCCGCCGCACGACGCGAGCGACACCGCGCCGGCAATCGCGGCGCAGACGACACGGAAACGAAAAGCATGCAACGGCGACGCGGACTTTTTCATTCTTGTTGACGCTCGATCTACGGGAGCGGCGATCTTAGCGTCGCGCGCGCAACGCCCAAAGTCGGATTCGTCACATGCTAACGGGGTGGGGGAATATGTAAGGAGGCCAGTATTCCGCAACTCGCACGACGATTGATTCGCCGCGTCAGGTTGAATCACGTCGCATCAGCTTCGGGCGAATCGCGATTGCGGCGCACGTTTGTCCGGCACCGCGCCTTTTACGGGGACGTCCGCCCTTCTTCTCGTCGTAGACCATCACGACGGCATGATGCAGGCGCCCCACCCCAATTCTCAGTCGGTGTCCGGGCGCTGAACGGGGGACCAGTCGATGGAACCCGACTCTGCGAACTTGAGCCGTTCGCGCAATTCCGGATGTACACCCGCCTGCATCAGCAGCGCCATGCCGCCCAATCGCCGCGCGTCCTCATCGGTAATCGGGCACCCGTCATTCGGTTCTGCATGCGGCGGAATCGTGATGGCGACACCTGCATTCATTTCGCGGTCAAGGACGGCCTGCACGTCGCGGCGAAACACCGTGCACAGCGTAACCTGTTCGGTCTCCTCGTCGTAAAACACGATGGTGGCGCGTCTCGGTTTGCTCATGTCACCGTCCTCTACAGGTCTGAAATTTTTTCGAAAGCACGTTGCCTGCACAATGCGTAGGTTCTGGGGTCTTTATACATCGCGCCAGCGGCCGCACACATTTCCATGTCGATTTCGTATCGTGCGAAACACTGTGCCTCTTGAAACGCGTCGACAGCCGCCGTGGTCATAGCGTCGCCCCACGGTGAGTCGTCGAGCGAGAACGGTGTCGCGTCGCTGAGCAGCGCACTATCAACCCGTACGGGCGCGATGCCGGCAATACCACTGCCTGTGCCAGCTATGATGCTCTCCAGGTATCGTATCAACTCATCAGCCGATACATCGCTTGGCCGTGCCCAACTCGGGATTGGCGTGTCCGCAGACCGCAACGCCATGGGTGCCACTCTACCGAACCGGTTCCCACGAGGGAGAGGGGGCAGGGACCGCCGACCACCTGAAGCGCCGCCATTCACCGCCACGCGCTCAATCTCGACGACGACCCGCCCATCCTCGATGGCGGACCTGAGCACATCGAGCGGTGCACCACGAACGGTACCAAGGCCCAATTGCCGCACGTACATCACCGCATTCGTCGTCAGGCCTGCATACTTCGGCCAGTGCAGCATCAGTTCGGAGATTGCGGCGCGCTGACTGGCCAACAACGTTCCACGTCCCGCGCGCGTCAGTGTCGCGCGCTTTCCCGAACCCAATTCGATTGCGATTGAAGCCATTCGAAACCCCGGCGTTACCGTCGGGCGAATCTACTTTTCGCAACACGATGTCACAAGCTCGCGGTTTTCATGGAACACGCAAAAACCTGCGCGCGTCGGGACTGACGGCTCGCATTGTTTCCCCGAGACATGCCGCCGAGGCGCTGCGGCTCGCTGTTTGGCGCCGCGCAGACGCCCGCATTCCGGATGTACGTATGTGCTCCCAGCGTCGGAAATCTTTAAATTCTGTTACCTGCCCCAGGTAGTCCCTGTCGTGCACTCAATACCGCATCACCCGATACAGACCGGCGGCCGCGAGCGCCATGCCTCACCACGCGAGCCCGCCGCTCGTCTCGCTGACCACGACGAGCGCGATCAACGCGGTGGCGGGTGGTATCAGGAAAACAGCGCCGACACACGCGACGCGTCGCCGTAGCGCACCAATGCGCTCCATACCCTCGCCATCCTTGGCGTGGAAACGTTAGAAAAAGTCTCGAGACGGCCAACAAGAGCTGCAAAACTACACCGATCGCGGCAATCGCGAAGGTTACCGCGACCGATCGGCATGCCAGCGTCAGCGCTACCCGGCACCATGGGCGGGATATCGCCGGCGCAATCACCCGATCTAAACTCGATCGATCTGCTCGACAACCTGCTAGAGTTGCCGGTCAATTTTTGGAAAGGGACATGTAAGAATTGCGCGACTTATCCCGAGAAAGTGCTCGCGCCGCGCCCGTACAGCTATCTCGGCCTGAAGGCGAACACTGCGATTCGGGGTGCGCAATGAATTGGCTTGCAGACCGATTGCTTCTCATCGTCACGGCACTGATCGTCACGGCCGCAGGCTGGGCGATCATCAGCGCGACAGGCGAATGGTTTCCGCTTCTGATGACGGTGACCGCGTTCGCTTCACTGTGGATCGAAAACTCGCGGCTGCGCAAGCTGCTCGAACAAAACGGTATCGATCCGCGACGACGCAAGCGCTAGTCGCCCGAAAAAAGCGGCTTACCGGTTTTTCCTCACTGGGTTCAGGCTGACTATGCGAGACGCACGAGAGTGCGACACGCATCCAACCAGATTGTCACGTCGTCATCGGAGAACCGCTCGCCGTTATCCGCGCTCGCCGTTCGCGTCGTCCGACGCCAGCATGTTCGGAATCTCGTCGACCAGCGCATCGACGACCACGCGCACCTTCGACGGCACGTGACGCGCCGCCGGTCGCACCGCGAACACTTCGGCGCCCGACACGCTGTCGCTGTCCATCACGAGCGCGAGGCGGCCGTCGCGCACGTACGGCGCCATCAGCCAGCACGGCAGCCACGCAAGGCCCGCGCCGGCGGCAGCCGCATCGGCGATCGCCTGCAGGTCGTCGAACCGCAGCCGGCCGGCCGCGCGATGGTCGTGCACCGCGCCGTCCGCGCCGATGACCCGCCATGGCGTCGGTTGTCCACCGCGCGAATACGCGATGCCGACGTGCGACGCGAGTTCGTCGAGCCCCGACGGCCGGCCGTGACGCGCGAGATACGCGGGCGATGCGCAGATGCCCATGCGCTGCACGCCCAGCTTGCGGCCGACCAGCGCGTTCGTATCGGCCAACTCGCCGATGCGCACCGCCAGGTCGAAGCCGTCGTTGACGAGGTCGGCCACGCGGTCGCTGAACGACATGTCGATTTCGAGCCGCGGGTGGCGCTCGACGAGACGCCGCACCACGGGCGCCACGCACTGCCGCCCGAACAGCACCGGCACGCTGACGCGCACTCGCCCGGCCGGCTCGCGGCGCCCCGCGTCGAGCGCAGCCTCCGTTTCGCCGAGTTCGGCCAGCAGCCGCCGGCATTGCTCGTAATAGACGAGCCCTTCGTCGGTCAGGCCGAGCTGGCGCGTCGTGCGCTGCAGCAGCCGCGCGCCGAGACGCAGTTCGAGCCGCGCGACGATCTTCGCGACGGCCGAGCGCGTCATGCCGAGGCGCAGCGCCGCCGCCGCGAAGCTGCCCGATTCCACCACGTCGACAAATTCGGCGACGCCTCTCAGCCGTTCATCCATGCCGCTCCGCTCCGGTGCGATGACAGGGTTGTGTCCGTGCTGGCGACAATCGTCGGCCGAATTCTCGCCAATGCGTCCACCTGCGCAACACTATGATAGTCCTGACTATCTCGAAAAGGAGTCGACATGCATGCATGGCAAATCAAACCGGGCGACGGCATTGCCGGGCTCCGGCGCATCGACGCGACACCGCGCGCGGTCGGGCCGACCGGCGTCGTCGTCAGGATCCATTCGGCCGCGCTGAACTATCGCGACCTGATGTTCGCGCGCGGCGACTATCTCGGTATCGGCACCGACGCGCTGATCCCGGTCGCCGACGGCGCCGGAGAAGTGGTCGAGACGGGCCGCGACGTCACGCGCTTCAAGCCGGGCGACCGCGTGATCAATACGTACTTCCCGCGGTGGATCGACGGGCCGCCGACACCGCACAAAGTGTCGGGTTCGCCCGGCGCGCAATTCGACGGCGTGCTCGCCGAACGCTTCGTGTCCGACGAGGCCGCGCTGGTCGCGATCCCCGCGCATCTCGACTACGACGAAGCCGCGACGCTGTCGTGCGCGGGCGTCACCGCGTGGAACGCGCTGTTCGTCGACGGCGGACTGTCGCCGGGCGCGACCGTCGTGCTGCTCGGCACGGGTGGCGTATCGATCATCGCGCTACAGCTCGCGCAGGCCGCCGGGTTGCGCACGATCGTCACGTCGTCGAGCGACGCGAAGCTCGAACGCGCTCGTGCACTCGGTGCGGACGCAACGATCAACTACCGGACGATGCCCGAATGGCAACACGAAGTATTGCGCCTCACCGGCGGTGCGGGCGCGGATCTCGTCGTCGAAGTCGGCGGACGCGATACGCTGCCGCGCTCGCTCGCCGCGACGAAAACAGGCGGCATCGTGTCGGTGATCGGCGGGCTCAGCAGCTTCGACGGGCCCGAACTCGGGCTGCTGCCGCTGATCGGCGGCTTCCGGCGTCTGCACGGCTTCATGGTCGGCAGCCGCGCGATGCTCGACGACGTCGTGCGGCTCGTCGACGCGAAACGGATCAAGCCGGTGGTCGATCGCGTGTTCGGCTTCGACGAGGCGCCGCAAGCGTATGCATACCTGCAATCGGGGCAGCACTTCGGCAAGGTCGTGATTCGCGTCGCATCGTGACGTCTGAAGGCGGCACACGCCGCCTTCTTCCGCCTCCTCCCTCTCCGCTCCCCGTCTTCCCGTCCAAAGCGCATTCGCGCAAATGCTTTTCCGAATCCGTTATTGGATCGCACCGCCGCGCGTTTTTATACTCGTCAGCACTCTCTGTTAAAGAGTGCCAGCCAATTTCGACAGAACAGCACAGGACGAAAAGATGAGCCTACGCCCCTTGCACGACCGCGTGATCGTGAAGCGACTCGACCAGGAAACCACCACCGCATCGGGCATCGTGATTCCCGATAGCGCCGCCGAGAAACCCGACCAGGGCGAAGTGATCGCCGTCGGCCCCGGCCGCAAGGATACCGACGGCCAGCGCATCGTGCCCGACCTGCAGGTCGGCGAGCGCGTGCTGTTCGGCAAGTACGCGGGGCAAGCCGTCAAGGTGGACGGCAACGAGTTTCTCGTGCTGCGCGAAGAAGACATCGTCGCGGTCGTCAATCAATAACGGAGCGCAATCATGGCAGCCAAGGAAATCATTTTCAGCGACATCGCACGATCGAAGTTGACCGAAGGCGTGAACATTCTCGCGAACGCGGTAAAGGTCACGCTCGGGCCGAAGGGCCGCAACGTCGTGCTCGAACGCAGCTTCGGCGCGCCCGTCGTCACGAAGGACGGCGTGTCGGTCGCGAAGGAAATCGAACTCGCGGACAAGCTGCAGAACATCGGTGCGCAGCTCGTGAAGGAAGTCGCGTCGCGCACCAGCGACGCGGCCGGCGACGGCACGACGACGGCTACCGTGCTCGCGCAGGCGATCGTCCGTGAAGGCCAGAAGTACGTCGCGGCCGGGCTCAATCCGCTCGACCTGAAGCGCGGCATCGACAAGGCCGTCGCGTCGGCCGTCGACGAATTGAAGAAGATCAGCAAGCCGACCACCACGAGCAAGGAAATCGCGCAGGTCGCGACGATCTCCGCGAACGGCGAGGAATCGATCGGCCAGCGTATCGCCGAGGCGATCGACCGCGTCGGCAAGGAAGGCGTGATCACCGTCGAGGACGGCAAGTCGCTCGCCGACGAGCTCGACGTCGTCGAAGGGCTGCAGTTCGATCGCGGCTACCTGTCGCCGTATTTCATCAACAATCCGGACAAGCAGATCGCCGAGATCGAAAACCCGTACATCCTGCTGCACGACAAGAAGATCTCGAACATCCGCGATCTGCTGCCGGTGCTCGAACAGGTCGCGAAGTCGGGCCGGCCGCTGCTGATCATCGCGGAAGACGTCGAAGGCGAAGCGCTCGCGACGCTCGTCGTGAACAACATCCGCGGGATCCTGAAGACGGTGGCGGTCAAGGCACCGGGCTTCGGCGATCGCCGCAAGGCGCTGCTCGAGGACATCGCGATCCTCACCGGCGGCCAGGTGATCGCCGAGGAAACGGGCCTGACGCTTGAGAAGGCCACGCTCGCCGAGCTCGGCCAGGCGAAGCGCATCGAAGTCGGCAAGGAAAACACCACGGTGATCGACGGCGCGGGCGATGCGAAGAACATCGAGGCGCGCGTGAAGCAGATCCGCGTGCAGATCGAAGAGGCGACGTCCGACTACGATCGCGAGAAGCTGCAGGAACGCGTCGCGAAGCTCGCGGGCGGCGTGGCGGTGATCAAGGTCGGCGGCGCGACCGAAATCGAGGTGAAGGAGAAGAAAGATCGCGTCGACGACGCGCTGCACGCGACGCGCGCGGCCGTCGAGGAAGGCATCGTGCCGGGCGGCGGCGTCGCGCTGATCCGCGTACGGCAGGCGATTCGCGAACTGAAGGGCGCGAACGCCGATCAGGACGCGGGCATCAAGATCGTGCTGCGCGCGCTGGAAGAACCGCTGCGCCAGATCGTCACGAATGCGGGCGAGGAGGCGAGCGTCGTCGTCGCGAAGGTCGCGGAAGGCGCGGGCAACTTCGGCTACAACGCGCAGACGGGCGAGTACGGCGACCTCGTCGAATCGGGCGTGCTCGATCCGACCAAGGTCACGCGCACCGCGCTGCAGAATGCGGCGTCGGTGGCCGGGCTGCTGCTGACGACCGATGCGACCGTGTTCGAAGCGCCGAAGGATGCGGCGCCGGCCGCCGCGCCCGGCGGCCCGGGCGCGGGCGGGCCGGGGTTCGATTTCTGACGACGCGGCGGCGTGCGCGCCGGTTTGTCGGTATGCGCGCGGTCATGTAGTCACGGGAAACGCGTGGCGACGGAAGTCGTCACGCGTTTTTCTTTAGGATCGACCGTCTGCGGAGCAGTTGGCGCAAACCAAACGTTCCGATGCGCACCCTGCCACACCAGCGCGCATCTTTCGCAGTGCACGTAACGCGCGACTCACACGCCTTTACGACCTTTTTACTTGCGCCCGCGCATCCGTTCACTAGAATGGGTCCGCCATCCACCGCCGAGCACGCGCCATGCGCATCCGAAGTCCTCGTCCTCCGAGTTGCTTTTCTGCCTGACAGGCCGGACGCCTGCGTCACCTTCCCGAGTCACCGTCCTGCCGACAGGCGGACGATGCGCGCCGTAGTCCTTTCCGTGCACGCTTGAACGCGATGTCGATGTGGTCGTCACGCATCGCAATGTATGCGTTCGAGCACGTGCATCGACACAGGCCGCGTAACGACGCGCCATCGATCCGCCGATTCTAGCCGGTTGTTTTGCATCACTGATGTCATTCACGGGGCCTTCCGCTTCCGCAGCATCGCATGCCCCGTCGCGATCGTCTTTCATACAGGAGCCGTGAAATGATGCTGGGTTTGACGTTCTGGAAACACGTGATCGGGCGGCGGACCGAAACCCTCCACGAAGCACGACCGACGGCGCACGACCGGCATCGCCGGGTGTCGAGAACGCTCGTACTGGCGAGCGCCGCGGTCGCGTTCGCGGCAATCGCGTTCGGTGCGCCGGTCGTCGGCATTTCGGTGTTTGTGCTGACGACGCTGCCGTTCGTACTGTCGGGCACCTGAGGTTGCCCATATCGGGCGCGGCTCCGTCGGCGCTCGATACGAAATTTTAATGCTTGCACACCGCGTATCTGACACCGTCTTTACGCGAGGTTATCTAGGATTTCCCTGTCATCCCGACACGGAGCAATCCGCATGCAAACGCAGCAGGCCGCCGTCGGCGGCCAATCCCCCCTCCCTCACCGACGCGGCAGCACGCCGTCCGCGCCCCGGCTCGCCAACGCTTGTCCGCCGGACAACATCCTGCTCGATGTACCCGTGGAAAGCGCGAGCCAGTTGTTCGACCTGATCGCGCGCCATGTCGCGCGCGGCAGCGGCGTATCCGCCGACCGGATCCGCGCCGAACTGATCAAGCGCGAGCAACTCGGCTCGACCGGCCTCGGGCAAGGCGTCGCGATTCCGCATGCGCGCGTCGACGGGCTCGGCTCGGCCGTCGCGCTGTTCGTTCGCGCGCGGTACCCGTTCGCGTTCAACGCGCCGGACCGCAAGCCCGTGCATGAATTCATCGTGCTGGTGCTGCCGCACGCGGACGGCCGCGTGCACCTCGAACTGCTCGCCGATGCCGCGCGATGGTTCAGCGAACGCGCGATCCGGCAGGCGTCGCGCGATGCGCAAACGCCCGAAGAGATTCACCGGCTCATGCAACGCACTGTTTGACCCGACATCGTGCAACGGCAGGCATTCCCTCCATCATTTCTGATTCCCATGTTCCCAGACCCTGATACTCCCACCCGACGCGTGGCCGGCCTGACCCGCGCGCTGCCTTTCATGCAGGCGCTGCACGGACAGACCGTCGTCATCGTCGACGGCGGTGCCGCGAGCGACGCCCACGCGCGCTCCGCCTTCGCACAGGATGTCGCGCTGCTCGCACTCACCGGCATCCGTCCGATCGTGATCCAAAGCATCCCGACCGCGTCCGGCACGCAATCGGTCCACACCGTGCATGCGGCCATGACCGGCATCAATCATGAACTGGTGCGCCTGATCGGCAGCCACGGCGCCCGGGCGATCGGTGTCGACGGTCACGACGGCGGCTTGCTGGTTGCCAGCGCTGAACCCGACCACGCGAGCACAAGCGCGATCGCACGATTCGACAGCGCTGCGTTGAACGCGTTTCTCGACAATGGACTGGTGCCCGTCGTGATGCCGGTCGCACCGGACGACGCGGGCCACGACCGGCTGTTGCGCCCGGAACGGCTCGGCAGCCTGTTCGCGCAACGCACGGGCGCCGTCACGCTGGTGATGATGGTCGACAGTGCATGGCTGCGCGAACTCGGCGAGCTTGCCGGTCTGTACGGCATCGCGGAACTCGAGCAATGGCTCGCCGAACATCCAGCCGCCGACGCGGCGCCGTGCGTACGCGACGCGCTCGATGCGCTCGCGCACGGCGTGCAGAACGTCCATCTCGCCGATATCGGGCAACCCGAATCGCTGATCGATGAGCTGTTGACGGAGGAAGGATCGGGCGTGGTGTTCTGCCGGCGCGGCAACACCGATCTGCTGTCGGAGATCCGCCGTTATTTCGCGGATTCGGCCAGTGTGCTGCGTGACGGCTTCAGCGTCGAGCAGAAGCCGGTCGTGCGTTTCTAACCGGGTAGCATAAAAACGCTTGCGGCGACCCGCAAAGGCCGCCGCAAGCGGGCAACATCGACGTCAGCGCAACGAAAACGTCAACGCCGCGCCGCCAGTCTCCTGACGACGCTCACCAGCGCATCGACTTCATCGCACGTGTTGTAGAACGCGAGCGACGGCCGCACCGTGGCCTCGAGCCCGAAACGCCGCAGGATCGGTTGCGCGCAGTGATGCCCCGAGCGCACCGCGATGCCCTCTTCGTTCAGCGCCTGCCCGACCTCCTCGGTTTCATAGCCCTTCAGCACGAACGACAGCACGCTCGCCTTGTCGCGCGCGGTACCGACGAGCCGCACGCCCGGCACCGGCGCGAGCACGCTCGTTGCATACGCAAGCAGATCGTGCTCGTAGCGCGCGATGTTCTCGATGCCGATGCGGTTCACATAGTCGAGCGCCGCGCCGAGCCCCACCGCATCCGCGATGTTGCCGGTGCCGGCTTCGAAGCGGTTCGGCGGCGGCTGGAACACCGTGCGCTCGAACGTCACGTCCGCGATCATGTTGCCGCCCCCCTGCCACGGCGGCATGTCGTCGAGGATCGCGCGCTTGCCGTACACGACGCCGATCCCGGTCGGCCCGTAAATCTTGTGTCCGGAGAACACGAAGAAATCCGCATCGAGCGCCTGCACGTCCACACGCATGTGCGAGATCGACTGCGCACCGTCGACGAGCGCCTTCGCGCCCGCGCGATGCGCGAGCTCGACGATCTCCTTCACCGGCACGACCGTACCGAGCGCGTTCGACACCTGCGTGACGGACACGATCTTCGTGCGATCGTTGAGCAGCTTCCGGTATTCGTCGAGCAGCACCTGCCCCGAATCGTCGACCGGAATTACACGAAGCTTCGCGCCCTTGACCGCGGCAAGCTGCTGCCACGGCACGATGTTCGCGTGATGCTCGAGATGCGACACGACGATCTCGTCACCTTCGCCGACGTTCTGCACGCCCCACGTCTTCGCGATCAGGTTGATCGCCTCGGTCGTGCCGCGCACGAACACGATCTCGTCCGGCGACGATGCGCCGATGAAGCGCTGCACCGTTTCCCGCGCATGCTCGTACGCATCCGTCGCGCGGCCGGCCAGTGCATGCGCCGCGCGGTGGATGTTCGAGTTCTCGTGTGCGTAGAAGTATGCGAGGCGGTCGATCACGGCCTGCGGCTTGTGCGTCGTCGCCGCGTTGTCGAACCAGACAAGCTGCTTGCCGTTCACGCGCTCCTGAAGGATCGGGAAATCGCGGCGGATCGCGTTCACGTCGAACGGCGGATGCGCGCCGCGATACAGCTGGCTTTGCGGCTCGGCTGCGTGCGCGTCGTCGATGAAATACCGCGGCACATCCGCGCCCGATGCGCCCGATGCGCCCGATGCACGCGACACCGGCACGTCGCGATGCACGGCGAGCAGTTCGCGCAGCGCGTCGTCGTCCGGCAACCCGAACGCTTCCGGCGACGCCAGCCCGTTCGACGGCACGACGATGTCCTGCGGCGTCGCCTGCCAGCCTTGCAGCGAACCGTCGGTGAAGTAGTACGGCGACGTCTTCGCCGCGCTTTCCGGTGCCGGCGTATTCACCTGCGGCACGCCGAGCGCCGCGCCGCCGACACGCGGTTCGAGCGCGGGCGCGATCGACACCGCGTTGTCGGGCAGCCCGTTCTGCGCGGCCGCATGCGGCGCGAGCGCGGGTGCGCGGTTGCCGAGCGACAGCACGTGCGTCGGCGCGGACGGCGCGAGGTTCGCGCCCGGTACCTTGCCTTGCGGCAACGCAAGACCCGGCACGCCGGTGCCCGCGCCGCCCGGGCCCGCGAGCGGCGAGCCGCCCGGCACCGGGTTGCTCACCGACGCGAGAATCGGCGCCGCGGCCGGCAAGGCCGACGGCACGCCGCCAACCGCACCGCTGCCGGCCGACAGCCCGGGCGCGGTGGCCTGCCCGGGCGGCGTCGCGAAGAACTCGGACGCGAGCCGCGCGAGCGTCGCCGGGTCGGGCAAGCCGGCCGGCAGCGGCGCATGCGGCAACGCGTGCGCGTCGCCGCCGGCCAGGCCGGGATTAACGGTAGGTGTCGGGATAGTCATGGAACTTGGCGATTTCGACGTCATCGAGGACAGCCAGCGCATCCGGAGAATGGATCGCGAGCGAGCAATACAGCGAGATCAGGTACGACGCGATCGCCTGGTTGTTGATCCCCATGAAGCGCACCGACAGGCCCGGCCCCTGCTCGCCCGCGACGCCCGGCTGATACAGGCCGACGACGCCCTGGCGCTTGTCGCCGACGCGCAGCAGCAGGATCTTGGTCTTGCCGTCCGCGACCGGCACCTTGTCCGACGGAATCAGCGGAATGCCGCGCCACGTGAGGAACTGCGAGCCGAACAGGCTGACCGTCGGCGGCGGCACGCCGCGCCGCGTGCATTCGCGGCCGAACGCGGCGATCGCGAGCGGGTGCGTGAGGAAGAATGCCGGCTCCTTCCACACCTTCGTCAGCAGCTCGTCGAGATCGTCCGGCGTCGGCGCGCCCGTCAGCGGGAAGATCCGCTGTTCGTCGGTCACGTTCGCGAGCAGCCCGTAATCGGGATTGTTGATCAACTGGCTTTCCTGCAGTTCCTTGATCGTCTCGATCGTCAGGCGCAGCTGTTCCTTGATCTGGTCATGAGGACTGCTGTAAAGATCGGAGATCCGCGTATGCACGTCGAGCACCGTGCTCACCGCGTTCAGGAAGTACTCGCGCGGCTGTTCCTCGTACGGCACGAAGGTCTGCGGCAGCACGCTTTCGTCCTCGAGCTGCGTGCACGCGGCGCGCACCGCTTCCGGGTTCTTCACCTGGTTCAGGCGATAGATGCCGGCCTCGACCGGCACCCATTGCAGCAAATGGGTCAGCCAGCGCGGCGTGATCGTGGAAAGCTGCGGGACGGTCTTGGTAGCGTTCGCTAGTTGGCGGGCGGCGTGATCGCTCAGCGCGGCCGTGCCGCTTGCAACGGTCGACATGTGTGGCTCCGGGTTCTTAAGATGGAAAACGGGATTGCTTATGACGCTGGGTGATTATCGGAAGCACGCCCCTGCCGGCTCAACATGCTATAGCCGTCAGGTCGTGCACCCGAAAGGGGAAAACGATGGAGGCGGCCTCAGGTGACGTATGCGCCCGGCAGCAACGTCGAGATCGACACGTCGAACGCGCGCGCGATCTTGTCGGCCGTGACGATCGACGCGATCGCTTCGCCGCGCTCGATCTCGCCGACATACGAGCGGTTCAGCCCCGCGTGCTCGGCCAGCTGCTCCTGCGACCACGTACGCGCTTCGCGCAGCTTGCGCACGTTGGCGCCGAAGTGATGGATGAGGTCGCTCATCGCGCCTCCTAGGCGACGCGCGCCGCCGTGCGCGGCGCGGCGTTCGCTTCGCTGCGCAGCACGGCCTGCGTGACGTTTTCGCCGGGCGGCACGTCCTGCGTGAGCCAAACATTGCCGCCGATCACCGCGCCGCGCCCGATCGTCACGCGGCCGAGGATCGTTGCGCCCGCATAGATCACCACGTCGTCCTCGACGATCGGATGGCGCGCGAGCCCTTTCTCCAGATGGCCGGCCGCATCGCGCGGGAAGCGCTTCGCGCCGAGCGTGACCGCCTGATACACGCGCACGCGCTCGCCGATGATCGCCGTCTCGCCGATCACGACGCCCGTGCCGTGGTCGATGAAGAAGCCCGCGCCGATGCGCGCGCCCGGATGGATGTCGATACCGGTTTCCGCATGCGCCTGCTCGGCGATGATCCGCGCGAGCAGCGGCAGGCCGAGCCCGTACAACTCGTGCGCGAGCCGGTGGTGAATCATCGCGAGGATGCCCGGATAGCACAGCAGCACCTCGTCGACGCTGCCGGCCGCCGGATCGCCGTGGAAAGCCGCCAGCACGTCGCTGTCGAGCAGCCGGCGAATCTCGGGCAAGCGTGCGGCGAACGCCTGCACGGCCTTCGACGCGACTTCGTCGACGTTGTCTACCGGACCGTCGACGTTGCGCTGGCGCGCCGCGTAGCGCAATTCGAGCGTCACCTGCGTGAGCAGCGCGTTCAACGCCGCGTCGAGCGCGTGGGCCACGTGGAAGTTCTCGCTTTCCTGCCGCAGGTCGGGCGGCCCGAGTCGCATCGGGAACAGCACACCTTTCAGCGCGCCGACGATCTGCGCGAGCGCCTCGCGCGCCGGCAAATCGCGGCCGCCCGGTTCGAGCGAGCGCCGCTGCTTTTCGCGCCATGCGCGGCGCACCGTCTGCAGCGACTGAACGATGTCGTCGATATCGAATGCGGCCATGCTGCTTTCTCCCCGTAACGGCCGTGAATCAATCCTGCGCCCACGGCAGGCCGCGAAAGCGCCAGCCGTTGTGGCCGCCGCGATGCTGCCGCTCGTCGAGGTCGCCCTCGAAGCCTTCGAGCACATTGAAAACCTGCGTGAACCCACCCTTCGCCGCGGCCTCGGCCGCCTGCGCCGAGCGGTTGCCGCTGCGGCACAACAACAACACGACCGCATCCTTGCCGGTCTTCGCTTCCAGTTCGCGCACGAAGCGCGGGTTGCGCGTCAGGCTCGTACCGGTCGCCCACGGCACATGCAGCGACTCCGGCACGTAACCGACGAATTTCCGCTCCTCCGCCGTGCGCACGTCCACCAGCACTGCGTCGCCCGCCGAGAACAGCGCCCACGCAGTTTCCGGCGCAACGCCGCCCGCGTAGGGCTTGCCGGCCGCCAGGGCCGCCGCGCGCGCGTCTTCGAGCGCATGCTGCGCAGCGGTTCGTTCTTCCAGTTCAACCGTCATGACACTTCCTTGTATTCTCAGATTCGTATGAACAAAGACACCGGGAATGCGGCTGTTGCAGCTTGCGTGCTGTCTATAGCCGTCAGCGCCACTATGCGAGTGCGGCCGGGGAAGCAGAACCAATAAAAATTCATTTCCTAATCAGCGCCGCGGGGAATGCAATAGCAGACGCACGCTATCGATGCGCGGTCGCCGGCGGGATGGAAAGGGAGGACGGGGGCCGTTCGATGTCGTGCATCGAAGGGATTTGAAAGGAAGCGAGAGAAACGATCGGCGCGGCATGCGGCGCGTCGTCATGGAGTCCGAAATGGAACGGATCACGCGATGCACCGACGAAGCCACCGCGCCTCGCCGATGCATGTGTTCTTCAGTACATCACACCACCGGATCAACCACCGTAACCGGCGCGCCACGCGCCTCGATATCGCGCCCCGCGAGCAGACACAGATCCTCGCGATGATGCGTGGCGACCACCTGCACGCCCACCGGCACGCCGTTCACGACCGACGTCGTGACGGCCAGCCCCGGCAACCCCATCGCGGGCAGCGCGCGCAACGTGAGCTGCGCTTCCCACACGCGTTCGAAGCCGTCCGGCCCTTGCCGGTCGAGATCGTCCGGAAACGGCAGTTCCGATGAAACAGGCAACAGCAACACCGGATATTCATCGAGGAACAGCCGCCACTCTCGCGTCAACGTCGTGCGTCGGACCAGCGCGCGGCTGATCACGTCGGCCGGCAGATCGCGCACCTTGCCGCGCACGGCGGCGATTACCGCAGCCGCGCCCGGATCGCCATCCTGCTCGACCGCGTTCGCCAGCGCGTCGAAGCCATCGCCGAGCCACAGCTGTTCCTGCAGCAGCGCAGCCTCGCGCATCGGCGGCGTATCGTCGATCTCGTCGACGGTCCAGCCGGCATCGACGAGCCGGTGCGCGGCATCGCGCAACGCGGCCTCGACTTCGGGCACGACCGCCAGGCCGCGTGGCCGCACGCACAGCGCCGCGCGCTTCGGCACCTCACGCCCGTCGAACGGCACCGCGACGTGCCACGGATCGCGCGGGTCCGGTGCGGAGAACGCTCGCAGCGCAAGCGAGAGATCGTCGATCGTGCGCGCGATCGGCCCGGCCGCCGACATCAGTTGCGCGCCGATCGCCCGCTCGGGCGACGACGCATTGAATGCCGGCACGCGACCGAGCGACGGCCGGATTCCATGCACGCCGCACGCATAGGCTGGGTAGCGCACCGAGCCGCCGATGTCGGTGCCGACCGCGAGCGGTCCGATCCCGGCTGCTACGGCCGCCGCCGCGCCGCCGCTCGATCCGCCCGGCGTCAGCGACGGATTGCGCGGATTGCGCGTATGACCATGCACGCGATTCGACGTGAACCAGCGCAATGCGAACGTCGGCGAATTGGTGCGGCCGAGCAGCACTCCGCCGGCCTTGCGGATGTTGGCGACCACCGGGCTGTCGGCGGGCGCGATCAGGTTTTCCTGCAGGCGCGTGCCGTTGGTCGTCGCGAAGCCGGCCTGATCGACGTTGATCTTCACGGTGACGGGTACGCCCGCGAGCGGCCCCGGATCGTCGCCGCGCGCGATCGCGCGATCGACTTCGTCGGCCTGCCGCCGCACGTCGTCGGGGCGGTGTTCGACCACCGCGTTGATCGCCGGATTCACCGCATCGAGACGATCGAGCACGGCGTCCGCCACTTCGCGCGCGGACACGTCACGCTGCCGCACGCGTTTCGCGAGTTCGGTCGCCGACAGTTGCCAGAGTTCGGTCATGACTTCTCCTGCTGAAAAGACATCACAATCACGCGCGGCGCCGCGCTTCGTCACGAAAGCGCGGCGCCGCATTCGCTCACTGCGTATCCTGCTTCGCGCGCTCGGCGGCGGCGATGATCGCGTCGGCCACGGCCTTCGGCTGGCTCAGCATCGCGACGTGGCTCGCGTTCACGCGCGCGACCGTCGCGCCGATCCGCTTCGCCATCGCTTCCTGCAGCGTCGGATCGATCATCCGGTCGTGCGTCGCGACGACGAACGTCGACGGCTTCGCATGCCATGCGGCTTGCGCGACCTTCTCCGAGATGCACCCGCTATACCACGGCCCCTGGGTCGCGGCAACGATGCGCTGCTGCGCGGGCGGCAGATCCGGCGCGAAATCCTGTGCGATCGCCTTGTCCGACAGCCGCGCGAAACCGCCGGCGTCCTTGCGCAGTTCGCCAGCCCATGCCGGCGCCGGCAGCCCCTGCGTGACGTCGGCGATCGACTGGCCGTTGTCCGGCGCGAACGCCGCGACGTACACGAGCGACTTCACCTTGTCGTCGTTGCCCGCGTCGCTAATCACGACGCCCGCCCACGAGTGGCCGACCAGCACGACCGGCCCCTTCTGTTCGTCGATCGTACGCTTCGTCGCGGCCGCGTCGTCGGCAAGCGAGCTCAGCGGGTTCTGCACCGACACCACGTGCAGCCCGCGCGCCTCGAGCAGCGGGATCACGCGGTTCCAGCTCGACCCGTCGGCAAATGCGCCGTGTACGAGCACGACGTTGGTGCCCTTCAGGTCTTCCTTCGGCGCGGCCTGCGCCGCGACCGCACCGAACAGTCCGCCGATCATCGCGGCGGATACCAGAACGCGTTTCATCAAACCGGCCATCGTCATGCTCCCTTCCTTATCGTGTCGTTGAAATAAAGTGCTGCCCGAGCAGCCGCGCGTGCATGCGGCAAGCGCGGCGCCCGATCACGAATGCGCGTACAGGTCGTCGGCGGCGTAGCGTGCGGCGCGCGACGGCGCGGCACCGCGATGGCCGGCCGGCGTCACCGCATCGGCCACGTTGTCGCCTTGCGACTTCGACGGGCCATTCTGGTCGGAACGCGCGACCTGCTCGGCAGCCGCGACGGCGTTCTCCGCGGCGGCGATGTCGTCCGGGTAGTGCGCTTCGCTGCCGGCCGGGTTGTAGCCGGCCTTCTCGAGACGGATGAGGTCGGCGCGCACTTCAGCACGCGTGAGGCTGTGGCCGGTATCGGCGAACGACAGCGCGGGGGCGATGGCGAGGACGGCAACGGCGAGGATTCGAGCGGCTTTCATGAAGGTTCTCCTTGAACGAAGTTGAGGTGTCGAGCACTGGGCATCCGGTGCGAACGCCTGGCACCGAACGTTTGCTGCATGTCGACAGTAGAACCCGCGCACGTATCCGGCATGTTTCCGGAACCGGGCTTTCTGCATGCCAGTTTTTCAGGAACGGCAGCAGATACAGTGCGATACACACCGGCTACGCGATGCACCACGAAAAAAAGGCGTGCCCCGCCGGGCACGCCTTCCTATCCGCTTCACGCTCACGCGTCACGTCACGGTGCGAGCCGCGTGAACACGTAATCGTGGTTCTTGACCCGCGCCTGATGGCACGCAAAGCACGTCTGATGCTGGCCGATATCGGCCGGCACGCCGTTGATGAAGCGCCCGAACCCCCAGCCGCCCGTCGCCGCATAGCGACGCGAGTCCTTCACCATGACCTGCACGGTCGTCGCCTGGCCGGGCACCGTCGCGGGCGCGAACTCGTCGGACTGCTTGCGCTTGTACGCGAGCTTCACGAGGATCGTGCCGTCCGGGAACGGCAGCGTCGCCTTTTCGAGCGCACGCATCGCAACCGGATTGCCGAGCACCACGCGCAACTCGTCGAGCGGTGCGGCCTCTTCGGCCGGCGCGACCATTTCCCACTTCCGGTAGCCGGGCGGAATCGTCACGCCGTAAATCGGCGATGCGGCCGCGGCCGGCTTCGACTGTTCCGCGAACGCGGCCGGGCCGCTCGCCGACCACGCGCCGGCCAGCAGCACGCCCGCGACGAACGCGCGGCGCGCGCCGCGCCGCCATCCCCCCACGCGGGCCCGCATCACAGATGCTCCACTTGCAGGATCGCATCGGCGAAGGCCTGCGGCGCTTCCTGCGGCAGGTTGTGGCCGATGCCGCCGGTAATGGTCCGGTGCTGGTACTTGCCGGTGAACTTCTTCGCGTACGCGGCCGGGGCCGGATGCGGCGCGCCGTTCGCGTCGCCTTCCATCGTGATCGTCGGCACGGCGATCGAAGGCCCGGCCGCGAGACGCCGCTCGATGTCGTCGTATTTCGCTTCGCCCTGCGCGAGCCCGAGACGCCAGCGATAGTTGTGGATCACGACGGCCACGTGATCGGGATTCCGGAACGATGCGGCCGAGCGCGCGTAGGTCTCGTCGGAGAACTGCCACTTCGGCGACGCGAGTTGCCAGATCAGCTTGTTGAACGCGTCGCGGTTCTGCGCGTAGCCGAGTTCGCCGCGCTCGGTCGAGAAGTAGAACTGATACCACCACTGCAGTTCGGCCTGCGGCGGCAGCGGCTTGGCATTCGCCGCCTGGCTGCCGATCAGGTAGCCGCTCACCGACACCAGCGCCTTCACGCGCTGCGGCCACAGCGCCGCGATGACGTCGGCCGTGCGCGCGCCCCAGTCGTAGCCGCCGAATATCGCGTGGTCGATCTTCAGCGCATCCATCAGCGCGACGATGTCGACGGCCGTCACCGCCTGCTGGCCGTTGCGCACCGTGTCGGCCGAGCGGAACGTCGTCGAGCCGTAGCCGCGCAGGTACGGCACGATCACGCGATAGCCGGCCGCGACGAGCAGCGGCGCGACGTCCGCGTAGCTGTAGATGTCGTACGGCCAGCCGTGCAGCAGGAACACGACCGGGCCTTGCTTCGGGCCGAGATCCGCATAACCGACGTTGAGCACGCCCGCATCGATCTGGTGGATCGTACCCAGCGACGCGACGCCGGCCGGGCGCTTCGCCGCCGATCCATCGGGCGCCGACTGCGCATGCGCGAGCGCGCTGAAGCCGAGGTCGGCCAGGCTCAGGCTTGCCAGCGTGGTGCCCAGGAGCAGGCGGCGGCGGGTGTTCACGGTATCGGTCATGACTCGTTCTCCATTGTCGATCGCTAAGAAAGAGGCCCGCGGCACGTGCGGGCAATCGGATGTCGTCGTTCGCGGCGGCAGCGGATGGCGCCGCGCCGCCGTGTGAATTGCTTCACCGGTTTTATATCCGAACCGTCCGGAGGCTTTGTATCTCAACGTATCCGTGTGCGAACACGACACACAGCGATTCAAAAATCGCGAGAAAAACGACGTTTCGGCGCGGCCGCGCGGCAGAAACGAAAACGGGCCGCGCACCAGGCCGGCCCGTATTCACTGCGCTTACTACGCCGCTTACGCGCGCCGCAACGGCCGGAACCCCGCACGCACTTCGCGCGCAAACAGTTCCGGTTCTTCCCATGCCGCGAAGTGCCCGCCCTTGTCGACTTCGTTGAAGTAGATCAGGTTGTGATAACTGCGCTCGGCCCAGCTGCGCGGCGCCTGGTAGATCTCGCCGGGAAACACCGTGATCGCGGCCGGCAGCGAGATATCCACCGCGTTGAAGTTGTTCGAGTGATCCTCCCAGTAGATCTGCGCGGACGACGTCGCGGTGTTCGTCAGCCAGTACAGCGAGATGTCGTCGAGGATCTCGTCGCGCGGAATCGAGCGTTCGGGCACGCCGCCGCTATACGTCCACTGCGAGATCTTGTCGTACATCCACGCAGCCTGCCCGGACGGCGAATCGGCAAGCGCATAGCCGACCGTCTGCGGCCGCGTGACCATCATCGCCGAGTAGCCGCAATTGTCGCGATAGAACGTCGCGAGCTTCTCGTACGCGGCCTTCTCCTTCGGCGTCAACGAAGCCGGCGCGGGCGCATCGATCTCGAGCAGCGTCGCGATATCCGGCGGCACCGTCGCCGGCATGTTCACGTGAATCCCGGCCAGGCCCTGCACGCGCTGCATCGCCATCCGGTGCGAGATCACCGAGCCGCAGTCGCCGCCCTGCGACACGAAACGCGTATAGCCGAGCCGCGCCATCAACTCGCCCCACGCTCGCGCGATGTGGTCGGAGCCCCAGCCGGTCTTCGTCGGCCGGCCCGAGAAACCGAAGCCCGGCAGCGACGGCACGACGACGTGGAACGCATCGTCCGCGCTCGCGCCATGCGCGGTCGGGTCGGTCAGCGGGCCGATCGCCTTCAGCAGCTCGAAGATCGAGCCGGGCCAGCCGTGCGTCATGATCATCGGCATCGCGTTTGCGTGCCGCGACCGCACGTGAATGAAATGAATGTCGAGCCCGTCGATTTCGGTGATGAACATCGGGAAACCGTTCAGGCGCGCCTCGCCCTTGCGCCAGTCGTAGTCGGTGCCCCAGTAGCGCAGCAGCGCCTGCATGCGCTCGAGCCGCACGCCCTGCGATTCGTCGACGACGGTCTCGCGGCCCGGCCAGCGCGTCGCGACGATACGACGACGCAGATCGACCACGGCTTCATCGGGGATGTGGGCGGTGAACGGGCGTATGCCGCTCGCGCCGGTGGCCGCATGCAGCGCGGTGGGCAGCATCGCCGAGACCCCGGCGGCCACGGAAGTGGCCAGCAGGTGGCGACGCATCGGGGAAAACGGTGTGAAGGACATCGTTCGGCATCTCCTTTCGTGAAATGGAAAGTGAACATGCCGCGGGGGATCGCGCTCAGGCTTTCAATCCGGCGTGCCCATGTCACGCGGCGTCGCCCATTTGAAAGGTCGGATGTATCCCGAATTTGTCTGATTTGTACGCGTTTGTAGCTGCTGCGCGGCGAGCAGCGCTTGCGCGGCCGCTCGCCGGTGTCGCGCTCAGAGCGCGTTGACGATCGCGCCGTCGACGCGAATGTTCTGCCCGGTGATGTAGCCCGCGCCGTCCGACAGCAGGAACGCGACTGTCTTCGCGATCTCGCCGGTCTTGCCGAAGCGGCCGGCCGGAATGCGCGCGACGATCTGCGGCGTTTCCGGCCAGCTGTCGATGAAGCCCGGCAGCACCGCGTTCATCCGGATGTTCTCGGCCGCATAGCGTTCCGCGTACAGCCGCGTCCATGCGCTCAGCGCCGCGCGCAGCGCCGACGACACGGGCATCGGCTGCTCGGGTGCGTCCGCCGCGAAGCTCGATATATTGACCACCGCGCCGCCGCCCTGCTTCTGGAAGATCGGCGTCACGCGGCGCATCACGCGCACCACGTTCAGCAGGATCAGATCGAGCCCCGTGTGCCAGTTGTCGTCGGTGATCGCCAGCAGCTCGCCCTTCGGCGGATGGCCGGTGTTGTTCACGACCGCATCGATCCGGCCGTAGCGCGCGACCGTTTCCTGCACGAGCCGGTCGATATCGGCCTCTTCGGTCACCGAGCCCTTGATGCCGAAACCGCCGAGTTCGTCGCCAAGCGCCACCGCGCTGCCCGACGGCGACATCAGCGCGACGCGATAGCCCGTCGCCGCCAGTTCGCGCGCGATCGCCGCGCCCATGCCCTTGCCCGCCGCCGTGATCAACGCCACTTTTTCTACAGTCACGATCCGCTCCTCATTCTCATTCTGCCGCCGCGCAGCCGCCATTCGGCGCGCCATGGTGGTAATGTAGGCGCATCGCTTCCCACTGTCGAACCAGTATTTCTGCCGCCAGCCGATAGTTTTTCTACAGCCTGACGATGCCGCCACGTCCTTCCCGCCTGCCACCGCTGAATGCGCTTCGCGCGTTCGAAGTGTCCGCGCGGCACCTCAATTTCCGCGCGGCCGCCGACGAGATCGGCGTCACGCAGGGCGCCGTCGCGCAGCAGGTGCGCCACCTCGAGGACGTGCTCGGCCTGAAGCTGTTCGAGCGCCTGCCGCGCGGCCTCGCGCTCACGCACGACGGCGCCGCGTATTTCTCCGACGTGCAGCGCGCGCTGCACGCGATCGCCGACGCGACCGACAAGCTCGTGAAGCGGCGCGCCGCGCTGACGATCAGCACGACGCCGTCGTTCGCGTCGAAGTGGCTGATTCCGCGGCTCGCGCAGTTCACCGACGCGCATCCCGACTACGACGTGCGCGTGATCGCCGATCCGCAGATCGCGACGTTCCGCCATGACGGCGTCGATCTCGCGATCCGCTACGGCAAGCCGCCGTTCGGCAAGCATCTCGCCACTCATGCGCTGTTCCCGCTCGACGTGTGCGCGGTGTGCAGCCCGTCGGTGCTGACCGCGCCGGCTTCGCCGCGCGCGCTCGCCGGGCAGGTGCTGCTGCACGACGCGCACGACCTGTGGCCCGAGTTCCTCGCCGCGATGCCCGAACCGGTCGACGTCGATCCGCACAAGGGGCTGCGCTTCAACCAGACGTCGCTCGCGATCGATGCGGCCGTCGCCGGCCAGGGCATCGCGCTCGCGACCGAGCCTTTGGTCGAACGCGATATCGCAGCAGGCCGGCTGTGCAAGCCGTTCGATTTCGCGTTTCCGCTGTCGGTGGGGTTCTATCTCGTGTATCCAGCCGAGCGTCGCGACGACGACGCGATCGCGGTGATGCGCGAGTGGATGATCCAGGCCGCGTCGGACGGGCGGCCTTGAGTGGATCGAGCGCGCTTGACCAGCGTCAAGGCGCGATCCAGCGGGCTTCGTAGCCGCTTTCGTTCAGATCGAATACCGCGCGGCGATGGCCGGCGCGCGCGAGTTCGAGCCAGTCGATGCGCGTGATCGTCATGTGGATCAGGCAGAAGTTGTCGTAGCCGTCGCCGGTTGAGGCGGCGTTGTCGATATGCGCGTCTTCCGGTGAGGAGATCGGCGTGCCGGGCGGCAACGGCGCGCGATACAGCAGCAACGTATGCGGGCGGCTCGATGCCCAGATCGCGCGCCGTTGCGCTTCGTCGTCGCAGATCGATGCAACACCTTCCGCGCGAATCTGCGCGAGCGCGTCGAGATCATTCGCGACGATCGAGATGCGCGGATCGCGACGCAACTCCGCGACTTTCTCCGAACGCGCGTCGGTATGAAACGACAGCACGTGCGCGGTGCGGCTCACCTGACGCAATACGATCGTCCGGACCTTCGGCGCGCCATCGAGGCCGAGCGTCGCCGCCTGCAGCATCGTGAACGGCGAACGCTGTACGCTCACGCCGGATTCGAGGCAGGACCAGACGCGGTCGTAGGTTTGCGCGAGCGATTCGGAGGTCGAGTCGGACATGAGGCGGCGGCGATCGTCGGTGTTTCGATCGCGCAAGCTTAACCGCTTGTGTCGGCGACGGCTCGCATCGGATGCGCCGCAGCCGCCGTTGTGCCGCTCAGTTGTAGCCGAGCACGACCGGCGCCGCATCGCCGGCATCGGTCGCCGGCTCCGCGCCGAAGCGGCCGAGCACGTCGGCCACATACTGCGGCCCGGCGCTGATCTGCGACGACGGATGCTTTGCCGGCCGCTTGTCGCCGGTGTTCGCAGCCGCGCCCACCGCGGCCGTTTCGTTGATGGTGTTATTCATGTCGGTGTCTCCTCACGCGGCCCGCGCCGCACCATACGCGCGCACGAGACGCGCGACGCCTTCCCGGATCGCATCGACGTCCGGCGCGGCGAACGACAGGCGCAGCGACGCCGCGTCGACGTTGTCCGCGAAGAACGCCTTGCCGGGTACGAACACGATCTTGTTGGCGATCGCCTGTTGCAGCAGCCCGTCCGACGATACCGCGCCGAGCCGCGCCCACACGAACATCCCGCCTTCGGGACGATGGAATTCGATCGCATCGCCGAAGCCGTCGCGCAGCGCATCGCACATCGCGTCGCATTTGCGCCGGTACGCGGCCGTGATGCGCGGCAGATGGCGTTCGAGCGCGCCGTCCGCCAGATATTCGGCGGCGGTGGCCTGCGTCCACGGCGCGCTGCACAGGTCGACCGTCTGCTTCGCGATCACGCAGCGCCGCGCGATTTCGGCCGGCGCGATCGTCCAGCCCACGCGCAGCCCCGGCGCGACGATCTTCGACAGGCTCGCGAAATGCACGAGCCAGTCGCGCGCGCCATCCACCTCGCCGGCCAGCGCGAGCATCGACGGCACGGCTTCGCCCGCGAAACGCAGGTCGCCGTACGGATCGTCCTCGATGATCAGGAAACGGTATTGCGCCGCGAGACGCAGCAGCTTCAGCCGGCGTTCGCGCGTGAGCGTCGCGCCCGTCGGGTTCGCGAAAGTCGGGACCGTGTAGAGCAGCTTCGGCTGTGCGATCGCGCCGGATGCGAGTTGTTCGGCCAGACGATCGACGTCGACGCCTTCGCCGTCGACCGGAATCGTCACGATGCGCGCCTGTTGCAAACGCATCGCCTGCAGCGTGGCCGGGTACGCCGGTTGTTCGGTCAGCACGACGTCGCCGGGCGACACCATCACGCGCAGCAGCAGGTCGAGACCTTGCTGCGAGCCGGTCGTGACGAGCAGCTCGGCCGGCGTGCACGCGACGCCGCGACGCGCCATCAGCGCGATCAGTTGCTGCTTCAGTTCGGCGAGGCCGTCGGTCGGGCCGTATTGCAGACAGCGGATGGGCTGCCCATACGCACGTTCGGCCGCCGCGTTCAGGCCGTCGACGTCGAACAGGTCGCTGGCCGGATAGCCGCCCGCGAAGGAAATCATGCCCGGTTCGGACAGGTACTTGAACAACTCGCGGATCGGCGAGCCGGCGGGATTTTGGAATGAGGGCGTGAACGCGTACATGTCGTCGTGTGCAGGTGGGCGCGGACGGCCGGGATAGCCGTCGAGCGCCGGCCGCCAAGGCGCTTCTGGCGCCGCGGCGGTGAATTCGAGCCACGATTGTCGATAGTCATTAAGGGCTCGGCAAACGATATCTATGCACTAGGTCTTGCGGTTTGGTCATTACATCGCGGTTGGGCGGGTGTTGGCGGTGCGTGGGGGATGCGGGGTTCGGTGGCGGTTCGTCGAACGGGTGTTTGATTCGGGCGATTGTTTCGCCGGGGGTGGTCACGGCGATCACCGCTGCTTTCTTGGCTTGGGTGGTTCGGCGAGAATCGTGGGTGGCGCCGCTTCAACGCAACGACCGCCCGGGCGGCGGGACCATTCTCAGCGAAGCCAAATCGGAAATTTTGCCGCGACCCAATCGAACGTGGTGGGTGGCAGCGAGATCGACCTTTCACTGTCGTCCTCATCCGATGCGTCGAAATAATCCAACTTGTTCTTACGGATGATGGTCGAGTCCACCCGGCCGGCCGTCCCAAAAAACGAAAAATGGTCGCGTAGCAAGCGTCGAGCCATGTGCATCGCTGACGACGAGTTTGACCTGCTCATTCTGATCACCCAAAAAACCATTGCTGCGGACACCGCTTCCGCAGATGTTGACGATGTAGGTTATGCCGTCGACCTGTTTGACACCACCATCCATCTTGACGTTGTAGTTGAAGCGCTGACAATCGGTACGGTCAATCATGATTCCGCGATAGCCTACCAAGTAGACGAATGCGAAAAAAACGAGTGTGACGATCGCGGCGCCTGCGCGCTTCGCTCGGCTGAAACGGTTGAAATTTCTGACGAGCCGGTACACGTAGAACCCGAAGATGATCGACGTGATGGCGAAGATCGCCAGCTTCGTGTTCATGACCGAGACAAGTACGATCCCGTTCCTCACGTTGCGCGGTAAGAACAGCCAGCCGATATCGACAACCAGATATATGGCGACCACCGACAAGACTACTTTGAGGATGGTCATTGCCACTTTCATTGCTCGGCCGGAATGGTTCTGCATACGGTGTCAATTTTCAGAATGATCGGCTTGTCCAGCTTGATGAGTTTGGGCTAGCTGTAGACCACGAAGTCGCCGCCACAATTATCCACGGATCTCCAGTGTCGGTACGTCTTGTTATGCTTCGACCAGTAGACATCCTTCTCTCGAAATTCCCGAAATCTCCTGGTTCGTCTGTCGACCGCCCTATTGAACTCGATTCCGTACAGAGATAGTGCGGAATCTCCTGAGTGGAACTTTTAAAAATGATCGACTATGTTTCGATCATGCAGGAGCGGCCAACGTGACTCGGACTCGACCTGCACACTTGAGAAGTGTTACAGATCGATAACGGAGCGACAAAAAAAATGAAAAATGGGGAAATTAAAGAGTATCGAAGCATCGCACGCACGATGATCTTTGGCGCATGCATCACTTCACTGACCTTAGCAGGGTGCAGTGCCGTACCAGACAAGCAGTATCAACAAGTTGGCTTCCAATCCAGGTCATGCACAATCGATAAAGTCGGCCGACGCGCCGACTGTCCGGCTACCCAAGCGGGCGTTACGGAGAACAACGATGGTCGCGTGGAAAGGCGCTTCAGCGTGGCCTTTCTCGAATACTGCGAACTGGAGAGCGAGGCATGCAAGGGGCCGGGCCAACTGTTCGCGCCAAATCAGCTACAAGCCATCCTGCATAAAATCGAGAATTCAAATACCGCGGGAGAAGCAACGTTTGTCGCTGTCTACGTGCATGGCTGGCACCATAGCGCCAGCCCCGACGACGAGAACGTCAAATATTTCGACCATATGCTGGCGCGGTACAAGGATGCACTGTCGCGCGCGGGGCAAGCGAATACGCAGGTACTCGGTGTTTATGTTGGCTGGCGGGGAGAAAGCATCTCAACGCCAGTAGCAAGCGTCTTTACAATCGCGAACCGTGCACGCGCGGCAGATTCGATCGCCACAAGTGGCACGATGGCATCCGATTTGGCCGATATTGCTCGCGCCGTCCAGAAGGGCCCCACAGCAAACCGTATGATTGTGACCGGTCATTCCTTGGGTGGCAGAATCTTATCGCGCGCCCTGTTACCCACGTTCATGAAAACAGACCAGCCTCTTGGAGAAAAGACGCTGATCGTTACATTGAATGCGGCTATTGGAGCAGACGCTTACTATGACCTCTATCACGACTCCACACGCCTTGCGCCGACTGCATCCACACCAACATGGCTGAACATCACGAGCCGCGACGATTGGACAACTCGACGTACCTATCCGTTTGCACACCTGCTGGGCAACATGCATCCCGACCATCCGGGGGACGATTCAAGTGGCAGCACCATCGGTCACTATCCCTCCTACAAAACGCATCAGATAAGTTTTGCGGATTGCAACGCCGTGGGATGCGGAGACAAGAGCCGTATAGCGGCACTTCTCACAGAAAATTACTGGCTGCCGGCTCCCTATCATTTCTTCGTGCTGCAATACGTTCCTGAAAGCCTTGAAGCTGGTGCAAACACGTGCGGCTTGATACGAGAATATCCATACAATCAGAACGCAACGGAAGCGATGACAGCCACGGGCATTTGTACCAAGATGGTGGGAAGTGAGTCACCCCATACAGGCCGAAAGCAGTTTCCCGCCAATGGTCACCTCTGGAACATTGAAGGCGATTCGACTGTCATCGACACCGATGGTTTACAGGCGACGGGCACTCCTGTTCACAACGCTACGACGCAGACCAACCTTGCGACCATACTGGTGCGCTTGCTGTATGCCAACCAATAAGATGAGCGCGCAGTTCACAGCATGATTCCTTGCGTATGAAGCCTATTGTGGCGGAGATAAAAGGCGTTTCGCATTGCGTTAGTGGCGGGCCGGCGATGACCGCCCCACCACTAACGTCATTCCATCACGCGGAAGCGCCCCGATTAGCCTCAATCACCGTCAACGCAGCCATATTCACGATCCGCCGCACGGTTGCACTCGAAGTAAGAATATTCACGGGAGCATTAACGCCCAACAGGAACGGCCCCACCGCCACATTACTCCCCGCCTCGGTCTTGAGCAGGTTGTACGCGATATTCCCCGCATCCACATTCGGACAAACCAGCAAATTCGCCGCCCCCTTCAACGGCGACATCGGCAGCAGCTTTGCCCGCAGCCCTTCATCGAGCGCGCAGTCGCCATGCATCTCGCCATCCGCTTCGATATCCGGCGCCTGTTCCCGCACGATCTCCAGCGCGCGGCGCATCTTCACGCCCGAAGCCGCACTCCCCGACCCGAAATTCGACCGCGACAGCAGCGCGACCTTCGGCGTCAGATTCAACCATTCCATCTGCCGCGCCGCCGCGATCGTGAATTCCGCGATCTGCTCCGCATCGGGGTTGTCGTTCACGTGCGTATCGACCAGCGCGACCGTTCGCTGATCGAGCAACAGGATGTTCATTGCCGCGTAGGTCGACGCACCCGGTTTCTTGCCGATCACTTCGTCCACGAACCGCAGGTGATTGTGATACTCGCCCACCGTCCCGCAGATCATCCCGTCCGCGTCGCCGAGCTGCACCATCATCGCGCCGATCAGCGTCAGGCGGCGGCGCATTTCCACGCGCGCCATTTCCTTCGAAATACCGTCGCGGCAGCGCAGCTCCCAATACTTCGTCCAGTACTGCGGGAAACGCTCGTCATATTCGGGATTGGTCACTTCGACATCCTGACCGAGTCGCACGCGCAGCCCAAATCGCTCGATGCGCGCGAGCAGCACCTCCGGACGCCCGACCAGAATCGGCCGCGCAAGCTTCTCGTCGACGATCACCTGCACCGCACGCAGCACCCGCTCGTCCTCGCCTTCGGTGAACACGATCCGCGCCTTGCCGCCGTCACGCACGAGCTGGCGCGCGGTCGCGAACAGCGGCTTCATGAACGCGCCCGAGTGATAGACGAATTGCTGCAGCTGCTCGACGTACGCGTCGAGATTCGCGAGCGGACGCGTCGCCACGCCGCCTTCCATCGCCGCCTTCGCGACGGCCGGCGCGATCCGTACGATCAGGCGCGGGTCGAACGGCTTCGGAATCAGGTATTGCGGGCCGAACGACACGTCGTACGCGCCATAGGCCGCCGCGACGACTTCGTTCTGCTCTTCCTCGGCGAGCCCGGCGATTGCGTGCACCGCGGCAATTTCCATCTCGCGCGTGATCGTCGTCGCGCCCACGTCCAGCGCGCCGCGGAAAATGTACGGGAAGCACAGCACGTTGTTGACCTGGTTCGGATAATCCGAGCGGCCCGTCGCGATCACGACATCGTCGCGGGTCTCATGCGCCAGTTCCGGGAAGATTTCCGGCGTCGGGTTGGCCAGCGCGAGAATCAGCGGACGCGCCGCCATCTGCTTGAGCATCTCCGCCGTGAGGATGCCGCCGACCGACAGTCCCAGGAACACATCCGCGCCGCCGATCACTTCGGCGAGCTTGCGCGCCTCGGTTTCCTGCGCGAAGCGCGACTTGGCCGGGTCCATCAGCGTGGTACGGCCGCGATAGACGACGCCCTCGATGTCGGTCACCCACACGTTTTCCACCGGCAGCCCGAGGTCGACCAGCAGGTCCAGACACGCCAGCGCGGCCGCACCGGCGCCGGACGTCACGACCTTCACTTCCTTGATGGATTTCCCGACGACCTTCAGCCCGTTGATGAACGCGGCGGAAACGGTGATGGCGGTGCCGTGCTGATCATCGTGGAAGACGGGAATCTTCATGCGTTCGCGCAGCTTCTGCTCGACGGTGAAGCATTCCGGCGCCTTGATGTCCTCGAGATTGATGCCGCCGAACGTCGGTTCGAGGCCGGCGATGATGTCGACCAGCTTGTCCGGATCGGTCTCGTTGATCTCGATGTCGAACACGTCGATCCCGGCGAACTTCTTGAACAGGACGGCCTTGCCTTCCATCACCGGCTTCGACGCGAGCGGGCCGATGTTGCCGAGGCCGAGCACCGCGGTGCCGTTGGTGATCACGCCGACCAGATTGCCGCGGCTCGTGAAGCGGTGGGCCTGCAGCGGATCGGCGGCGATCGACTCGCACACGCTCGCCACGCCGGGCGTATAGGCCAGCGCCAGATCGCGCTGCGTCACCAGCGGCTTGCTCGCCACGACCGAGATTTTCCCGGGGGTCGGAAACTCGTGATAGTCGAACGCGGCCTGCTGCTGTGTCTCTGTCTGTTTCATGTTGTGGTCCCGGCGTGGGCGCCAGGCCAGTCCCGGCGCGATCCATGAAGGTGATTCTAGGGATCCGCCATAACGTGACGATTTTGTTTTAGTATCGGTCCATCACTTTTTCATGATGCATACATGACTAGTCAATGAATTTTGACGCAAACGACGTGGCCAGGCGGCTGGGCGCGCGTCTGAAGATTCGGCATCTGGTGTTGTTGCTGCAGATCCAGCAGCACGGATCGCTGACGCGCGTCGCCGAGCACATGGCGAGCAGCCAGCCGGCCGTGACGAACGCGCTGTCCGAGCTGGAGAGCATGTTCGGCACGCCGCTGTTCGAGCGCTCGTCGCGCGGCATGCGGCCCACCGCGCTCGGCGCGGTCGTGCTCGAACGGGCGAAGGCGATGATCAAGGATCTCGACCACCTCGCCCGCGAGATGGAGACCGTCGCCGCCGGGCATGCGGCCCATCTGCACGTCGGCGTGATTCCGTTCATCTCCGGCCAGATGCTGTCGGCCGCGCTGAAGCGGCTGCAAGCGCGCATGGAGCGGCGCCTGACCGTGACGATTCACGAAGGCACCAGCGATCAGTTGCTGCTGCAACTCCGCGATCACAGCGTCGACATCGTGATCGGGCGCGCGTCGTCGGCGATCGATCTCGGGCAGGTTTCGTTCGAAGTGCTGTACCAGCAGCAGCCGCGCATGATCGCGAGCCGGCGGCTGGCGGCCAAGCTCGCCCGCACGCCGCTGGACTGGCACAAGCTGCACGCGCTCGACTGGATTCTCGGCGCGCCGCATACGCCGATGCGCGAACAGGTGACCGACCTGTTCCTGTCGGCCGGCATCGCGCCGCCCGTGCCGATCGTCGAAAGCTACTCGTCGAAGCTGATCGGCGAAATGATCGCGTCGAGCGACGAGGCCGTGTCGATCGTGCCGGCCGATATCGCGGAGGAACTGGTGCGGATCGCCGGCGTGGCGATCGTGCCTTATTCGCTGGTGTGGACGTTGCCGCCGATCGCGCTGTTCACGCGCTCCGCCGATTCGCAATCGCCCGCGCGAGATCTGCTCGTCGACGCGCTACGCGCGGTATGCAAGGAGACGTACGGAGAAGTGCAGCGATAGCGGCATTATTTGCCGGCAGCAAGGCGCCGCAGGATTTCCGGACGCTCGGCGCTCAGCACGTGGTCCGCACCCTCGCCCCTGTCGTAGCGTTTGCTCGTGCGGTAGGAAAAGCGCTTCGCGTATTGATTGGCGGCGGGATCGAACATCCACGCGTCGACGTCGAAGAAGTGCTGACCGAAATGATCCTCGTCCTTGCCCCACACGTAATCGGCCCGGACGAACAGCGGATACGGCGACACCTCCGGCAAGTTCCACATCGCGCGGTCGGCCATTTCCGTTTCGGTAACGATCGGCATCAGGTTCTCGATCTTGCCAGTCGCGCCGATCCGCAGCACGGCCACGCGCTCCAGCATCCCGCTGCCGCCACCCGAGAACATCCCCGAGAAGAATACCCACGAGCCGCCCGATGCAATCGGCAACCGCTCGGACCGTGGATTCAGGCCGAACTGGTACAGCTCCTTCGAGGAATGAGGAAGCGGCGCCGGCGGCATCTCGAAGCACGGCGCACGGTCGGGCAGCACGCAGAGCTTCACGCCGGAAAGCGGCAGCCCGTCGCCGTCGAGCTTGCCTTCCGTCTGAGTGAAGCGCGGGAATGCCGTTTCGCGGGGCGCGGCTTGAACGCAGGCGATGCCGACGAGCGCCATGCTTGCGATCGCCGCGAGCGTTTTACCGATCCAGCGCATCACCCCTCCGCCCGATGACACACCGCCTCGATATTGTGTCCATCCGGCCCGATGACGAACGCCGCGTAGTAGTTCGCGTGATAATGCGGCCGCAGCCCGGGCGCGCCATTGTCTTTCCCGCCGGCCTCCAGCGCCGCGCGATGGAATGCATCGACTTGCTGCCGCGTGTCGGCCGCGAACGCGATGTGGAGAGGCGCCGGCTTCTCGTCGGTCGGGAACAGACACAGCGAAGACTTGCTGGGCAGACCGATCTCGATCCCGTACGACGGGTCGCTTTCCCCGACAATTTCGGCGCCCAGCGGTTCGAGTGCCTTCAGGAAAAACGCCTTGCTGGCGGCGTAGTCGCTGACGCCGAATTTGACGTGGTCAAACATGAGATCCCTCCGATGGATCGATCAGTCATCACGGTGGTGTGATGTAGCGATGGCCGCAATGTTGCCACATGCGGCGGTGGTCCGTTACCGGCTCCAAAGGACCCTGAGCGGCGCTTCGCATCGTTCGCGCCAATGACCCTTGTTCACCATGAACCGGTCCTCCGATGTTGAGCCGCCGCAGTCTCCCGTTGGTATTGGGGCAGCGCTTGCTCTTCACGAAGACCAACAGCCGAATGACCAGGAGGAGATCTCGACTGCCGATATGCTTGCTCAACGTGTACACCCCGGCTACGGCGCAAACGAAGCGGATCTTACTGTTCGTGAGCGCTTGTGGCTTGCCTCCATACGCCTTCCAGCATCGCGGGCACCCATTGCCCGGCCGGACAGTGACTCGCGGTGTCGGCAGGAAAAATCATCGATTCGCCATCACTCGTCTGCCGAGCCTTCAGTTCGCCGACGTCATGTATCGCCCACCCGCATCCAGATCCCATAGCACGGATTTCGCTTAGCGGATCCCCGCCGCGCCGGCATCCATGAGTTGCACGTTCTGCCCCGAACGGTCTAGCCGCTGAGTGCGCAGCGTGTCTTCCAGTCGACGTATCTGCTGCGACAGCGCGGACTGCGAAACGTGCAGTGCCTCGGCGGCGCACGTGAAATTGCCGTGTTCCGGGACGGCCGGGAAGTAACGGATACCACGCAACAGCACGGCGAATTTCTTCGCGCCCGACAACAATTGGTCTTTCCTATGGTTAGCATCACAAACCCGTCTTGGACACTATGACGGAACGGGGCCATTCTCTGTTCAACGCATCGCACTGACCGACGCGGCGACGAACGCCAGACTGAATGGAGCTGACCATGCAAGAGATCATCGACGGTTTTCTGAAATTTCAACGGGACATCATGCCCGCTCGCAGGGAGTTGTTCCGCAAGCTGGCCACCAGCCAGACGCCGCGCACTCTGTTCATTTCCTGTTCCGATAGCCGCATGGTTCCCGAACTGGTCACGCAGCGTGAACCGGGGGATCTGTTCGTAATCCGCAACGCCGGCAACATCGTGCCTTCGTTCGGTCCCGAGCCGGGCGGTGTGTCGGCTACCGTCGAATACGCAGTGGCCGCGCTCGGCGTGACGGATGTGGTGATATGCGGCCACTCGGACTGCGGCGCGATGACGGCCGTCGCGACGTGCAAGTGCCTCGACCACATGCCCGCCGTCGCGAACTGGCTGCGCTACGCCGACTCGGCGAAGCTCGTCAACGAGGCGCGTGAACATGCGAGCGAGCGCGAGCGCGTCGATTCGATGGTGCGCGAGAACGTCATCGCACAGCTCGACAACCTCAAGACCCATCCCTCCGTTGCACTGGGACTCGCGCAAGGCCGCCTCAATTTGCACGGATGGGTCTACGACATCGAATCCGGCTCGATCGAAGCGCTCGACGCCGCGACTCGCCAGTTCGTGCCGCTCGCCGCGCATCCCGATGTCACCGCGACGCCCGCCGAGTGCGCGGCTGCGCTCTGATTCCCGGCTCGTCACACCGACTGCCGATCTCACCAGGTTGATTTACTCAAGGAGCAACATCATGACCCAATCGCAAGTCACACCGAACGCACGCGAAGCTTTGACGGAAACGATCGTCGACGCGAAGGTGCGCAAGAACCTCACGTTCGAAGCCATCAACGAAGGCACGGGCCTGAGCCTCGCATACACGACAGCCGCGCTGCTCGGTCAGCATGCGCTGCCGGAGAATGCGGCGAAGCTCGTCGCCGAACGCCTCGGGCTCGACGACGACGCTGTTCGCCTGCTGCAAACCATTCCCGTGCGGGGCAGCATTCCGGGGGGCGTGCCGACCGATCCGACCGTCTACCGCTTCTATGAAATGGTGCAGGTGTACGGCTCGACGTTGAAGGCGCTGGTTCACGAGAAATTCGGCGACGGCATCATCAGCGCGATCAACTTCAAACTCGATATCCAGAAGGTTCCGGACCCGGAAGGCGGCGAGCGTGCCGTCATCACGCTCAACGGCAAGTATCTGCCGACCAAGCCGTTCTGAACCCATGATGCAAAGACGAAAATTCTTACTGAGCACCGGTGCCGCGCTCGCTTCGGGCGGCCTTGCCCTCTCGGGTTGCACGATGACGGGGCCGCGCTCCACGTCGAGCACCAACAACGCGCTGTCCCCCACAAGGAGTTCCGAAATGACTTCACCCGCAGCAGTTCGTCCGCCGCTTCCGCCGTTCACGCTGGAGACGGCCATCGAGAAAGTCCGTCTCGCAGAAGACGGCTGGAATTCGCGCGATGCCGCCAAGGTCGCGCTCGCCTATTCGCTCGACACGAAATGGCGCAATCGCGCGGAGTTCGCGAACAACCGAGCGGAAGCGCAGGCGTTCCTCGAGCGCAAGTGGAAGAAGGAGCACGAGTATCGTCTGATCAAGGAACTGTGGGCGTTCGGCGGCAATCGCATTGCCGTGCGCTACGCCTACGAATGGCACGACGACTCGGGCAACTGGTTCCGTTCCTACGGCAACGAGAACTGGGAGTTCGGCGAGGATGGCCTGATGCAACGCCGCTATGCGTGCATCAACGATATGCCGATCAAGGAATCCGCGCGCAAGTATCACTGGCCCCTGGGCCGTCGGCCGGACGATCATCCGGGACTGAGCGAGTTGGGGCTTTGAAGCCCGAATCGTTACAGCCGCGGTGAGCGATCAGCGCCCGACGATTCGGTAGCGAAGAACGACGGATTGTTGGGCGTGCGCCGGCGGGCCGTCAGGATGCGGCAACTTGAACGTCGTTGAATTATTCGTGACGTTCGTCGCTCCTCCTGCGGATTCGCTGAACCGGCCCGTGAGCACGCTCGCGCTGAGTGAAATTGTCGTGGTTCGTAGATCTTCCCAATGATGTTCGAGCGCTGATCGTGTCTGTTTATTCTGCCTGCCATCGACCTCCCGCTCTCTATCGGGCTCGCGCGCGCGCCTTCGACCGTTCCTTCGCTCGGCGGCGAAACGCCGGGCGATGGGTTGCCCGCATCTTACGCGCGACTGCACGACAGTGACGGGCGCCGGTGAACAATTGTCCATCATGGTCGATGGCCAACGGCATCATGTGCATGGTGTTGTGGTAAAGCCTTCCGCGTGGCCATGAACAGCACGCCGGTCGACGTCACGACGCACATGTTATGCACGCTTCGGTGCGCTACCGATGAGGCACCGCGGGCTTCATCTGCAAGGTTCAGTGTCGTGACGTCACCGTGATTTTGGGTGTGACCGCCAAGAACGCGCTGAGCAATGCCCCGTTGGCCGGTCGATCAACGTCTGTTCGCCCTTCCAGCGACCGAATGGGCGTAATGGGCGTAATGGGCGTGCCAGCCCGACCGATTGCAACCAGCCTGAAGCGGTCGTCCACGGAAAAACACCCACCCGCCACTTCTGGCCGGACGCTGCGTCAATCGTCCGTGCTGCAAACTCGATATATCGCGCGGACTTGCCGATTTCAGCCGCCCCCTTCAGCAGCATTCCACACGACCTTGGAAGTTCGATGCCATGCTGCTATCGTCGAGCATTCCTGGCTGACTTCGGAGTGGCCGAACCATGCCCCTGATCTTGCGTCGCGCGACGATGGCCGATGCCGCGGCGGTGGCCGACGTCTATCTTCGGTCGCGCGACACGCTGGCATCCTATGCGCCACTCGCGCACGCCGAAGCGGCCGTCCGCGATTGGGTTGCCAACATGCTTGTTCCGTCGGGCAACGTTACCGTTGCCGTGAACGATGGCCACATCATCGGCATGGCCGCACACGCTGTCACCGACGGCGTGACCTGGCTCGAGCAACTGTACGTGTGCCCTGAATTCAAACGGCAAGGGATCGGCACTGCCCTGCTGGAATCGGTGAAGTCGCAAACGGACGGCACACTCCAGCTCCATACGTTCCAAATGAACCACGATGCTGCTGCGTTTTACGAGCAGCACGGGGTTCGTTGCCATTGCGTACAGCGACGGAAGCAGAAACGAGGAGGGTTGTCCCGATGTTTTGTACCGCTTGACGCGGTAGCGCGGTCATCCGTTCGCTCGCCTCATCCGCCCGTTATCGACCGATGCACGGGCAGCTCAGGCCAGCATCGCAAACACCGGCTGGTTCCTGACGCTCTCACGCGCGAGCATTCTCGCGTACCAGGCTCGAAGCGCTTCGCATTCCTCAGGCACTGGCAGCTTCACGAGCATCGCAAAGATCAAACCACCGATGACGGTGATGTCGGCCATCGAGAACGTCTCGCCCGCAACATACGGTTGCCGTTGCAGCATGGCATCGAAGTAGCGCATGCCCCTCAACGCCTTGTCGCGTTGACGGAATCCCCACTCCGGATTTTGATACGTCTCCACGTCGGGCCCCAGCCCCGGCGTGCCGTGATGGAAATAGACGCTGATCGCGTCGAGCAGTTCCAACTCGGCGCGCTTGCTCATCATGTGGATGATGCCCTTTTCGCGTGGCGTGCTGCCGGTGAGCACGGGTACGCCATCGAGCGTGTCGAGGTACTCCGTAATGGCCGTGCACTCGGCAATGCAGGTGCCATCATCGAGTTCAAGCACCGGCAACGTACCCGAATAATTCTTGCCGGCGATGAACTCGGGCTTTTTATGCTCGCCCTTGTAAAGATCGACCATCACGAACTGGACGCGCGATTGCAGCCCCTTTTCGGCCAGCGCGATGCGCACGCGTGTCGGATAGGGCCCTGTCGGGAAATCGTGGATCTTCATCATGGGCAGTTGGGCTGTGTCGAAGTCGACGTTACTGGCAATCATTGCAGGGGCGCTCCGTAGTCGGTTGCACTGGATCGGACGACGCGGAAACATGTCGCCGACGAAACTACCTAACGTTTGTTAGGTTAACCATATAAGGTACAATCCGGAGTGTCAACACCCATTTCCCGCGCGCGGAGACTGAAGCAGTGACGAACGACGCGAGCTCGAACTCGAGAGAAAGAATTCTGGCAGCCGCCACGAGGCTCGCGCAGACGCACGGCTACGGCGGCTTGAATTACCGGGATCTCGCCAACGAGGTGGGCATCAAGGCCGCGAGCATCTACCACCACTTCGACAGCAAGGCCGATCTCGGCGCTGCGGTAGCGAGGCGTTATTGGGGGGATGCAGCGGCGGCGCTGGACGACATGCTGGCCGGATCGCGCGATCCGCTGGACTGCCTGCGTCGCTATCCGGATACCTTCCGCAAGGCGCTCGAGACCGGCAACCGCCTGTGCCTGTGCAGCTTCATGGCCGCCGAAACCGACGATCTGCCGGAAGTCGTGATGAAAGAAGTGCTGGCCTTCGCCGACGTGAACGTGGCGTGGCTCAGCAAGGTGCTGTCCGCGGCGGCGGTGGTCAGCGCTCGGGAGAGCAAACCGCGGGCGCGGGCAATCTTCGCCGCCATCGCCGGCGCTCAGCTCATCGCGCGGAGTCGCGCCGATCTCTCGCTCTATGACGCGCTGATCGACAATTATCGTAAAGCGGGCCTTTTGCCGGCGTAGCAGGGTAACGGTCACGCGGCTTCAGATGATGTCGAACGTTCGCGAACGCATGATGTTCGATCGTGTGACCCCGGCTGACGTGGAATTCGTCGCCGATGTTTGCTGCCGGACCGCCGCGATCAGCAGCAGGCCGAATTGACAGGCTTTTCGTAAAGAGACCAGACAATACCGTCCGTTTTCAATCCAACGCGGACAAAGCCCAGGGACTCGTAGTAAGCGCAGAGCTTCGTGTTTTCAGCGCCGCAGTCGAGCCGAAGCAAACGCCGGTTCAAGCGGCTCACCTCATGAGCGCACCAGTCCAGCATGAAGCTGCCGAGCCCGAGCCCGTTGAAACCTTGCCGCACACAGAGGCCGTGCACGTAGCCTGCAGTCGGCGGTTGGGCCCCCCAGTGCCTGTCGTCGTCGAAGTCGAGCGAAAACGTTCCGACCAGCGCGCCATCCTGTTCGACGACGTACACGGCCTTCTCGGCGACGTGGTTTCGTACCCACCGTTCGGAAAAGCCGTCGCCTTCCTTGCCCCACACGTAGTCGCCGTGCGCGACCTTCTTTGCATGTGCATCGTTCCGGATCTGTGTCAGCACCGGGACATCGTCTGCCGTCGCTCTGCGGACGCTTTTCGACACCATCGTTCGTTTCCCCGTTATATCCGAGCTACCATCCCGGCGCACCACGTAACCAACCTGACGCTAGCCGCGCGCACGGCACTCATGCTGTCTTTATCTAGCGCTGCGCTAACCGTGGCTCACTTGCTTGAGCCACGCGTTCAATTGACGCGTACGATCGCGTATTCTGTCGATTTCGCAAGTCATTAGATCAAGATTACGATCCGCGCCTGCCTCGTTTATCAGATACCAAGCGGAACACTCGTCGTCGAGAAAACGGATCCATTGCCGCTGAGCCGCGACAAATTTCACCTTGAGTGCTGGATAGTCGACGTACTCGTCACGTGGCCGAGACAGCGACTTCAATACCTTTTGGTAAGTGCGGTTCAATTCGTCGTCTGCTTGCTGAAATTCATCTTGACTACGCTGCAGCAAGCACTCGGGAGCTACGCTATCCGGTGCGCAGCTCTGCGCTTGCGCAGCGGTGAACCACGACAATGTCAGCGCCATGGCGGCGCCCAGCGCCGCGCGACGAAGGCTGAACGCCGATGCGCGGATATGCATTCTTGCTCCTATTCCCGTTTTCCCATTCATATGGCGATCGGAACAATTCACGCGCCGATCGCGTTCGACAAAATCTCCGTCGGAAACCCACGCTCTACGGATGAAAAGTCTCGCCCCGCTTCAGCATGTCGATGAATTCGGCGATTTTCCGTGCTCGTGTTTCCGGCTTCTTGGCATTTTGTATCCGAAACAGGATCGCATAGCGATTACGGCTGTTCAGCGTTGCGAAAAACTTCCCGGCTTTCGGATGGGCATCCAACGCCGCCTGCAAGTCGTCCGGCACGATCGAGTTGCTGGCCGACGTATAGGCAGCCGCCCAACGGCCGTCCTTCCTCGCCTTCTCGATCTCTCCCATGCCCGCCGCGCGCATTCTGCCTGCGGCGATCAACGCTTCGGCCTTGTCCTTGTTCAGTTTGGACCAGATGCTTTTCGCCGAGCGCGGGGTGAAGCGCTGTAACCAGTATTGCTCGCTCTCGGCCCTCTTTTGGCCGTCGATCCAACCATAACAAAGGGCACTCTCCAACGCCTCTTGGTAGGTGACGGTTTGCTGCCCAGTACCTTTTTTCGCGAGCCGCAGCCATGCTCCGGTCGACGTGCCGCCGTTCTGCCCCAACCAGCTTTCCCATTCGGCTTGACTGGCAAACGTCAGAGCGCCTTCGGTCATGTCACGATCCTGAATGGTTGCGTTTTCAACGACTCGAAAGCCGCCGCTCAACGAACGAGCGGCAGCCACCGGAGCCCCCGATTCCGCAAAACCGCCTCAAACAATCCGGTTCAACGCATCGGCAAACCGCTTCACCGCGCCGTCGACATCATGCAGCTTGTCGAGCCCGAACAACCCGAGCCGGAACGTCTTGAAATCCTCCGGCTCGTCGCATTGCAACGGCACACCCGCCGCGATCTGCAAACCGACATCGGCAAACTTCTTCCCGGTGCGAATACCGTCATCGTCGGTGTAGCTCACGACGACACCCGACGCCTCGAACCCTTTCGCGGCCACGCTCCTGAACCCCTTCTCCGTCAGCAGCGCGCGAATGCGCTCGCCGAGTTGGAGTTGTTCCGCCTTCACCTTGTCGAAGCCGTATGCGTCGGTTTCCTTCATCACGTCGCGCAGCGTCGCGAGGCTGTCGGTGGGCATCGTCGCGTGATACGCGAACCCGCCGCCCTCGTACGCTTCCATGATCTGCAGCCACTTGCGCAGATCGCACGCGAAGCTGGTGCTGGTCGTCGAATCGATGCGCTCGCGCGCGAGCGGGCTGAACATCACCATCGCGCAACACGGCGACGCACTCCAGCCCTTTTGCGGCGCACTGATCAGGATATCGACGCCGCTCGCCTGCATGTCGACCCACACGGTGCCCGACGCGATGCAATCCAGCACGAACATCCCGCCGACCGCATGCACGGCATCGGCCACCGCGCGCAGGTACGCATCGGGCAACATGATCCCGGACGCGGTTTCGACGTGCGGCGCGAACACGAGATCGGGTTTGTTGGCGTGGATCGCGGCGACCACTTCGTCGATCGGCGCCGGCGCATAGGCGGCCTGCCTGCCCGCTTCGACCGGGCGCGCCTTCAGCACCGTGGTCTCTGACGAAATGCTGCCCATGTCGAAAATCTGCGACCAGCGGAAGCTGAACCAGCCGTTGCGGATCACGAGGCACTTCTTGTTCGTCGCGAACTGTCGCGCCACGGCTTCCATGCCGAACGTCCCGCTGCCCGGCACGATCGCGACCGACTTCGCGTTGTAGACTTTCTTCAGCGTGGCGGAGATGTCGCGCATGACGCCCTGGAAGCGCTGCGACATATGGTTGACCGAGCGATCGGTGTACACCACCGAATATTCGAGGAGCCCCTCGCGGTCAACATCGGGAAGTAAACCTGGCATGCTCGCCTCCGGTGAAAGATGAACGATGGAATCAGGACAAGCAGCGTCTTCGATTCGATACTGCTCTGCACCATGCAAATACGTCATTTCCTCGACGAAAGCCGATTCTAGCGAACGCCGCCGGCCGATTGGCGCATATTTTTGCCCGCTCCCGGGCTCGGTATGCGCCGACGCCGGTCCGTGCCGCGCACATCGCCCTGTTCCGTGTAAGGGTTAACGACGCGCACGGCAACAGCCGCCTAACATGTCGACCAGCCCCCTCACGACGGAATTCACGATGACCTCCTCTCCCGCATCGTCACTGCAGTCGTCAACCGATCCCGCGCTCGCCGAGCGCATCGACGCGGTCCTGTCCCGCCAGCTCGATACGCAGCGCCTCGTCGGCGCGGTCGTCCTCGTCGCTCGCGACGGCGAACTCGTCTATCGCCGCGCGGCCGGGCTCGCGGACCGCGAATCGCGTACGCCGATGCGCGAGGACACGCAGTTCCGGCTCGCGTCGGTCACGAAGCCGATCGTCTCGGCGGCCGCGATGGCGCTCGTCGCGCAACGCAAGCTGTCGCTCGATGAAGACATCACGCGCTGGCTGCCGGAATTCCGTCCGGCGCTGCCCGATGGCCGCGTGCCGACGATCACGGTGCGCCAGTTGCTCGTGCATACCGCCGGCCTTGACTATCGCTTCAACGAAACCGACGCGAACGGTCCCTATGCGCGTGCGGGCGTGTCCGACGGGCTCGACGGCGCATCGATCACGCTCGCCGAAAACCTGCGCCGGATCGCGAGCGTGCCGCTGCTGTTCGCGCCTGGCACCCATTGGAACTATTCGCTGTCGATCGACGTCATCGGCGCGCTGATCGAGGCTGTGTGCGGCGTGCCGCTCGCCGACGCGATCGATGCGCTCGTGCTGCGCCCGCTCGGCGCACGCGACACGGGCTTCGTCGCACGCGATCCCGCGCGGCTCGCCACGCCGTACGTCAACGACACGCCGCAGCCGCACCGGCTCGCGGAAAACGAGACGGTGCCCATCGAGGAGGGCTTCGTCGGCGTCACGTACTCGCCGTCGCGCGCGCTGAATGCACAGGCGTTCCCGTCGGGCGGCGCCGGAATGGTCGGCACCGCCGGCGACGTGCTGACGGTGCTGGACACGCTGCGCGCAGGTGGCGGCGCGATCCTGCCGGCCGAACTGGTCGACGAGATGGGACGCGTGCAGACCGGCGATTTCGAATTGCCGGACCTGCCGGGCGCGGGCTTCGGGATCGGCTTCTCGGTGCTGCGCGACCCGCAGGCGGCCGCGTCGCCGGAATCCGTCGGCACGTGGCGCTGGGGCGGCGTCTACGGTCATTCGTGGTTCGTCGATCGCGCGCGCGGACTCACCGTCGTGTCGCTGACGAACACGCTCTACGAAGGGATGAACGGGCAGTACACGCTCGATCTGCGCGATGCCGTCTACGGCGTCGGCTAACGCGTGCACACGAAAAAAGGCCCGACAGCGTCGGGCCAACGGGTTTGAGACACAAGGAGAATCCCGCCCACCCCATACCGGGCGGTTACGCCGCACTACACTACACGACGTTCTTTTCGACGATCGGCCGGTTTTCGAGCACACGCGCCCAACCGAGCGACGACAGGTCGAGCGTGTCGTAACGCCCGCCCAGAATGAGTTCACTGACGCCCCGCCCGGTCGCCGGCCCTTGCTGTAGCCCGTGGCCGCTGTAGCCGTTCGCGAACACGACGTTGTCGAGCTCGGGGTGGTAGCCGATGATCGCGTTGTGATCGAACACGTTGTACTCGTAGTAACCGGACCAGCAATTCTCGACGCGCAGCGCCTCGAATTCCGGCACGCGGTGCGCGAGCGTCGGCCAGATCACGTCGTCGAACAGCGCGTGGTCGACCTCGTCGAGCGGCAGGTCGTCCGGGTCGCGATCGGGGCTCGGCGACGTCCCGCAGATATACGTACGCCCTTCGGGCCGGAAATACACGCCGGTCGGATCGATCAGCAGCGGGCAATCGGCGAGCTTCGCCGGCGACGATACGTTGAAGATGCTGCGCCGTCGCGCATACACCGGAATATCGATGCCCATCATCGACGACAGCGTGCGCGTCCAGGCACCGGCCGCGTTGACGAGCGTGTCGCACGCGTAGCGCTCGCCGTCGCCCGTCACGACATGCGTGATCCTGCGGCCGTCGCGCACCACGTCCTTCACGTCGGCCGGCACGTAGCGCGCGCCGAGCGCCTGCGCCTTCTTGCGCAGCGCCTGCACGAGCCCGTAGCCGTCGAACCAGCCTTCACCGCTCACGCCATACGCGCCCGACACGAGATCGTCGACGTTCAGCCACGGAAACTTCGCACGCAGCGCATCGCGATCCATCAGCCGGATATCGGCGCCGAGGCGCGTCTGCAGCGCATGGTTCTCGCGCAGCGTCGCGTCGCCGGCCGGCGTCGCGAGAAACAGGTAGCCGCCTTCGTGCAGATCGATCGACGGCCGATTGCCGTCCACTTCGAGCCGCTCGCCGATCGTGCGCAGGAAGTCGATGCCGAACAGCGACATCTCGATCGACAGCGGCGTCGAGAACTGCTGGCGAATCGACGCGGCAGACAATGCCGACGACGATTTGGCATAGGTGGGGTCGCGTTCGATGACGGTCACGGCGACCGTGGGATCGGTGGCGCGCAGGAAATAAGCGATCGAGCTGCCGATCACACCACCGCCGACGATGACGACTTGAGAACTCACGACTGACTCCGGTTGCACGTAAAAGGCTCAGGGCCTGTGGGTGATTCATGCCGCGTCGCACGCGGCGTCGCGCGGGCAGGCTTCGTGGACGATCGCTGCGGCTATTTCAGCACGTCCTGCATCGCCGCGAAAGCCCGCCCGCGCGGGTTGCCTTCAGTCCGCCGATTTGGTCGTGACGGGCTGCCACGCGGCGTTCTTCACTTCGTACAGCGTCGAGCTCGGGTTCTTCAGGTCGCCCGTGCTCGTGAACGCGATCGTGCCGGTGATGCCGTCGTAGCGCGTGCCCTTGAGCGCGCCATTGAAATCGGCCGGCTTCGTCGAGTTCGCCTTCTGCATCGCGTTGATCGCGATCCACGTCGCGTCGTACGCGAACGGCGCATACGCGAGCATGTCGACGCCGTACTTCTGCTTGAATTTCGTCTCGAACAGCTTGCCTTTCGCGAGACGCGACAGCGGCTGCCCGTACTCCCACACCGATGCGCCTTCGGCCGCATTGCCGGCGAGCTTGATGAAGTTCGCATTCATCACGCCGCCGCCCGCGAGGAACTGCGCGCGGATGCCAAGCTGGCGCATGCGCTTCACGAGCATCGCGGCCTGCGCGTCGAGGCCGCCGAAGAACACGAGATCGGCGTTGGCGCTCTTGATCTTCGTGAGCTGCGCGCTGAAGTCGACGGCCTTGTCGTTCGTGAATTCGCGCGCGACGATCGTGCCGCCGTTCGCCTTCACGGCCTTCTCGAATTCGTCGGCCTCGCCCTGGCCGAACGCGGTGCGATCGTCGATGATCGCGATTCGTTTCGCTTTCGTCACGCTCGCGGCATACGTACCGGCATTGCCGGCATTCTGCGTGTCGGTCGCGATCACGCGGTACACGGTATCGAGCCCGGTGCGCGTGATGTCGGGATTGGTCGCCGACGGCGTGATCATCGGAATGCCGGCCTTCGCGTAGATCTTCGACGCGGGCAGCGTCGTGCCCGAATTGAAGTGGCCGATCACGACGGCCACCTGCGCGTCGGCGAGCTGCTGCGCGGCCTGCACGCCGGTGCGCGGATCGCTCTGGTCGTCCTGCGACGCGATCACGAACTTCACCGGCTTGCCGCCGACGATCGTGTGCGCGGCATTCGCTTCGTCCACCGCCATCCGCACGCCGTTCTCGATGTCCTTGCCGTAAGCGGCGCCGCCGCCCGTCAGCGGGCCGGCCACGCCGACCTTGACGATCGTCTCCTGCGCATGGGCCGCGCCCGTCTGAAACGCGAGAAGCACGACGGTCAGGGCGACGCCGGAAAGCGAACGAATGCGGAACGTCATGGCAGTCCTTCTTGTGAGAGTCGGGATGCAACGCGCGATCGGCGCGCGTCGGCAACCTCCTGCGCGCCGATGATGTCTTGCGCTGCCGACGCGCAATGCGCGCGACCGGTGCGCCGATCACCGCGATTCCGTCTCCGAAGAACCTTTCATCGCGAAAGAGGTGAATGGATTGTGGGTAGCCAATACCCGTGCAGCAAACGAAATATCGGAACTACGTTGTGAGGATTTGTCATCAAGTTCCGGATTCATGGCCGATCCGCGGCCCGTACGACGGCGGGCCGTGGACGGAGGTGTTCCGAGGGGAAATGGCGGTCGCGTCGCCGGGTAAAGGCCGGCGCGGTCATGCCGGCAACGCATCATCGTGGCGACGCCGTCCGGCCTTCGCGACGCCGACAGCCCGCGCCGCATCATCGGTCAGTGCCGGTCGGTGCCCGTGTGGTGGCGCACCGCATCGGCCGCCTCGCCGGCCTTCTCCTGAAGCTTGCCGGCCTGCTGTTCGGCGACGCCTTCCGCTTCGGTCTCGCGGTCGCCCGTCACCTTGCCCAGTGCTTCCTTGACCGAACCCTTGACCTGCTTGAGCTTGCCTTCGATGCGATTCCTGTCCATGGTCTTCTCCTGCGATGGTTGAGGAAAGCCGGCAATGCAGCGGCCTGCGCGGCACCGCCGAGCGGACAGGATCGCAAGCGGGCGCCGCGCGCGGCAGATGCGGATGCACCAGTGCGCATGGTGCATTCGCACCGAACGCCGTCAGTCCTTGTCCTTCGCGCCGCCCTTGTCGCCACGCGCGCCGTTCGTTTCGGCCGCGGCCGCACCGACGATCCCGCGCTCGCGCGCCCAGACGATCGCCTCGGCGCGGCTGTGCACGTCGAGCTTCGCGTAGATCGTCGCGACGTGATTGCGCACGGTGTTCGGCGCCAGCCCGAGACGACCGGCGATCTCCTTGTCGGCGAGGCCATGGCACAGCAGGTCGAACACGTCGCGCTCGCGCGCGGTCAGGTCGGACAACTGCGCGCCCGCATCCGGCGCATTCGCGCGCCGCACGTTCGCGAGCTTCTCGATCAGCGTGCGGCTGAACCACGACGCATCCTGCATCGCGGTCTCGATCGCATAGACGAGCTCCATCTCGGTGCGCTTGCGGTCGCTGATGTCGAGCAGCGCGACGAGCAGGCAGTCGCGCCCGTGAATCGCGACGGGGTCGGCCGACACGACGCAATCGCGGACGTCGCCGTCGCGCGTGCGGATCTGCACGTCCGCGTTGCGCACGTTGCCGTCGCGCACGAGCCGGCCTTCGATGCGCGGCCATACGCCGCGTTCGGCCCACAGCCCGATCTCGTCCGCGGATTTGCCGAGCAGGTCGGGCTGCGCGTGGCCCGTCATCGCGGCAAACGCGTCGTTCACGTCGAGCAGCTCGAAACCGTCAGCCGTGACGATCGCCATCGCGACCGGCGCCATCCGGAAGGCGGTCGCGAAGCGTTCCTCGCTTTGCATCAGCGCGCGCTCGGCCTGCTTGCGCGGCTCGAGATCCATGAACGTGAACAGCATGCACGCCTCGCCGTTCATGTCGATCGGCTGCCCGGCGACGACCACCGCCTTGGTGCTGCCGTCGGCGAGTTTCAGCACGGCTTCCATCTGCGGGATCGTCGCGCCTTCGCCGAGCCGCTCGATCGCCAGCTCGCGCCGCTCGGCCTGTTCGAGCACGTCGACCTCGTATACCGAGCGGCCGAGCACGTCGTCGCGTGCGTGGCCCGTCATGTCGAGGAAGCCCTGGTTGACCTTCACGTAGCGCAGGTCGTCGAGCCGGCAGATCACGGCCGGCGCCGGATTCGCGTTGAAAGTGCGCTCGAAGCGCTCCTCGGCACTCGCCCATTCGGTCGCGTCGTGCAGCACGAGCGCGAGGCAGTCGGGTGCGCCGGCCGCGTTCGTCAGCACGAGGCTGCGGATGCGGTGAACCCAGCTCACCGACTCGTCGGCGGCCGATTCGACCTCGACCGTCACGTCGCTGAACTCCTCGCCGGCGATCACGCGGTCCATCGGATAGTGGCCGTCGCGCACCGGATGGTTGTTCCGGTAGCGCAGCCGGAACCGCTCGCGGTATTCGGTGACGTTCGCGCCGAGCGCCTTCAGCTCGGTCACGCCATGCATCGCGAGCGCGGCCTCGTTCGCCCAGACGATCCGCTGGTCGGGCTCGATCAGGATCACGCCCTCGGTGAGTCCCGCGATGATCTGGTGCAGCTGGCGCCGGTCGGTATGCGACTTGAGCACCTGTTCGTCTACTGGTTCGTTCATCGATTCGTTGTCCCTGTCGTCAAACATGAGCGTCAACAGTGCGGCCGGGCACCCGTTGCAGCGTCACGCGCCGGCCGGCGGGTGCGGCGATGATCACGTGCGGCGCAACGGCGCGACAGGCGCGGATGCACTATCTCGAATAGTACATTCGCACGCCGCCCGCGTTTCGTGCGGCGCCCCGCCCAATGGCGCAGCGCAGCCCGCGCGCCCGTCACGCAGCATTGCCCAGGTCATGGTGCACGTCGCGTGCCCGCCCGTCCGTTCCGTCCCCAGTGCAAACGCACTAGCCGATCAGGTGAATTTGCGCGATGTCCGCTCGCGTTCGCGTCGGTACGCTGGTACTGCATCGGCGCTCAGGCGCCGCCCTTTCATACCGCAGAGGAGGACACCGGATGAAATTGCAACAGACACCCGATCCGACGCGGCCCGAGCCGGCCCCGGATCACCCGCCCGAGCCGGCGCCCGGCACCGATCCGCCGGTGCCGCTGCCGCCCGACGTGCCGCGCCCGGACATGCCGCCGCGCGAGCCCGGCTACGACACGCCGATCGCCCGCTAACGCGCCGAAGTGCACGGGAACGATCCGTGCTCCCGCAGCAACTGATTCAACCCGCCAATCGAAGGAGAACATCAATGAACAAGACCTCGCACCTTTCGACGCTGCTCGCCGTCAGCGCGGCTTTCCTGCTTTCCGCTGCCCCGCTCACGAACGCGCACGCCCAAGCCTCGTCGACCGACAGCGGCATGGCGACCGAATCGAACCAGCCTGTCACCGACACATGGATCACGACCAAGGTGAAGGGTGAACTCGCCACCACCAAGGGCGTGGAAAGCACTGACGTCAGCGTGAAGACGGTCGACGGCGTCGTCACGCTCACGGGCGTGCTGCCGACCAAGACCGCCGTGAAGAAGGCCGTCGCCGTGACGCGCGCGGTCAAGGGCGTGAAGCACGTCGACGCATCCGGCCTGAAGGCGAAGGGCTGAGCTACCACGCGGCGGCCGACCGCCGCACTTTTCTCCCCGTACACAAGGAGCACACCATGAACGAAGACAAGATCAAGGGTCAGTGGAAACAGCTCACCGGCAAGCTGAAGGCCAAGTGGGGCAAGCTGACCGACGACGATCTCCAGGTCGCGGAAGGCAATCGCGATTATCTGGCCGGGAAGATCCAGGAGCGTTACGGGATCGCCCGCGACGAAGCCGAGAGGCAGTTGAAGGAATTCGACCGCGAGCTGTAACGCGCCAGTCGTCTCACCCCGCCGCGACGCGCACCGCGTCGCGGCCACGCGGAGGACAACGACATGGGCAAATATCTGATCGCATGGCTGCTCGGTGTACCGATCGGGCTGCTGGTGCTGTTTTATCTGGTCACGCACCTCTTCTGATGCACGTGACGCCCCGTCGACGAAAACGGGCCGACGGCTGACACCAGCCGCCGGCCCGTCTGCTTTCGCATGCTGTATGCGATGCGTCGCGCTTACTTCGCCGCGTTTGCCGTCATCTTGAAGATGCCTTGCGCGTTGCCCGCGTCGAAGCGCAGGTCGGTCACCCAGCGACGCGCCGCCTGGTCGAACGTGCGCTTGCGCGTGATGAACTCGTAGAACGATCCCGGCACGTTGCGCTTGACCGTGCCGCCGTCGCGGGTACGGAACTCGCGCTCGACCGTATCCGCGCGATAGGCCGTCTGGAACACGCGGCCCGAGCGCGAGCGTTCGACTTCCGGCTTCATCGGCCGGCCCTTCGCCTTCTCGTCGTCGGACAGCTTGAACACGTCGGCGACGCGGTCGGTCGCGTGATTGAACGCATTGCCCTCGGTCGCGATCCACGCCATTTCCGCCGATTCCATCAGCAGCGTCTCGTAGTCGAGTTCGTTCGGCACGTCGTGCTGACGCGCGAACGCGCCGACGATCTCCGGCAGCAGCGCATGCGCGGCTTCCAGCGACAGCCAGCCTTCGCGCTCGACTTCCCACAGCAGCGCGACGGCCGCCGGCGACAGCGGATCGCGCGACGAGCCGACGACGTTCGTCACGGCCTGCTGGAATTCCTTCGAGAAGCGCTCCGGATGCAGTTCGCTGACGAAGAACTGCGCGATTTCGTCCGGCGCGTCCTCATGCGCATACGCGCGGCCGGTCATGCCGAGCTTGTCGAGCGGGTAACGGCCGTTCAGGCGAAAGCCGAGCGGCCGCAGGATGCGCGTGAACGCGGCCTCGCCCGGCGGCAGCGCGCCCGTGTGCGGCCAGCGCACCGTGCGCAACGCGCCGTGGTCGAAATAGACCGAGCCGCCGCTTTCGACCGCGTCGGCCGTGTACGCGCGGCCGTTCGCCGAACGCTCGAGCAGCCCTTCGAACAGCGCCATGTTCATCGCCTGCGCGATTTCCGCGCGCGTCACGACGCCGTCTTCCCATTCCTCGAGGATGGCCGGCATGTTCAGGGTGGAGAACAGGGCGTCGGTCTTCGCCTGTCCCAGCAGCTTCGTCAGCAGGCTGTCGATATTCGGATTGCGCATCGGGATTCTCGTGTCGGGGACCGCCGGCAATCGTGCCGGCAACTCGTCGGCCGGCCGCCCCACGAGCGCCTGACCTTGCGTGGGGAGCATTATTCAAAGGGTTGCAGCCGGGCGTAAAGCGAGATTAAATTGATATGTGATGAGTTTTTGGAATTATTGGCCGCTCCCAGCTCCGCCCGCCGGCCCGCACCGGGCAGGTGCGTTCGTCAGACGAATCGAACATCATGCGTAAATTCAAGATTCCCAACATGGGCGCGCTCGTGGCTTTCGAAGCCGCCGCCCGCCACGAGAGCTTCACGCACGCGGCCAAGGAGCTGTTCCTGACCGAAAGCGCGGTGTCGCGGCAGATCGCGACGCTGGAGGCGAGCCTCGGCGTGCGGCTGTTCGCGCGCGTGAAGCAGCGCGTCGTGCTGACGCGCGCCGGCAAGCTATACGGCACGCAGGTGCGGCGCGCGCTGGAAGCGCTCGACCGCGACACGCTGTCGATCATCGCTCATGGCAGCGGCGGCGGTTACCTGGAACTCGCGGTGCTGCCGACCTTCGCGTCGCACTGGCTGATTCCGCGCATCAAGAGCTTCTACGACCGCACGCCGGACGTGCGCGTGAACATGGGCAGCCGCACCGACCTGTTCTCGTTCGAGGACACGCACTTCGAAGCCGCGATCCACTACGGCAAGCCGACCTGGCCCGGCACGTCGTCCGACTACCTGTTCGGCGAGGAAGTCGTGCCGATCTGCGCGCCCGCGCTGCTGAACGGGCCGGTCGAGCGTGTCGAGGATCTGCTCGCGTATCCGCTGCTGCACTCGACGACGCGCCCCGGCGCGTGGGCGCAGTGGTTCGAGACGCACGGCGTCGAGGACATCCGCACGATGCAGGGCGTGCGCTACGAACTGCATACGATGCTGATCAGCGCGGCCGCGGCCGGGCTCGGCGTCGCGCTCGTGCCGAAGTTCTTCGTCGAGGAACAGTTGCAGCAGCTCGGCCTCGTCGTGCCGTGCGATGCGGCAACCGTCGGCGATTCGGCGTACTACCTCGTGTATCCGACCGAGTTCAGCCACAGCAAGCCGCTGGAATCGTTCCGCAGCTGGCTGCTCGAACAGGCGAGCGCGTATGCGGCGCCGGAGCGCGATGCGCACGACGCCGATGCGGAAGATGAGGAAGACGACGAGGACGTCGAGTAACGGCGGCGTCGCACCGGCGTCATCGCGCGGCGGCTGCGCATGCGTGTCGCGACGGCACGTCGGCCGCCACGACCTTCACCAGCCGCGCACGATCGGGCGTTTCCAGCCCGGGACACGCCGTCTCCAGATCGCGGATCACGAGCGTCGCACGCCCGTCGAACCGGCATACGCCGCGGGGTTGCACGGCCGGTAGCCGTAGCCCGCGTCTCGCCTCGTGCTGGTTCGTGAAAACGATCACGCCCGCGCGTTGCGAGCGGGCGGGCAAGCGTCGCGCCGATGCGTCGTCCTCTTCGAACCACACGTCCGACCCGATCGATTCGTCGCCGTAGTCGAGCGCGTAACGCCCCGACAGCGTGATCGTCCGGTCGATCTGCATCGCATGGCAAGCCGGCTCGGCATCCGCCGGGATCGTCTGCGCCCCGGCCGCGAGCGGGCCGCACGCCAGCAAAGATAAAAACAGCGCGCGGGCGCGGCCGGTCATGCTCGAGACATCAATCGCGGGGCGGATCATGGGCAGCGAAGTGCGGATCATCGTGACGAAGACCCGCATTGTCGCGCACCGCGTGCGTTACATGTGCCACTTCACCGTGGCGGTCAGCGTGCGCGGATCGCCGGGCATGTTGTACAGGTCCGCGTTGCCGTGCGCGGAGATGAAGTAGCGGCGATTGAACAGGTTGTCGAGCGTGAGCGTCACGTCGACCTTCTTGCTGCGATAGCCTGCGCCCAGGTTGAACACCGTGAACGACGGCAGCGTGACGAGATCGCTCGCCGACGTATAGCGCGCCGACTGGAACTGCATGCCGGCCGCCGCATAGAAGCCGTATGGCAGCTCGCGCTTGAGCCACAGGTTCGCGCTGTGGCGCGGCATCAGCCCCGGCGTGTTGCTCGACACCGCGAGGCCGGCCGCCGTCGATTGCGCGGAACCGTCCACCGTGCCGTTCAGGTACGCGTAACCCGCATACACCGACCACTTCGGCGCGATCTCGCCGGTGAAGCCGAGCTCCATCCCGCGCACGTGCTGCGTGCCGATCGGCAGCGCGTAGCCGGGATTCGCCGGATCGCCGATCTGCTGGTTGGTCTGGCGCATGTCGAACAGCGCGACGCTGGCCGTCGCCTTGCCGCCGAGGTCGAAGCGCGAGCCGACTTCATACGCGGTGGTCTTCTGTGGCGCGAGCGCGGCGCCGTTCGAGAACGCGCCGGAACTGATCAGCGTGTCGGCCAGCGGCGAGAACGACTGGCTGAACGACCCGTACAGCGTGAGCCAGTCGAGCGGTTCGTAGATCAGCCCGACGCGCGGGCTCCACGCATGATCGGTACGGTCGAGATTGACGTTCGACGACGTGTAGTCGTGGCGGATCTGGTTCAGGTAGTCGAAACGCAGGCCCGCGAGCACCTTCCAGTGTTCGGTCAGCGAGATCAGGTCCTGCGCGTAGACGCCCGCGAGCCCGACGACGGTCGACGCGTTCGTCTTCGCACGCGTGCCGGTCGGCACGCCGGGCAGGACGACCGGCTGCGGATTGAAGAGATCGTAGGTCGCGACCTTCGTCACGCTGTAGATCGTGTCGAACTTCTGCTGCTGCGACAGCTCCAGCCCGTACAGCAGCTCGTGGCGCATGCCGAACAGCGACGTCTTCTGCGTGAGTTCGAACAGCCCGTCGATGCCGTGATCGGTACGCTGGCGCGTCGACTGGTCGAGCGTGACGACCGGGTGCGCGGCAGTCTTGATCGGCTCGTAGTTCACGTAGTTCTTCCGCTCGAGCGAGAAGTCGTACGCGCGGATCGCGCCGTGGAACGACAGCGAATCGTTGAAGCGGTGATCGAGCGACACCGTCGCGCTTTTCGCGGAGACGTCGTTGTACGAACTGTTCACCCCGTCGGCCGACCCGTAGTACGTGTTGATCGGCACGTCGACCGGCCGGCCGCGATACGCGGGCACTCCCTGGTCGGACGTGCGGCGGTCGTGCAGGTAGTCGAATTCGACGTTCAGCACCGTGTCGCGGTCGAGCTTGAACTGCGCGGACGGCGCGATCGCCTGCCGGTTGAGCTGGAACTGGTCGCGGAAGCTGTTCGAATTCTCGGCCGCGCCGGTCATGCGGAAGCGCGCCGCGTCGTTCGGGTTCCACCCGAGGTCGAATTCGCCGCGCCGCTCGCCGCGCGTGCCGAGCGTCACGCCCACGTCGTTCACCGGGTTCGCCTGCGGCCGCTTCAGCACGCGATTCACGATGCCGCCCGCCGAGCCGCGCCCGTACAGCACGGCCGCCGGCCCCTTCAGCACCTCCACGCGATCGACGTTCGACAGGTCGCGGTAGTACAACGCATCGTCGCGAATGCCGTCGACGTACTGGTCCGTGATGCTGTTGAAGCCGCGGATCGTGATCTGGTCGCGCTGGCCGTCGCCGACCGAGAAGCCGACGCCCGGCACGTTGCGCAACGCGTCCTGCAGCGACGTCGCGTTCTGATCCTCGATCACCGCGTGCGGCACGACGTTCACGGTCTGCGGCACGTCCATCAGCGACATGTCGGTCTTGGTCGCCGCGCGCGAATGGCCGCCGTCGTACGACGCATGCTCGGCGGCCGCGTTGACGGAAATCGCGGGCAGGGTCGCCGCGGCGTCGGCCGCCTGCGCAAACGAAGTGCGGGCGCCGGCCAGCGACGTGGCGATCAGAAGCGCATGGCACGCGCTCGTGTTGAGTTTCATCGTGAACGTGGAAGGGGGTGAAGAAAACGGCGAACGGCCGGCGCGTATCGCTGCCGGCCGGCGCAACCGGCACGAAAAAAGCCGTGACGCCCCGTCACGGCCCGTAATGCGGCGAAATAATAAACGAGAATGATTCGTGTTTTTAATTAATTTTCATCGTGTCGCCTGCCCGCAACGTGAACGCTTATCGCGCCCCGCATTCCTGACGAATGCCTTTCTATTCAGGCCATTTGGCGGCCCGAATCGCAATGAAAAAGAAAGCATTGGATCAGTCGCCTCATGCGGCAACGATCGGTAAAAGGCGGGATTCGGGAGGGCGACGGAGAAGCTGGGAAGGATCACGAAGGATCGGGACAAGCAGGCGGGACGGATTCAATAGTCCGGTGTGCGCCGGACCGGGCAACCCCGGCCCGGCGCTCCGGCCAGCCGACCTCGCATCGGCGGCGCGGCGGATCTTCTTCTGTTCTTCACTACGTCTGCTCTCAGGTTCACTGCATTTTTTTCCTCACCGCGTCGGGCCATTATCCGCTCAATCCTGCCGAAGTAAAACGTTTGCGGTTGCACTCAAGCTGTTATACCGGCGATTCGGCAACAGTCTTTCCAAATGCTTACGGTAATTGCGACACGATTCCCTCTGTGTTGCATTCGTCGCCACGTTCCTTTTAAATGGAACTGGTTCCATTCGTTGAATCGGCCATGTTCGTGCGTGACGCGCGCTCGCGTGCGCGTCATGATGCCGATTCAGGATCGAGGATCATTCCGTTCAGGATTCGCATCGCCCGTCCTTCCCGGACACCCCGTCAAACGAGACCGTCATGCCCGATTCCGCCTCCCTGCAGCACCTGTTTCCCGCATTACAGGACATCCCCGCCGAATTCCGGCTGGCTTCGCCGATTCACCAGCGCGTGTCGCTCGTCGACGGCGAATTGCGACCGTGGGACGGCGCGACCAAGACCGTGCTGTCGCCCGTGTGCGTGCGGCAGGCGGATGGCAGCGTCGAGCAGGTCGAGATCGGCAGCTACCCGGTGATGGGCGAAACGGAAAGCGACGCGGCGCTCGACGCCGCGGTGCGCGCGTACGACGCCGGCCGCGGCGAGTGGCCGACGATGAAGGTCGAGCAGCGCATCGCGTGCATGCAGGACTTCATCAAGCGGATGGTCGCGCAGCGCGAACTCGTCGTGAACCTGATCATGTGGGAGATCGGCAAGAGCCTCGCCGATTCGCAGAAGGAGTTCGACCGCACCGTCACGTACATGACGCAGACGATCGACGCGCTGAAGGAGCTCGACAACGCGAACTCGCGCTTCGTGATCGCGGAAGGCACGATCGGCCAGATCCGCCGCACGCCGCTCGGCGTCGTGCTGTGCATGGGCCCGTACAACTATCCGCTGAACGAAACCTTCGCGACGCTGATCCCCGCGCTGCTGATGGGCAATACCGTGGTGTTCAAGCCGCCGCAATACGGCACGCTGCTGTTCGAGCCGCTGCTCGAAGCGTTCCGCGACGCGTTCCCGAAGGGCGTGATCAATACGATCTACGCGCCGGGCGCGGTGGTCGTGCCGCACATGCTCGCGTCGGGCAAGATCAACGTGCTCGCGCTGATCGGCTCGAGCAAGGTCGCCGATCACCTGAAGAAGCAGCATCCGAAGTCGCACCGGCTGCGCGCGATCCTCGGCCTCGACGCGAAGAACGCGGCGATCGTGCTGCCCGACGCCGATCTCGACCTCACCGTGAAGGAGTGCCTGCTCGGCGCGCTGTCGTTCAACGGCCAGCGCTGTACCGCGCTGAAGATGCTGCTCGTGCATCGCTCGATCGTCGACGAATTCCTGAAGCGCTTCACCGCCGCGCTCGAACAGCTGAAGATCGGCATGCCGTGGGAAAAGGGCGTCAGCATCACGCCGTTGCCCGGCATGCATCGCACCGCGTACATGACCGACGCGATCGACGACGCGAGGGCGTTGGGCGCGCAGGTCGTCAACCATCAGGGCGGCGAGTTCAGCAAGACGCTGTTCTACCCGGCCGTCGTGTATCCGGTGTCCGAAGGGATGAAGCTGTACCGCGAGGAGCAGTTCGGGCCGATCATTCCGGTCGCGCCGTTCGACGACGTGGACACCGCGCTCGACTACGTGACGACGTCGGAACACGGCCAGCAGGTCAGCATCTTCGGTTCGGATCCCGCGCAGATCGGCGCGCTCGTCGATCCGCTCGTGAACCAGGTATGCCGCGTGAACATCAATTGCCAGTGCCAGCGGGGGCCCGACGTGTTCCCGTTCGCGGGCCGCAAGGATTCGGCGGAAGGCACGCTGTCGGTGAGCGATGCGCTGCGCGCGTTCTCGATCCGCTCGATGGTCGCGGCGAAGCAGACCGACAGCAGCAAGCAGCTGCTCGATTCGATCGTGTCGGATCACCACTCGAAGTTCATCAATACGGGCTTCATTTTCTGAAGCGGTATTGATCGATGCCGGCGCCTCCGTCGCACGTCGGTGCGGCGGAGGGATGCCGGCACATGTCGGCTAGACGTTCGTCGCCAACAGCCGAAACCCCGCCACCCCGAACACGACAGCCAGACACGCTTCCATCGCGCGCCGCCCGCGCACGTACAACCGGCGCGCACCGTCCATCGAGAACACCAGCGCATAGCCGCCGAACACCAGGCAGCCGATCGCGAGGCAGCCCGGCACGACGGCGCCGTGCGCGCCGCCCGCGCCGTTCGACGACAGCGCGACGATCGACACCCACACGAGAATCGCCTTCGGATTGGTCAGGTGCAGCATCGCGCCGCGCACGTAGAAGCGCGACAGCCGCTGCTCGCGCGCGGCGTTCGCCGCTGCCGCCGGCGGGCCGGACAACGCCGTGCGCGCCGACTTGAACGCGAGCCACAGCAGGTACAGCCCGCCGAACACCTTGATCGCGACCAGCAGCTTCGACCACGCGAGCAGCGCGGCCGAGACGCCGAGCGCCGCCACCGTCGCCCAGAACATCGACCCCGACATTACGCCGAGCGCGAACGCGAACGCCGCCTTGCGGCCCTGGTTCGCGGCGACCGACATGATCGCGAGATTGCTCGGCCCGGGACTGGCCGTGCCGATGAAATACGCGGTGTAGGCAAGCAACAGGTTGGCGGAGAAGAAGGCGTGGACGTTCATGTCGAAGCTCGCGGAGACGATCGGGAGATTGTTGGCAAACCTGCGCCGTCTGCCCATGGACAATTGCACGGCAATTCGCTGGGCCAGTTGTGTGGCCATGCAACCAGTCGCCACGCCCGGACCGTCTCTGTTTTGAAACAACTGGCGCATTCGCCGCCGGTTCGCGCGATGCGGCGGCGGGCGCTCCATGCAGTCGTTTCCCGTCGGCGAACGCACGACGGGCGTGGCCGAACCACCCGGCACGCGCCGTTGCGGCCTTTCGCCGGCAGAAACGCGCGACGCGCCCGATGCCCGCGTTACGTTACATCCGTGAAGCATTTCGCATCGTCGCACCGCTTCCGGCGTCCAATACCGTCTGCCTGCAGCCGATAGACACGCTCTTCGATCGCCTGCGCGATCCAGTCCCGACGGGACTCGCCGCGCGATGCCGGATCGCGGCTCAACATTACTCAACAATCGCGCGGCGGCGCTGGTACGGAATCTGCATTCCGTTCGGGCAGAAGCCGCGCCCGTTACCGCGCGGACATGAATTCACCCTCGGGCGCTCCCCGGATCCGCCCGTACGACATGCACACGCAACGAGGCTCTCCATGGATGCGCAGCCCAACTCGTCCGATTCGTCGTTCCAGCTCTTCCTCGCGAAGGTGCTCGAACAGCCGCTGCCCGACTGGACCGAAAAACAGCAGATGGAACTCGAGATGGCGCACACGCTGTCGACGCAAATGGTCACGCTCGCCGAAGACATGCGCGGCCGCACGCCCGATCTCGCGCGCTGCCTCGTGCTGCTGCGCTACGCGAAGGTGCTCGACTTCATGCTGACGTCGCTCGCCGCGCATCGCGACATTCATCCGCAGACACTGCGCACGCTGTTCCGGCTCGCGAACCTGAAGGTCGACGACGCGTATCCGGTGTAAGCCGGCGCAACGGACCGGAGGCCGCGCACGTCCCTTGCGGCCACGCCGGCCAGGCGCGATTCGCCTCCGCACACGCACGGCCCGCCTGCTCCTGCGCGCAAACGGCGGTACAATCGCGCGCCATGAACGCACTTCGCCGCTTCCTGCTCCGGCCAGGCGTCGCGCGACAGTGGCTGTGGGGGTTGCTCCTCGTGACGCTGCTGTCCCGCGCGCTGATGTCGGGCGCCGTGATGCTCGATCCGGACGGTCCGGAGGCGGGCTCGGTGGTGCTGTGTTCGGGCCGCGGTCCGCTGATCGTCGCCGGCGCCGCACTGGCCGCCCGCTTCGACGCGAGCGCGCCGATCACGCCGGCCAACGATGCGCTCGCGCTCGTCGATGCACTCAAGCATGACGCGCACGCCGACAAGCCCGCGTCCTCCGGCGACGGCGACGGCCTGTGCGCATTCGGCGCCGCGCTGTTCACCGCGCTCGCGTCGTTCGTGCTGCTGGTGCTGCTGTTTCCCGCGGCGGCGCCGCGGCGCTTCCGCGTTCACTTCTACAGCCCTCCTTTCGTGCGATCGATATTCGACGATCGCCCGCCCTCCCGCGCGCCTCCCCGGTTCTGCTGAACGTTCCGTCCTGTGACGCATGCACGTCGCCGTGCATGCGCGTTCACGCCGTTCGTTTCGCCCGACCTGATTCACGCGTTCACCCGCATGCCCGCGTCGCGCGGGCGACGCCGCCCTGCGCCCCGTTTGCGCAGCGCGCGGTGCCGCCTGCCGCGCCGACGCATGCACGCGGGTGCGACGCACGTTGACGGCCGCCGGCCCGCGCCGGCCCCGCCGCTCGACGAACCCGAGGAGTTCATACCATGTCGACCATCGTCGATAGGGCCATCTCGCCCGCCCGTTCCGCCAGCGCCGGTTACCGGACGCTCTGGCGCTGGCATTTCTATGCCGGCCTGTTCGTGATGCCGTTCCTCGTGATCCTCGCGATCACGGGCACGCTCTACTGCTTCCAGCCGCAGATCGAGCCGCTGCTGTATCCGCACCGGCTGGTCGTCGAACCGCGCGCGACGCCGCGGCTCGATGCCGACACGCTGCTCGCTCGCGCCCGCACCGCGATGCCGGCCGGCGCGACGCCGGTTTCCGTGCAAGTCTCCGCCGCGCCGGACCGCAGCGCCGAGTACGTTTTCCGGTTGCGCGACGGCAGCCGCGAGAGCGTGTACGTGAACCCGTACGACGGCCGCGTGCTCGGCACGCTGAGCGTCGAGAACCGCTTCATGCAGGTCGACCGGATGTTGCATCGCAAGCTGCTGCTCGGCAAGACCGGCGAGTTGCTGATGGAACTCGCCGCCTGCTGGACCCTCGTGATGATCGGCACGGGCATCGCGCTGTGGTGGCCGCGCGGCGCGGCACGCGTCGGGCGCGCGCTGCAGCCCGACCTGTCGCTGCGCGGCCGGCCGCTGTGGAAGAGCATTCACGCGACGGCCGGCATCTGGCTCGCGGCCGGCACGATCGCGTTCATCCTGTCCGGGCTGCCGTGGTCGGGCTCGTGGGGCAAGAACTTCAAGGCGCTCGCCGCGACCGTGAACCTCGGCGCGCCGGAAGGCGCGTGGGGCGGTGCGTCGGTGCGCTCGACGCGCCCGGGCGCCGCCGCGGTGGCCGACACTGCGCGTGCGCCGGCCGCCATCCCGTCCGGCCATCACCACGAATCGGACGAATCGATGCCCGGGATGGTGATGGACGACTTGCCGTTGCCGCAAACGCCGTGGGCGGTCGGCAACGTGCCCGTCCCGCATTCAACGTCCGCGCCGACGCCCGCGCCGCTGCCGCTAGGCCGCGCGATCGCGATCGTCGCCGGGCTCGGCGTGACGAGCGGCTACACGCTCGCGCTGCCGGCCGGCGCGGACGGCGTGTTCACCGCGTCGTACTTTCCGGCCGACCCGAAGGCGGAACGCACGATCTACGTCGACCAGTACAGCGGCGCCGTGCTGAAGGACATCCGCTATGACGACTACGGCGCGGTATCGCGCGCGGTGTCGTACGGCACGTCGCTGCACATGGGCCGTTATTTCGGGCTCGCGAACCAGATCCTCTGCGCGGTGCTGTCGCTCGGGCTGGCCGCGATGGCCGTCACGGGCACCGTGATGTGGTGGAAGCGCCGCCCGGCCCGGACGCTGGGCGCACCGTCGCGCGAACGCGGCGCGCCGCCGATGCGCGGCTGGATCGCCGGGCTCGTGCTGCTCGGCATCGTGTTCCCGTTGATGGGGCTGACGATCGTCGCGGTCTGGTTGCTCGACCGGCTGCTGTTCGGCCGCGCGGCACGCGCCGCGGCGTGACCGACGCAAGCGCTTCCCCCATTCGAAGGAAACCGAAGCAATGAAGTTCAGATTGATGCTGCCTGCTGCCGTGCTCGCGGCGCTGTCGCCGGCCGGGCACGCACACGCACAGGAAAACGGCGTCGACGGCAGCGGCGCCACGCTCGCACCGATTCGCGTCGACGCGCAGAAGGCGCCCGCGCTGATGCAACCGCTCGACACCGGCAGCCATCTCGGGCTGTCGTCGCTCGAAACGCCCGCGAGCGTCGAGCAGATCAGCCGCGCGACACTCGACACGCGCGGCGACCGTTCGATCATCGACGCCGTGAGCCGCGCCGCCGGCATCAGCGCGTCGCCGCATCCCGGCAACGGCAACTCGGAGCTCGCCGCGCGCGGCTTCGTCGGCGCGTCGTCGGTCACGCAGCTCTACGACGGCGTGCGCCCGTACGGCGCGATCGGCGTCACGTTCCCGTTCGACACGTGGTCGGTCGACCATATCGACGTGCTGCGCGGCCCCGCTTCGGTGATCTACGGCGAAGGCGCGATCGGCGGCGTGATCAACATCGTCCCGAAGAAGCCGACACGCACGCCGATCCGCAACGAACTGCAGGTCGGCGGCGGCACCGAAGGCACCGCGCGGGCCGCGTTCGGCAGCGGCGGCGCGATCAACGACAGGCTGTCGTACCGCTTCGACATCAGCGGCAACCGATCGTCGAACTGGGTCGATCACGGCAATTCGCGCAACCTGTCGGTCTCCGGCGCGCTGCGTTACGACGTGACGCCCGACCTGTTCGTGACGGCGTCGTACGCGCAGGGCTTCATGCATCCGATGCAGTACTTCGGCGTGCCGCTCGTCAACGGTGCGCGCGATCGCGGGCTCGACAAGAAGAACTACAACGTGGGCGACGCCGACATCGCGTTCCGCGACAGTTGGGCGACCGTCTCGGCGAACTGGCAGCCGAGCGACAGCCTGAACGTGACGAGCACGCTCTACCGGATGAAGAGCAACCGTCACTGGAAGGATGCGGAGTACTACACGTACCTGCCATCGAGCGCGCAAGTCCGGCGCAGCAGCTACACCGAGATCTTTCACGACCAGGAGCAATACGGCAACGTGACGACGGCCACCGTCGGCGGCGCGCTGTTCGGCATGCGCAACACGTTTTCGGCGGGCGTCGAGTTCAACCACACGACGTTCCAGCACGACAACAACTCGCCGTATGCGGGCACGTCGACGGTCGATCCGTTCGACTTCGATCCGGGCAGCTTCATCAATACGGCCGGCACGTTTCCGAAGTACCGCAGCCAGTCGAACCAGTACGCGCTGTTCGCGGAGAACCGGCTCGAGATCACGCCGCGCTGGTCGGTGATCGGCGGGCTGCGCTACGACCACGCGAGCGTGAACCGCGACGATCTCGTGAACGGCGGCGCGTTCACGAAGGTGTTCGCGAACACCGGCTGGCGCATCGGCACCGTGTACGACGTGCAGCCCGGCCTCGCCGTGTACGGCCAGTATTCGGTCGCGGCCGATCCGGTCAGCTCGCTGCTGTCGCTGAATGCGTCGAAGGCGAACTTCACGCTCGCGACCGGCCGGCAGATCGAGATCGGCGTGAAGCAGTCGTTCCTCGACGGCAAGGCGGAATGGACGCTCGCCGCGTACCGGATCGTGAAGCGCAACCTGCTGACGGCCGACCCGGTGAACCCGAACCAGTCGATCCAGGTCGGCCAGCAGTCGTCGCGCGGGCTCGAGGCGACGGTCGGCGCGGAGATCGCGAAGGACTGGCGCGTCGATGCGAACGTGTCGATCCTGCGCGCGAAATACGACGATTTCCAGCAGTCGTCCGGCGGCACGGCCGTGTCGCGCGCGGGCAACGTGCCGGTGTCGGTGCCGCAGCGGCTCGCGAACCTGTGGGTGAGCTGGCGCTTTGCGCCAGACTGGACGGGTATCGCAGGCGTGAAATACGTCGGCAAGCGGTTCGCCGATACCGCGAACCAGCTCGTGATGCCGTCGTACACGACCGTCGATCTCGGCCTCGCATGGAAGCCGCGCAAGGACACGACGATCACCGCCCGCGCGTACAACGTGTTCAATCGCCGCTACGTGCAGTCCGCGTACTACAACGAAACGCAGTATCTGCTCGGCAACGACCGGCGGTTCGAGGTGCTGGCGAACTACCGGTTCTGATGCGGCGCGCCGGCGCGCAACGGGTGCGCGGCGGCGGGCCGGTCAGTGTCCGGTCGCGCCGCTGCCAGCCCGCCCGCGCCCGTCACGCACGCGGGCCCGCCATCCACTTCCGGTAGCGCCGCGTCTGGCATTGCGCGGCCAGTTGCTGCCGCACCAGCGCACGCAGCGGCGACACCTGCGGGTGCGTGCGGCGCCCTTCGCTCAATCGCGCGAGCTGGAACTTGACGACGGCCATGTTCGCCAGCGCGCCCAGCGCCTTGTTCTTCCAGCGGATCGGCTGCAGCACCGGCGCGCTGTCCTTGCCGGCGCGCCAGTCGCGCGGCAGGTTCGGGTCGATCGACAGCGCGGTCGCGATGCCGACCATCGCCACGCCGCTGTCCACCACCTGCTCGGCCACCGCGCGGCGCCGAATACCGCCCGTAACCATCAGCGGCATCCGCGCGACGGCCGTGATGTCGCGCGCGAATTCGAGGAAATACGCTTCGCGCGCGAGCGTGCGCCCGTCGCGCGCCTCGCCCTGCATCGCCGGCACTTCATAGCTGCCGCCCGACAGTTCGACGAGATCGACGCCGAGCGGATTCAGCAGTTCGACCACGCGCTTCGCGTCGTCCGCGCTGAAACCGCCGCGCTGGAAATCGGCCGAGTTCAGCTTCACCGCGACGACGAATGCCGGCGACACCGTCGCGCGCACCGCCTTCACGATATCGAGCAGCAGGCGCGCGCGATTCTCGATGCTGCCGCCCCATTGATCCTGTCGGCGGTTCGTCAGCGGCGACAGGAACTGGCTCAGCAGATAGCCGTGCGCCGCGTGCACCTGCACGCCGGTGAAACCGCTTTGCTCCGCGAGCTGCGCGGCGCGCACGAAGCGCTGCTGCACGTCGGCGATATCGGCTGCCGTCATTTCCTTCGGCACCGGAAACTGCTTCGACAGCGCCCCCATCGCAAGCGGCACGGCCGACGGCGCGAGCGTCGTCTGGCCGAGCGCCGCCTGCATCTGCCGCCCCGGGTGATTGATCTGCATCCATACGTGCGCGCCGCCCGAGCGCGCGATCTGCGCCCAGCGACGGAATCGGTCGAGATGCGCGTCGCTTTCGAGCACGACGCCGTTCGGTCCCGTCATCGCGCGGCCGTCCACCATCACGTTGCCGGTCAGGATCAGCCCGACCTGACCGTCGGCCCACGCCTGGTACAGGCGCAGCAACGCGTCGGACGGTGCGTGGTCCGCATCGGCCATGTTTTCTTCCATCGCGGCCTTGGCCAGACGGTTCGGAATCACCGCCCCGTTGGGCAGTGTGAGGGGCGCAAACAGATTCATGGTGGCAGGTCCTCGATTGACGATGGCCCACGATAACTTTAAAGTCAACTTTAAGGTCAAGCCCTTTTGGAGCCCACCATGAAAATCGGCGAACTGGCGAAGGCGAGCGGCCTCGCGGCGTCGCGCATCCGCTTCTACGAGGCGAGCGGCCTGCTCGAGCCGGCCCGCCGGCAGGCGAACGGCTATCGCGAGTACGGTCCGGAAGCGTTGACGCGGCTCGCGATCATCGACCGCGCGCAGGGCGCGGGCTTCTCGCTCGACGAGATCCGTGCGGTGCTGCCGCCGGATCTCGGCGCATGGCCGCACGATCAGCTGCTGGTCGCGCTGCGGCACAAGGTCGACGAAATCGCGCTGCTCGAACGGCGTCTCGCGCAGAACCGGCAGCATCTGGAAGCGCTGATCGACGAGATCGAGAACAAGCCGGCCGGCGAGGATTGCGCGGGTGCCGCGCAGCGGATGCTCGATCGGCTGTGCGAGCAGGCTGCCGAGCCGCTGGAGCCCTTGCCCGTCGTGCGGCCGGCGCGCAAGCGGGCGTGATCGATTGCGATGCGGAATTGCACGGCACCGTCCCGTCGATCCATGCGCGACGCGGCCTGAAGCACGATGTAACGCGGTCGTCGCGATTTGCTTACGTCGCAGGTAATCGACGCGCGCCGCGCGCGCCGCGATCATGGCTCCATCGACTCTCGAACCGCATCCCGACAAGGAGCCTGCCATGACCGCCTACGCCATCGCCCACCTGCATGACGTCGACATGTGCGACGACATCGTCGAGTACCTCGAACGGATCGATGGCACGCTCGCGCCGTACGACGGCCATTTCGTGATTCACGGCGCACGGCCCGAAGTGCGCGAAGGCGTGTGGCGCGGCGACCTGATCGCGATCGCGTTTCCCGATCTCGACACCGCGCGCGAATGGTACGAATCGGATGCGTACCGGCAGATCCAGCCGCTGCGCGCACGGCACGCGAGCGGCCCGTTGATCCTGATCGACGGCGTCGACGAGCGGCACAAGGCGACCGACATTCTGCGTTGAGGCTCGACGCCGACGATGCTTACGACGCCTTCCGCTCCATCGGCTCGCCGACGACGAACCCGCCGCCCTGGAACCGCTGCGCGGGATCGTCGTACTCGGCGGTCGGCGCCGTCACCGGAAACAGCCCGGCGAACTGCTCGGAACTGTCGCGCGGGCGGAAGCCGAGGAAGCCGACCTTCGTGTTGTCCCACCACTTCACCGGGTTGTCCGACGCGCCGTAGACGATCGCGTGCCCGACGCGGTTCGTCAGCAGCGAGCAGCGCACGAGCTCGATGAAGTCGCGATAGCTGAGAAACGTGACGAGCATGCGCGGGTTCTTCGGCACCTCGAACGACGACCCGATCCGCAGGCACACCGTCTCGATCCCGAAGCGGTCGAAGTAGTAGCGCGACAGCGATTCGCCGAAGCACTTCGTCACGCCGTACAGGCTGTCGGGCCGCAGCGGCGCATCGGCGTCGAGCACGTCGGTGACCGGATGGAAACCGATCGCATGGTTCGAGCTCGCGAACACGACGCGCTTCACGCCGTGCTTGCGCGCGGCTTCGTACAGGTTGTACGTGCCGGTGATGTTCGCGCCGACCAGATCGTCGAACGGCGCATCGACCGAAATGCCACCGAGGTGGACGATCGCGTCCACGCCGTCGACGAGATCCATCACGGCCGGCCGGTCGGCCAGGTCGACCACGCGGAGCTCTTCATGCGCGGCCGCGTCGCCGAGCGTCGCGATGTCGCTGACGCGCACGACGTCGGCCCAGTCGGCGAGCGCGCCGCGCAACTGGCGGCCGAGGTTGCCGGCCGCGCCCGTCAGCAGCAGGCGGCCGAACGGTTTGCGCGCGGCGGGGGATGAGGCGTTCATCGAATCTCCTTGGATCTGACCTAAGACGGAAAACGTTTTCCAACTATACGCGGACGCGACGCCGAGCGTCAATGGTCGAAGCTGCTCGCAGCCATCCGCACTTTCCCGATATCGGCTGCGATCTGCGCGCCGGCTTTTTCTGCCACAATCGGGCGTTATCGAACGAAAACGTTACCCTTCGCATGAAAAAAGTTTCCTCGACGATCCGCGACGTGGCCGCGGAAGCCGGCGTGTCGGTCGCGACGGTATCGAAGTACGTGAACGGCACGCAGCGCTTCTCGCCGACCGTCGAGGCACGGCTGAAGGAGGCGATCGAGCGGCTCGGCTACCGGTCGAACCCGCTCGCGCGCTCGATGATCACCGGCCGCACGCGCACCATCGGCCTCGTGATCCTCGACATCAGCAACCCGCACTTCACGAACGTCGTGAAAGGCGCGAACCGCGTCGCGCTGCAGCACGACTACACGCTGCTGCTCGTCGATACCGAAGAGAGCCAGGCGCGCGAACGCTCGCTGATCGAGGCGCTCGCGCAGCGCGTCGACGGGCTGATCGTCAGCACGCGGATGCCCGACGACGAAGCCGGCTGGATGCTCGACCTCAACAAGCCGCTCGTGCTGCTGCGCCGCAGCCCCGGCCTGCCGATTCCGAGCGTCGGCATCGACAACCGGCTGTCGACCTACATGCTCGCGCGCCACCTGCTCAATCTCGGCCATACGCGCATCGCGTATCTCGGCTTCGGCACCGCGCGCGTGAACGACGAACGGATCCAGGGCGCGCGCGACTGCCTCGCCGAAGCGGGGCTCACGCTCGACGTGCACGACGCGCACGCGCCGACCGCCGAGGCCGGCGAGCGCGCGTGCTCCCGCGTGATGCTCGGGCCGCAGCGCCCGCAGGCCGTGATCTGCTACAACGACCTGATCGCGCTCGGCTTCATGAAGGAAGCCGCGTCGCTCGGCTTCCGGCTGCCGCAGGACGTGTCGGTGGCCGGCATCGACAACGTGCCGTACGGCGAATACGCGGCGCCCGCGCTGACGACCGTCGACATCCAGAGCGAGAACATGGGCGAGCTCGCGATGCAGAAGCTGATCGACGCGCTCGCCGGGCGCACCGACGCGAGCTATTCGACGTTCGAGCCGCGGTTGATCATGCGCGCGTCGACGGCGTCGGCCGGCTGACGCGATCGCGACGCGCGTCACGTCCCCGAACTGAAAACGCCGCCCCGAAGGCGGCGTTGTCGCTTGGCCGATACGCCATCACGCATCGAGTTTCGCGGGCTTCATCTTCGGCGTGAGCACGTGCATCACGGCCAGCGCGATCAGGTAGGCCGACGCGCCGATCGCGAACAGCACCCAGTAGTGGCCGGTGCGCTGCAGCACCTGGCCGATCACTTCCGAGAACAGCACGCCGCCGATCGAGCCGGCCATCCCGCCGATGCCGACCACCGACGCGACCGCACGGCGCGGGAACAGGTCGGACGCGGTCGTGAACAGGTTCGCCGACCAGCCCTGGTGCGCGGCCGCGGCGAGACCGACGATCAGCACCGCGATCCACAGGCTCTGCACCTGCGACACGAACGCGATCGGCAGCACGCAGCATGCGCAGATCAGCATCGCCGTCTTGCGCGCCCGGTTCACGCTCCAGCCCGCGCGCAGCAGCATCGACGACAGCCAGCCGCCGCCGATGCTGCCGACCGTCGTCAGCGCATAGATGCAGACGAGCGGCAAACCGATGTGCTGCATGTCCATCCCGCGCGACTCGTTCAGCCACTTCGGCAGCCAGAACAGGTAGAACCACCACACCGGATCGGTCAGGAACTTGCCGACCAGGAAGGCCCACGTCTCGCGCTTGCGGATCAGTTCGCCCCAGCGTGGCGCGCCGGCGTTCGCGTTCGCCGCGTCGAGCGCCTCGGCTTCGTCGCGCGGCTCGTCGTATTCCGCGGCGAGCGCGCGCGTGTCGGCCGTGCGATACATCACCAGCCACACCGCGAGCCACACGATGCCGATCGCGCCGATGATCACGAACGCCGCGCGCCAGCCGTAGGCCACCGCGATCGCCGGGATGATCGCCGGCGCGAACACCGCGCCGATGTTCGCGCCCGAGTTGAAGATGCCGGTCGCGAGCGCGCGTTCGCGGCGCGGAAACCATTCGGCCGTCGTCTTGATCGCGGCCGGGAAGTTGCCGCCCTCGCCGATCCCGAGCAGCGCGCGCACGGCCGCGAAGCCCGTCACCGAGCCGACCGCCGCGTGTAGCATCGCGGCGATGCTCCATACCAGCATCGCAACCGCGTACGACACGCGCGTGCCGAGCCAGTCGACGATGCGCCCGAAGCCGAGCAGACCCAGCGCATAGAACGCCGAAAACGCCATCACGATGCGGCCGTACTGCACCTGGCTCCAGCCGATGTCGTGCTGCAGCATCGGCGCGAGCAGGCCGAGGATCTGCCGATCCATGTAGTTGATGACGGTCGCGAAAAACAGCAGCGCACAAACGGTCCAGCGGTAGCGGCTGGCGGCCGCGCGCACCGCGCCGACGACGGCAGAAGGCATGAATGTCTCCGATGCGCGGTCGCGCCCGTCGCGCCGCACGAAGTTCGTTGACCGGCGACCGGCGCCGGGGCGAACGGCCCACGCGCTGACGCACGGGCCCTTTTCACCAACCAATCTGGAAAACGTTTTTCAAAGGATAGGCCGCGTGCCGGTACCGTGTCAGTCGGGGATTTCGATGAGTCATCTCAAATTGGTCGCGGCAAAAGAGACGACTGTTTCGTACGGGGAATCAATCGTTTTCCGGGACACGGACTGCGACTGGCGGCAACCTGCGGCTCGGGCACACAACTCCTGGACAATTGCGATTCGTAAAACGCGAAGGCCGGTCTGACACGCAAATGCCGCATGCTCGGCATGTCGGGCCGGAGCGCAATTTATTGATTCTCCTTGTCGATCAATTATTATTCTTTCCCATATCAATCGACACAAAAACATCAACCAATCAAGTATACTCATCTGCGACCTCAGCCCTGAACATCACAACAACATAATATTTCCACCATGCTCAAATTCTTGATAACCTGCGTTCAGGTTCTCTCCTGCTTCTATTTAGCGGGCGACATGGCACGCCAGAATCAGAAGATCAATGATTTCGTTGCTCACCTTGAAGATGGCTATGGAAGCTTCAATGCCCGCCTGAAAGATATCAAAGTAAGAGAGGGCTTGAATGCATTGAGAAAATTCTATCGATATATCTCGATAATATCGATAGCCTGTTTCTTTATTCTCCCAAAAATTGTCGGACCAAACCGATTACTAGCTGGCTATCTGTCAAGCATCGGCATGGTAAGCATGTTCGGCTGGTTCTCGATAAAATGGTGTATCGATCACAAGAATGCGCTCACTGGCATACGGCCTCAGGTGGGGTTGATGATATTTGGCCCGGTTATTCTAGGAATATTCGATACATTCTTCGAAACCCCATTTTTGACAGCCCTTACCCAACCTCTCTACAAAATTTCCATTCCTCTCGGCTTGCATGTTCCGCACCTAACCAATCCCATTGCAATTGGAGGATGTCTTTCTCTCATTTTCACGACATTCTTTCTGATTTACTACATACTCACGTGGTTGCTTGCTGCGCCGGCTGCATTTCTTTCTGCCGCATTTGTCTTGCTTCCGGTTGCCGCGGCAAGATTAATTCATACGGTCGCACCGCGAAAGGCGTTTGTTGGCCTAGCCCTTATCCTTTTCGCAACAACAAGCTTTGGCCTGCTCTTGTTCTAGGGCCTGATGTAGCGCCTTCATGGAGAAACCTCGCGATGACTCCCGCTCACCTAATTCCGAGCCCGCTGGGCGACATCGCCATCCGTATCGAAGACGATGCGCTGACGGGTCTGTTTTTCGTCGGGCAGAAATACTACCCGTCGCTGGTGATCGCGCCGGATGCGAATGCAGACGCAAGCAAAGCGTCGCCGGTCGCACGCCGGGTCGCGGAAGAAATCGCCGAGTACTTCACCGGCGCGCGCGACACGTTCTCGGTGCCGATCCACCTGCGCGGCACCGCGTTTCAACAACGCGTATGGAAGGAACTGCTTGCGATTCCGTTCGGCGAACTCGTGTCGTACGGCGACATCACCGAGCGCGTCGGATTGCCGATGAGCGGCGCGCGCGCGGTGGGCGGCGCGGTCGGCCGCAATCCGGTGTCGATCATCGTGCCGTGCCATCGCGTGGTCGGCGCGTCAGGCAGCCTGACCGGTTATGCGGGCGGCATCGACCGCAAGCGTGCGCTGTTGTCGCTCGAAGGCGCGGGGTTTTCGCGCGATGCCCGGCACCCGGTGCAGCAAGCGCTCGCGTTCTGATCGACGGAACGCATCACACGCTCAACACCGGCCGACGCGCTTCACGCTTCGCATACGCGCCGGGCGTCACGCGGAATTTCGCCTGGAACAGCGCGATGAAGGACGACGTCGAGTCGTAACCCAGTTGCGCGGCCACCGTGCCGATCGGTGCCCCCGCATCGAGCAGCGGCAGCGACGCGAGCAGCCGCACGGCCTGCCGCCATTCGGTGAACGACAGCCCCGTGTCCTGCCGGAACAGCCGCGACAGCGTGCGCCGCGTCGCGCCGACCTGGTGGCCCCATTCGTCGAGACTGCGCGTATCGCCCGGCGCCGCGTGCAGCGCACGCGCGATTTTCAGCAGGCGCGGATCGCGCGGGAGCGGCACCGTGAGCGGCGCCGGCTGCATGCGCGCGATCCGGTCCGCGATCAGGCACACGAGCGCACCGTCGGGCCCCGTCTCGTCGTAGTTCACCGGCAACTCGCCGGTCGCGAGCACCAGTTCGCGCAGCAGCGGCGTCATGCAGAGGATCGTGCAATCGTCGTTCACGTCGCCGCGCGCGATGGCTGCGTCGAGATACAGGCTGTGGAACGCGACGCAATCGCGTGTCGACACCGCGTGCGGCACGTGTGGCGGAATCCACATCGCATAGTGCGGCGGCAGCAGTTGCCGGCTCGACGGTGTCGTCACCTCGAGCACGCCGCTCGTCGCATACATCAGTTGCGCCCACGGATGACTGTGCGCGTCGACGCTCACGTTGCGAGGAATCCCGAACGCACGCACGTACAGCGGCCTCGGCAGGCGCGCCATCGGCGGCACTGCGTAAGGGTCGCCGGGTTGTCCCGCCAGCAACATAAGACGTCCTCCGAAGGTCATTGCACGAACGAGCGCGATGCTACCGTGGCGGCTCCCCTTTTCACACGGCTTCCGCCCATGAGCGCTCATACCCGCATCACCCGCAAGACCGTCACCGCGATCCGCTCGACCAAAGGCATCGGCAGCCTCGTGTCGCTGACCGCGTATTCCGCGCCGATGGCGAAACTCGTCGACGACGTGGCCGACGTGATCATCGTCGGCGACTCCGTCGGCATGGTGCTGTACGGGATGCCCGATACGCTGCGCGTCACGCTCGACATGATGATTGCACACGGGGCGGCCGTCGTGCGCGGCGCCGCGCAGGCGTGCGTCGTCGTCGACCTGCCGTTCTCCACGTTCCAGGAATCGCCCGCGCAAGCCTATCGCTCCGCCGCGCGGCTCCTCGCCGAAACCGGCGCGCAGGCCGTGAAGCTCGAAGGCGGCTGCGAGATGACCGACACGATCCGCTTCCTGACCGATCGCGGCATTCCGGTGATGGCGCATGTCGGCCTCATGCCGCAGCAGGCCAACGCGACGGGCGGCTTCCGCGCGCAGGGCATGGACCCGCGTTCGGCCGCGCAGGTGTTCGACGCCGCGTGCGCGGCCGAGCGGGCCGGCGCATTCAGTGTCGTCATCGAAGGCACCGCCGAAGCGCTCGCGCGCCACCTGACCGAAACGCTGACGATCCCGACGATCGGCATCGGCGCATCGCCCGCGTGCGACGGGCAGGTGCTCGTGACCGAGGACATGATCGGCGCGTTCGATGCGTACACGCCGCGCTTCGTGAAGCGCTACGCGGATGCGAACGCGGTGATGCGCGACGCGATCCGTCAGTACGCGCACGACGTGCGGCAGCGCGTGTTTCCGGAGCCCGCGCATTGCTTCGGATACGGCAAGCCGCTGCAACTGGCGGAAGCGGCCCCGACTGCGTGATGCGGGACGAACGACGCGGTTACCTCACGCTACGCGCGCTTGCGCATCGCATGCGCGACCCGCGCGTTCGCTTCGAATTTCGCGCGATGCGTCGAGAAAAACGTTCGCACGTTGCGGACGTTCGACGCGCCGGTGAACAGCCGCCGCGCGAATTCGTCGTATTCGGCGACGTCGGCGAGATCGGCGATCACGACGAAATCGGGCCCCGGCGACACGCGATAGCACTGCGTGACGGCCGGCTCTGCGCACACGTACGCTTCGAACGCGTCGTAGTCTTCGGCCGTCTGCCGGTCGAGGCTGATCTCGATCAGTGCGGTGACGCCCGTGCCGATCGCGACCGGATCGAGCACCGCGACCTGCCGACGGATCACGCCAGCCTCCGTCAGCCGGCGCACGCGACGCATGCAGGTGGGCGGCGACGACAGCGCGCGCTCGGCGAGTTGCAGGTTCGATACCGACGCGTCGTCCTGCAGGATCGCGAGGATGCGCAGGTCGAGGTCGTCGAGGGTGATGCCGGCCATCGCGCACTCCTTCCGGTCAGAAAGTGAAATTTAATTTCAACATGATAAACGATCATCCGTCAATTTCATGTTTTGCAGTTTTTTGAAATTTAATTCCATTTCACTGGCTCTACCATCGCTCTCACTGATCCAGACAGGACATTTACGGAGCGCGATATGTGTGGAATCGTCGGGGCGGTTGCCCAGCGGGACATCCTGCCGAACCTGGTCGACGGCCTGAAACGGCTCGAATACCGCGGCTACGACTCGTGCGGCGTCGTGGTCTACCGCGACCGCGCGCTGGCGCGCGCCCGCAGCGTCGATCGTGTCGCCAACCTGCAGCGCGAGATCGCCGAGTTGGCGTTGTCCGGTTACACGGGAATCGCGCATACGCGCTGGGCCACCCATGGCGCGCCCGTCACGCTCAACGCGCATCCGCACTTCTCGCCGAGCGACGCGAATGCGCGCATCGCGCTGTCGCACAACGGGATCATCGAGAATTGCGATCAACTGCGCGCGGAACTGCAGGCGCACGGCTATGTATTCGCGAGTCAGACCGACAGCGAGGCAATCGCGCACCTGATCGACCACCTGTACGACGGCGATCTGTTCGATGCGGTACGGCGTGCGGTGGCGCGACTGCGCGGCAGCTATGCGATCGCGGTGATGTGCCGCGACGAGCCGCACCGGATCGTCGGCGCGCGCGACGGGATGCCGCTCGTCGTCGGGGTCGGCGAAGGCGAGAATTTTCTGGCGTCCGACGCGATTGCGCTGTCGGGCATCACCGATCGCATTGCCTATCTGGAGAACGGCGACGTCGCCGATATCCAGCTGCATCGCTACTGGATCGTCGATGCGAACGGCCAGCGCGTCGAGCGCGCGGTGCAACGCGTCGCCGCGCATAGCGGCGCGGCCGATCTCGGGTCGTATCGCTACTACATGCAGAAGGAGATCTTCGAACAGCCGCAGGCCGTGGCCGATACGCTGCTCGACGTTTCGTCGATCATGCCCGAGCTGTTCGGCGACGGCGCGTGGCGTGTGTTCAACGACGTCGATTCGGTGCTGCTGCTCGCGTGCGGCGGCAGCTATCACGCGGCGCTGACCGCGAAGTACTGGATCGAGAGCATTGCGAAGTTGCCGGCCAGCGTGGAGATCGCCAGCGAGTTTCGTTATCGCGATAGTGTGCCGAATCCGCGCACGCTGGTGGTTGCGGTGTCGCAGAGCGGTGAAACCGCTGATGTGCTTGGGGCCGTGCACGTCGCGAAACGCAGCGGGATGATGCACACGCTCGCGATCTGCAACGTCGCGACGAGTGCGCTGATGCGCGAATGTGCGCTGCAGTTCGTGACGCGTGCGGGGGTCGAGATCGGCGTGGCTTCGACGAAGGCGTTTACGACGCAGCTCGTTGCGCTGTTCCTGTTGACGCTGTCGCTGGCGCAGGTGCGCGGGCGGTTGAGTGACGACGAGGAGAAGAAACACCTGCGGGCGCTGCGGCATCTGCCCGATGCGATGTCGAAAGTGCTCGCGCTGGAACCGCAGATCATGGCGTGGTCGGAGTTGCTCGCGCGACGCGACAACATGCTGTTTCTCGGGCGCGGGATGCATTATCCGATCGCGTTGGAAGGCGCGCTGAAGATGAAGGAGATTTCCTATATTCATGCGGAGGCTTATCCGGCGGGGGAGCTCAAGCATGGGCCGCTGGCGCTCGTCAGCAATGAAATGCCGGTGATCGCGGTTGCGCCGAATGACATGCTGCTTGAAAAGCTCAGGTCGAACATGCATGAGGTCAGTGCGCGGAATGGGCGGCTGTTCGTGTTCGCGGATGTGGACTGTGGGTTGGTGCCGAGTGAAGGGATCGAGGTGATTCGGCTCAACGAGTACTACGGGCCGTTGTCGCCGATCCTGCATACGGTGCCGATGCAACTGCTCGCGTATCACGCTGCGCTGGCAAGGGGGACGGATATTGATAAGCCGAGGAATCTGGCTAAGTCGGTGACGGTGGAGTGAGGGGGGCTTCGCGCTCTTATTGTGTGCTCAGGTGCATTAATTTCGATTACAAAGCCTCGATTCAGTTTCGGCTAGTGTCAGATCAGGTCGGCGGAGCGTTACATCGCAGCAGAGCGCGCATCGCACGCGTTAGAGGGGAAATGGCCGGGAGTTGCCCGGCCAGACTGCGATGACTTTTTAACGTTGTGAAGATCAACCGACTCCCGTCGCATCACTCGGTGCAGAACGCACCATTTTCGAGGAATGGTCGGAGTACTTTTCGATCGACATACTGGACGGGTTGGGTGCTCGTCGATTCTTCACTCAAGGCTCCCGCATCCGAAAGTTCGATGCGGCACTCGTTTCGGTATCCTTTTATCATGGCGGTATAGTGATGACCGCTCTCCGGCGTAAAGGTCAGAATGCGAGTGCATGCTTCCGAGAAGTAATCCCGAGCGCGCAAGAGTGAGATCGACAGTGGTTGTCCCGCGACAACTGTTCGAGTTACATCGCCATTGTTAGGTATCGCCGGTAGGCGATTTCGGTCCGTGCAATTGGATGCATTTCCGAATATGCTAGGCAAAACCAAAAAATAATCGTTTTTCGCGAAGGTTAGTAAGGCGGTATCGCCGCCTGTTGGCTCCGCATACTGTGGAGCGACGGCAATGGCGCATCCGGCAAGCGCCGAGGTCAGTGCCGATGCAATAAGTGGGTAGCGCGATTTCAATTTGTTATCCTGTTATCCATATGCCTTGCCTCGATGGCATATCGTTAACGACAATAAAGATCGAAACTTGAGGGCCGTGTCGGAAATAGAGGCAGACTGCCGTCACCACCGATTGAGTGACGCCCCAATCCCCACCAGAAAAGGAACGAGGCTCGGGAATCGGCTGCGATCGCTTTGATTGTGAGGTAGCGTTCGACTTTATCGATCGAATGGTCGATTGCAAAGCGGAACTGGAAACTGAATGACCGAACTACGCGGTGGTGAATGGCTCTTTGTGGCCAAACTGAGTCAGACGATCTGACGCTATCTGTTTGCTCTAGTCCAGCCATAGACAAATTACGGACCGACAACACCTGTTGCCGCGATTTCGCCTAACGCATTCTTTTGGTCAGCGTACCATCGTACGAGACATTCTCTGTCATGGCATTTCCTCTCCCGATAGTTCCATTGCCCGCGCGTTCTTTCGCGAAAAGCAGCTTGGTCTGTTACAGCAGCTTTGGCTTTCGTGTAGATGTCAGCCAACTCGACATCAGCAGCAGCCAGCGCAGCGTCATTGCAAATCAGATGCTCGGCGTCCGAACGAGACTTCGAGCAGTCGAAGCTTGTCGGATAGGTCGCGGACAGAGCTGCGGTCGTTTGAGCGCCTTGCCCCGACCCCGAGCTTGCCGAAAACGGGTATTCATCAATCTGCTGTTGCTTCCAACCGGCCAACGGCGTCCCCTCGATAGACACATTCGCGGCTCCGTACGTCGTGAAAACGGGAGTATTGTCCGACGTTTCCATCATCATAAGCACGCCTTTACCGGTGCTCTCGTTGATGGCAAACACGGCTTTCTCAGAGCTGCACTGATGAGCTTTGCACCCCTCTCCAACGAGGAACCCGTCTTTCAGTTCAATTCCAGATTGACTTCCCACCATAAGACGGTCTGATATTTTTTTCCAGCTTGCACGAGATACGCTTCCGAACGCAGCCTTGAAGCGGTGATCGTTCACAACTTCATACGACGGCTTTCCGATCATCCAGGCGAATTTGCTAGCTGCCGGACTTCCGCTGGCCATCGACGCTTGAGAAACGGCGCCGTCGCTAGTAGCTTGAGCCGAAGATGCCGTGGTGTTCGTCCCAGCTGCCTCCGGCTTCAACAGGTGCATTGCCAAAGCGGCGATCATAGCGACAAGTACAGTGATACCGAATCCAATGACTTTCGGCTTTACGGTATCGCGAGTTGACCGCAGCGCCGGGCGCGGAGTGATTTCAGCTACCAATAGCGATTCGAAGTGTTGGTCTCGTTCTTCGATAAGCGCCAGGGCAGCATCCCGCTCTCGAAAGTAACTCAAGGCCTTGCCACTACCATAGAGAAGCGCAATTGCGATAACAACAAAGCCTGCAACGATGTTCACGACTGGGATGAGGAAAGCGCCGAACAGACCGGCAATGAGCGATCCGGTCAACGACGGCGTTGCCGGATAGCTTCGCACTGCCGCCAGCAACGCAGATGCAGCGTCACTTAGATCTTTCAGGTTCCCGTGATGCTCGGCGCACTTCTTTTCAATCTCGTACACCGCACGCATCGCCTTCTCTTTCTCTGCAAGCGAGATTGAGCCGATGTCAACTGCAAGTCGGATTGCGTTCGTCGTTGTTTCGAACTCGGGGGAAATTGATTCGAGGAAGCCCTGGTGGTCTTCCAGAGTCACCGCCTCGCTCAAGTCTTCAGTGTCGACGTACACGCCGTGCGAGAAGAAGTAATCGACCAAGGCAGTAGTCGTGCGTGTTTTGACCATCACGACGAAGTCCCGCGTCGCTTGCTCCCGCTTTGATAGGCGTTCAAAGCCATTGGTGCCAAAATTTCGGCTTCCAGCAACAACAGAACTGACCGGTTTCGACGTTCGCTTGGCGCTCTTCAGCGAATGCGTATGGCGAATCCCCGTACCAGGGATGCTTGTAGTGATACGGCCCCGTGTGTTGTAAGTGAAGCCTTTTCCGCCGATTGATGTGCTGACGCCGCTCTTGCTGAAATTAATGCGGATGCCCGGTGCGACCTTGATGCTTTTTCGAAAGCCCCAGCCCATTTTTCTTCTGCTCCACGAGCTCCAGCGGTGCCACGCTAAGTCGCATCAGCACTGTGGAATTTGGTCATAGTTTGTATTCTGTTTGGTCGATAGTACAAGATAAATCCGTCGCTCGGCTATAAGACTCCGACGCATGTCCGGCCGCCGCCGAACCACCCCGAACGAAATGATGCTCGACCCTGGTCCGGAGCACACCATCCAGCGCAGCCAGCCGCTCTCGCAGCCGAACCGCTTGCCCTTCCGTCATTTCACCGAGCACGATTTTTTGTTCGAGAACGTCGCCACAGCGGGTGATGGCCCACCGATCGACGGTCGCCGTTTCACCTTCGAGCACAGCAGCCGCGGTCGAGACAATACCCGGATTCCGTCTCGAAACGAGATGAACCGTGTGCGTCAACGTAAAACCGGGAAGAAAATGCGACCAGTCTTCACAGACGGTCGGGCGGGAAGCGGAGGAAACTTGGCTCATGGTTGCTCCGGATGAATGGTTATCGAACCGGTGCCAGCCATGCTGCTCCCGTTTCGTTGCCGTCGATCGGCCGCATCGCCTCAAGGGCGTCCACCTTGCCCGGGAGGGCAGGTTGGCGTCGGAAAACCCGACTCTGGATGCTTGAATTTTCACGTTCGACATTCCGAACGTTGATTCATTATATCGAAAATCCGGCCGCTGACAAGCTGTCCGGTGAAAGCCACATTTCAGTGGGAAGGCTCCACCGATCCGGCCCTCATACGAGAGGGGGAGTCCGGCGACGTCCAAGTCCGAGGACAATCAGTAGAGGCCGCCGGACCGGGATGAGCGATAAGGGAATACGCCGGATGACCCGGCGTGAAGCGACGCTGCCCAAACGCATCCCCCTCCCGCCCTCACGCGATGTACTTGTTCTTGATCCGAATATCGCGCCCCTGAAACGGCCCCGTATCGTGATCGTGCACATGCACGATCACTTGCGTCGGATCGAACAGCCTCGATACCTCACGAAAATCCTGGTTCACGCGCTTCATACCCTCGAACATCTCGGCATGCAGTACTGCGTCGTCAAGCGGCATCGGCGCACTGGTCGACGCACGCTCGATATGAATGTGCAGGAAGCTCGTCAGGTTCGCATCCTCGGTGGTGGCGAGCTGGAACGTGCTGATTGCATCGTGCAGCGTCGGGGAAGCGGACAGAACCTGCTCGATATCGGACGGGAAAACCTTCGCACCGTAGAACGGTACGCTCGAATCGTTGCGGCCGTAGACAAACAGGAACGGGAAGTGGCTGGTCCGCGATGCGAAGTCCGTCAGGCGTATGCCATGTGCCGACAGGCGCCTGTTCAGTTCGCGGAATCGATACGTCCCGCCCGAATCGCGAATGTTGTAGCGGATCTTCGGCGCCGCACCGGACTGACGGCCGATGGTCACCAGCAGTTCACCGTCGGTATTCGTTTCGATCACGTAGTCGAGCGCGTTGTACTGGAAGAGCATCGGCGGCGTATCGCGACCGAACAGTTCACGACACAATTCGGGGCGGCTCAGCAACGTGCGCCGCAAACCGATCGTCGTCGGAGTCTCGACGCCGATGTTGATCTCGAGATCCGACGCGCCATACGACGAAATGACCGTGCTCGCCTTGCGCAGCAAATGATCGCGCAACGCTTCCGACAAGCCCTCGCCGCCGACGATGAAATCGATGTGATAAGGCGACAGGTCGAGATCGCATTCGTCGACTACCGAGCGGATAAACGGCGGATAGCCGAATATCAGGTACTGATATTTCGGCCCGAACAGCTTCAGCGTGTTGATCAGCTTGGCCTTGTCCGGTCCGATCGACTTCATGATCCCGACGTCGACGAGCGACATCGACACGTTCATGCCCGTTGCCCACGGCCCGAGCGCAAAACAGTTCAGCAGCATCTTGCCGGAATCGCGAAACACCAACTGATAGTTCAGTTGCAGGATGCGCTTGACGTCGCTGCGTTCGGCCGCGCTGCGCACCCAGTTGTTCGGCTGGCCGGTGGACCCCGACGATTCGTCGATGACGACGCCCGACTTCGGAATGGCCCCGCCATAGCAGCGCTGTTCGATCGAGTAGCGCTTGATGTAGTTCTCCTTGGTCATCGCGGGCAGGTCCGATAGCCGCCATCTTCCGCCAGCCTTGTAACCCTCGGCCTTCAGGAACTCGACGTAGGCCGGGCACGTCGTGCTCGCTTTGAGGAAGGCTACGCGAGCGCGCAAGCGGCCGACATAGGCCAGATAAGGTTGAAACACCGGTGCGTTGAGGAACACGTAAAGACGTCCATCGACACTGATCACCCGGCGAAGAAACCACAGCGTCCAAAGAATGGTTTCGAGAAACAGACGGTGGAGCGTATTCATGCGGATCTCGGAGAATGGGACGAAACCGTCGCGTCGACAAGGATGTCGGCGAGCGCCCTGCGCTGGCTTTGCGGCGGTGTACGCGAGTAGCCGACCTTGAAGACGAGCCATGCCCCGTCGACACCGGTGTGCGCACTGAACCATGCGGCGGCGCCGGGGTTCGTGACCAGGTTGCCGTACGGATGCAGGTACAGCCCGAGGCTCGTCAGGGCAAGCCAGAAGCGCAGCAGGAAACGGCCCGACTCGATCGCATTCTCCGGGTTGAAGAAATCGCCGCTCAGCACGCCGATCGCGGGTACGTGGCCCAGTTGCGCGCGATACCGGTGCCTGAAGTAAAAACGCGTCGGCTTGAACGTCAGGATTTTCGACAGATGCGCGGAAAGCCAGAACTCCGCGCGCGACAGGTTCATGCAGCGCCAGTCGAGACCGTCGCGATGCAGCGCCGTCGAGCGTTCGGTGAAGCGAAACCACCCGGTGATTTCATCGTGGTAATCCGCGACGTTCATGTCGTGGAACACGGCATCGATGTTCGCGGCGATGATCGGCTCGACCCGTTCGGCCCCCGATACATGGGTATAGCGATGCCCCCATTCGTCGGCCAGCGCTGCCAGTTGCGTGACGGCCGCGTCCGGTACCGGTGTCGGGTCCATCGAAATGCGCGACGTGCGGCGCGCCATCATCAGCGCCGACAGGTCCTCGCTCGGCGCCCCGGGGTTGGCGACGAGCCGCAACGCAGCGAACGGAATCAATTCCGGCAGGGTCGGCTGGGACATGACGGCCGCCAGTTCCCGTACCGGGCGATGCAACTGCCATTCGACACGCAAACCGTGTGGTGCCGCGAGCAGATCGATCGCTTCGATGAACATGCCCATCGCGGACAACAGGAATGACCCGGTCGTGTCTTCCTTCGGTAACGTACGCGTGCCATCGACGAACAGTTCGGCGCATTCGTCCGAAATCAGTTGCACGCGCCATGGTTGAACGTTGTGCGGCGACGGTGCATGCCGGGCAACGGACAGAATCGCGTGCCAGACAGAAAAGGCTTCAGTGGAAATCCCCGGCATCTCTCGTGGCTTCCTTGTTGTTGTTCGGCAAATTGCCGCTGCGGCGCGAGAATCCGGTCCCTCTCAAGACCGGGCGAAGTTGTGCGCATCTTACACGAGGGCCGGAATCAGTTCACGTGCGCCTGCGGCCGACCTTGACGCTGCCGGCCATCCCGACGATAGGCGGCCGGTGCCTTTCCTAGCAGTCGATGAAAATCGCGAATGAGATGCGCCTGATCGAAATACCCGCACGCATGCGCCCCTGTCGCGCTTGCGCTGCCAGCCAAGACAACCGCCCCGACTAAAACCACACACTGAACCGCGTCCCCGTCATCAGCACATCGACCGTCAGTTTCCATCGATGGGCCTCGGCAATCTCCCTGCAGATTGCCAGCCCGAGCCCCGCACCGTCATATCGCGAATCCGGCGCCCGCCAGTATCGGTCGAAAAGCAGCGGCAGATGTTCCCGCCGAATACCCGGCCCCTCATCTTCAATATGAATCGCCGTCTCGAGAACGGTCAGCACGACGACACCGCCCGACGGCGACGCATTGATCGCATTCTCGATAAGGTTCTTGAGCAGGACGAAAAGCGCCCCGCCGTCCGCGCGTATCGGCGCCGCGGAATCGCGCGCTTCGATATGAAGCGTCACTTGCTTCGCATCGGCCTTGCCGGCCAGCAGGCTCACGACGTCCCGCGCGACGTCGACGCCGCTCACATCACCGAAACTGAAGTTCTGCGCTTCGCTGACTTCAGCCAGATGCAGCAGTTGCTTGACCTGCCGGGCCATCAAATCGATCTCGCGAAGCAAAAGCGCCTTCTGGCTAATGTCCGGCTGCAGCTCGATCTGCCCTCTGACCAGCGTGAGCGGCGTCTGCAACTCGTGCGCGGCGTCGGCCAGAAACTGCTGCTGCACCGCGAAGCCATTCTCGAGCCGGGTCAGCGCGTCGTTGAACGCATCGATCAGCGGCTTGATCTCGCTGGGAATCCCGGCCGACGACAGCCGCGTCTTCAGGTTGCGCGGCTCGATTTCCCGCGCGGCACGCGATACCTCCCGCAACGGCTTCAGCACGTGACCGATCGTCAACGGCAGCGTCAGTCCGAAAATGACGGTCGCGATGACGAGCACATACGCGACGGTCCTCGGTATCGGATCGATCCGCGTCCTGACGAGCGCATCGACGAGTTGCCTGCTGTGCGCCACCTGCACGTAATAGACGACGCTCCCGTTCAACGCGCGCTGCGTCGCGACCGCGTACGCCTTGCCGTCGATCGTGGCGGGCAGCACCTTGCCTGCCACCGTCGCGAGGTTCTCCGTCAGCCACGGTCGATCGTCGCTCGAAGGCACCGACGCCAGCAACACCTTCCCCGTCGCATCGAGCACGCGATACTTCACGTCGGCCGGCAAGAGCCGGAACATCACCGCCGGATGCTCGCCCAATCGCACGGATGCCGGGCGCCCGGCCGCATCGAAATGCATTCCGTCCACGATATGACGGATGCTCTCCATCTGCTGGCGCCTTCCCAAGAACTCCGGATATCGATCCAGAAAATAGATGGAAAGCACGGACAGCAGCGCCAGGCTGATGGCGAACGCGGCGACGTTGGTCACCCACAGACGCGTCGACAGGCGCAGGATCCAATGACGGAACATGGCGTTTTTTTACCAGGGAGCAGCAACGGGTGACACGCGGCGAAGCATCGTCACGCGTCCCGCAGCGCGAAGCCGGCGCCGCGGATATTGGTGAGCCGCGTCGTTGTGCCGATCGCCGTCAGTTTCTTGCGCAAGCGGTGCACGGTCACCTCGAGCGCGTTCGGCGTGACCGCCTCCGCGAGCCCCCACGCGGCATGCTCGAGTACCGCATGCCGGACGGTCCGGCCCGCGGCTTCGATCAGGCAGAGCATGACCTGCAGCTCGGCCGGCGCCAGCAGCACCGTCCGGTCGCCGCAGCGCATCGCGCGCTGCGGCGGGTCCACGGTCACATCCGCGAACGATGCGACGAGGGTCGTGAGCAGCGCCGGACGCCGCATCAGCGTGCGTACGCGGGCGACGAGTTCGGTCATTTCGAACGGCTTGGTCACATAGTCGTCGGCGCCGCTTTCGAGTCCGTCGATGCGGTCATGCAACGCGTCGCGTGCCGTCAGCATCAGGCAAGGCATCATGCGGCCTGCCGCGCGCAGTGTGCGCAGAAACGTCAGGCCGTCTCCGTCGGGCAATCCGCGGTCGACGATCAGCAGCGCGTAATCGGCCCGGTCGATACCGTAAGCGGCTTCCCGGGTATTGCCGAACCGGTCGGATTCGATGCCCGCCGCGGCCAAGGCCTGAGACAACAGGCCGGCCAGGCGTTCGTGATCCTCGACTATCGCCACTCTTGGCATGCTCGCACTCACTTGAACCGATACATGTAGCCGATCCGGGCCTCGGGAACGAACCGCCTGCCGACGAGCGGACTGTCGGTGATGCCGTCGCCGAGACGCGACACGCCGACGTCCACAAACATCGTCTGCTGCTTCGTCAACCGATAGTCGAAACGGGTGCCGGCCGACACGTTCACGGCCGAACCCGCGCTGTAGGCGGCGCGCCACGCACGCGCTTCCGATGGTTGCACGCCGTAATAGTAGTCGACGTATTTGTTGCTCAGCCATTCCGCGCCGACATGCGGCGTGATCGAGAATGCGCCTGACGCGAACGCCTTCTCGAAGCCGATTTTCGCGCGCTCGCCCTTGTTTCCGCCGAGCAGGAAGCTACCCGACAACGTGCCGAAGCCGGTGCTCCATGACAGTGCGGGCCCATACCACAACGCGCCCTTGCGCTTTTCCATGCCGTTCAGGATCGGGGCATCCGAGCCGCTGTATCCATCGAACAGCGAGAACTGGCCACGCAGCGCGACATTGACGCCGCTCCAGTTGCCGATTTTCAGATCGACCGTGGTGCCGATGGCCTGCACCCATTTGTTGTCGAAGTAGACCAGAGGAAAAGGCAATACGCGGGTGCCGTCGCCCCTGTAGGCCGACGGCTCGATGCCGACGCCCGCGCCCAATCCCCAATGCGTGACGTTCGTCGCGTTGTTGAGGATGGTCAGCCCTGAGTTATCGGGATCGGGCGGGCTCATGCCGTCGTCCGCCCACGCGGAAGCAGATGAAAGTGCGAATGAAGCGGCAATCAGCCATAACGGGCGGGCGCGGCAAGCGGCAATTTTCACAATCGTTTCCTGGTGTCGAGGGTCGAAACCGGGGCTACTGTAGGACCAGTCGACTTACCGCTCACTTACCAGGAAAAATATCGTCCAAGGCCTCTCCGCGCGCCTGCACGACCCGCCCGCCCAAACCCCCTACTTCGACAACCGCAGCTTCTTCGACACCACGACGCCACTCGACGGACTCACCAGCCAGACGTCACGAAGATCCATGTGCACCGTGGAGATCCGCGTCGAAATGTCCGTCGGCTCCTCGATACTCGGGTCGGCATGTTCGGTTTGTTCGCTCAAGTAAGGCCGAACCAGACGTCCGGAAAAAACCAGTGCGAAGTCGCCATGCGTTTGCGCGTACTCGGCGGGCGAAAGGTGCATGCGGCTCCGAACCGTGGTCTTTTTGCCTTGTCCGGCGTCGAGCTCGATGATGTCGACGTGCTGGACGTACCCTTTCGCCTTCGCTTCCGGAGCAATCACGAGCCCGCGCCCGCGCGGCCCCTTCGTCACCTTGCTGAGCAGGATGCCGTCCCGGCCGTCGCGCTCCGCATCGAACAGGTCGACATCCAGCGTCAGCAACTGCCGCCGCGACCGGTATCTCAGCCCGTACCGCACCGGCACCACGAAGGTCACGTCACGGTCCAGACCGACGGCCGCCAGGTCGGGATTCGCGCCGTGCCGGCCGGCGGCACCGGCGACGGCGCCGCGAACCCGGTCACGCAACGAAGGCGCGAGCGTGCTGGCGTGCACCTTCTGCAGCGCCTCCCGGATGGCAACCGGATCGTCGCCGACAATCGGTCGTGCCGGGGACGTGTCGTGATCGACAGCCGACGCGACGTGCGTCGCGCCGCCGACGGCCTCCCCCTCCGCACGCGCCGCGACGGGCGCCAGCATCGTCGTCACGGCGACGATGCACGCGAAGCGCGAACAACCCAATTTGAATTTCCGGTGAAACACGACGAACTCCCGATTGCTTGCGGATCGATAAACGACGAGCACTATAGGGCGGAACGATCGGCAACGCACCCGCCGCTTGAAATTCGCCGATGCCGGCACGCCTCGCCATAGGCTCCTTGTCGGCCCGGCGGCACGTCAACGGCCAACACAACACTACCGTGTTGCCTTGGCGACAACAACCGACGGAAAGCGAGCAGCGGTGCCCATCGGCCATCCGCAAACGCGTCCCGCGCCATCGCCTGACTCGCGGATTCCGTCCGAATCCAGCCCGCCATTCACGTGCGCCACCGAACCATCCGGCGGCGAATTTGTATGTTGAAAGATGCCTTTTCCGGCATCCGATCGGCGGGCTTACACACCGCGCGCCGGTGCACAAGCCCCGCTCGCACCGATTTCAATAGCGTGACGTGTCGTTGCTCATTTTGATTCAGGACAATTCCGAATCTTCAACCTCCAATTCAATCGTGTCCTGACAAAAAAGCCCCCATTTCGACGATATGGGAAAACGAGGCACGACAAATACCAATCCAGAACAATCTACTCGACACATTCTCATCCAAACAAAAATATCACTCAAACCAACCAAATATTAACCATTGTTTCAAAAGAAAATATTTCCCATCTCAAAATAAAAATATTAATTAAAGCTATAAATAGCTTGCTATTCTTCGCACCGAAATCCCAAGTGCCGTTGCATTGCCACCCTGAGAGGCGGATTCGAACCCATCCGAATCCGGAACAAAAAATAACGAGATTGTCGTTATGTCGATCGCAGCAACTTTTAGAAACTTTGCGTCGGGTCTGGTCGACCTGAACAAGCGTCCAGTCTCCCTGCATTTCGGGCAGGCGCAACGCGCAGTCGGCCATCTGCTGGCGCTCCATCACGCCGATATCCGCGAGGGACTGATGTCGGGCATCGAAGGGCAACTGACCTGCGTGTCGACCTACGATCATCTGCCGCCTGCGCTGTTTCTCGGTTTGCCCGTATCGGTACGGCTGACGACCGATCGGGGCAACATCCAGGCGATCAACGCGATCGTGCGCGAAGTGCGAGCCGGTCAATCCGACGGCGAACTGACCGTCTATCAGCTGCATGTGTGCGACGCCCTTTCACTGATGGACCGTCGCACGAACGCTCGCCTGTTCCGCTCGCGCAGCGTGCCGGACATTCTCGCGACGCTGATGAACGAGTGGAAACAGCGTAGCCCCGCACTCGCGCGAGCGTTCGATTTCGACCTGTCGGCATTGCGGGCCGATCGGTATCCGGCACGCGAGCTGACGCGGCAGGTCAACGAATCCGACGCACGCTTCATCCGGCGTCTGCTGCGCCGCGAAGGCATCACGGTCTTTGCAAAGGCCGCGCCGGTCGACGGAAGACGCGGCGTGGCCGATGAGCGCCCGATTCACACGCTCGTCTTCTGCGACGATCCGCATCGTCTGCCGGACGCACCGGCGGGCACCGTCCGCCTTCACCCGCGCGACGCCGGCGTCGAGCAACGTGACACCGTCACCCTCTTTGCGTACGACCAGAGCCTGTCGCCCGGCAAGGTCCGCCGCCCGTCGTGGGATTACAAGACCGCTCGCATGGACGACTTCGAGGCCGTCGCCGGCCTCGACCAGGGCGAGTCGGGGAACGATCTTGCGCGCCTGCTGACCGACGTCGCGATCGACATCCCGCACGTCGGCGACTCGTGGAACGATCACGCGCGCATCGCGCACGACCGGATGCTGGCCCATCAGTTCGAAGCCGCGCGCTTCGACGGCATCGGCACAGTTCGCGACATGCTGGTGGGACACGGGTTCACGCTGACGGGCGACCCCGAACTTGATATGAAGTCGATCGATCGTCGTCGGTTCGTCGTCACGTCGATTCGACACGTCATCTGGAACAACCTGCCGAAAGACCTGTCGGGCCGCACAAGCGGACTATTCGCGGCAAGCCGCAACCTGACGCCGACCGCCCCGCCGCCCGATGCATCGGGATCAACGGACACGCGCTACGAGAACAGTTTCACGTGCGTGCAGCGCGGTGTGCCGCTGAAGCCCGCCTACGATCCGGCGATCGACGTGCCGCCGGTTCACCTGCTGACCGGCACGATCGTCGGCACGCAGGGCGAGGAAGTATTCTGCGACAAGGCCGGCCGCGTGCGGGTGCAGATTCACGGGCTGGATCCGGCGGACCATGCGCACGCGCAAGGCGCCGGCACGAACGGCCTGGCCGGCGACAGCGCGCCGATTCGCGTCGCGGCGAGTCTCGCGGGCGAGTATTTCGGCGCGCTGTTCCTGCCGCGTGTCGGGATGGAAGTCCTGCTGGGGAGCCTGTCGGGCGATCCGGACCGTCTCGTGATCATCGGCGTGTTGAGCAACGGCGCGAACCCGCCCGCGACTTTCAGCCATACCGGCGGGCTGCCGGGCAATCGCTACGTGTCCGGGATCAAGACGCGGGAAATCAAGGGCCGCCGGCACAACCAGCTTCGCCTGGACGATACGCCGTCGCAAATCTCCGCGCAGTTGGCAAGCGAACATGCGCATACCCAGTTGAATCTCGGCTACCTGACGCAGCCGCGCGTGGACGGACACGGGGACGATCGAGGCGAAGGCGCGGAGCTGCGCACCGACGCCGCTGCGGCCTTGCGCGCCGCCCAAGGCATGCTGCTGACGACCTATGCGCGTTCGCACGCGACCGGCGGTCAGCTCGATCGCGACGAACTGATTCACTTGCTCGATCAATGCACGGCGTTGTTCAAGTCGCTCGGCGATTACGCCGGCCAGCATGGCGGGCAATCCGCCGACACGGCCGGCCAGGACAACATCGCCAACGCTTTCCGTCACTGGAAACCCGGCGGGTCGGAATCTGGCGCTACCGGCGACGCATCCGCGTTCATGGCGTTCGGTGCGCAAGCGGGGTCGCTGAACGTCACGCCGAAAACGCATGTCACGTATGCGGGCGAGAACATCGATCAGATCGCGCAGCAACACATGCAGATCACGAGCGGCGAGCGAATCAATCTGCATGCCGGGCATGGCGTCGCGATGTTCGCGCACGGCGACGGCGTATCGGCGATCGCGCATCAGGGGAAAGTGACCCTTCAATCGCAGCACGACGACACGCAAATCGAGTCCGGCAAAAACATCCAGTTGACCGCGGCCGACGGCAGGCTGGCCGGCACGGCGAGCGACGAAGTCGTATTCGTCACGGCGGGCGGCGCGTATCTCAAGCTGCATGGTGGCGATATCGAATTGGGATGCCCCGGCAAGTTCACCGTGAAATCCGATGGTCATGCGTGGGACGGCCCCGCCAGCATGAGCGTCGACCTGCCGACATTCGATCAAAGTCCGCTCGGCCGCGTCCCGAAGCTGATTCGGCCAACGGACGGTAACGCGGTGCCGGGGTTCGAAGGACAGATTCGAAAGGCATCGGGAACGCTGTCGAGTTTGACGACCGACACGGCCGGGGAACTGCCGGCGGTCGATACCGACCGGTTCGAGAGGCTGGCGGTGCAGTTCGCCAAGAAGAATGTTTAACGAAAGCATAGGAGTCCGGATGAATGACTCATCTCTCGATTCTCGACCGACCGCGAGCGCCCGCACCAACGAGCACGCCGCGAAGACCGATGTGGCCGATACGGCTGCGCCGCGCCCGGAGCCACCTCAGATCGTCGTCGGTCGGAGCGACGGCGTCTCGATGTGGACGAAAGACACCCGGCTGATCTGTATCAAGCAAATGCCGTTGCCTGGTATCGTCATCTTCGTCCATGGCGTGAACTCCGAAGGCGAATGGTTCGAAGCCGCCGAGCAGGGGCTGTGCGAGGGCCTGAATCGCCGGCTCGGCCGGCTGGACGATCAATTGATGTATCACGGCATCGACGCCGGGCAATTGGTGCCGGCGAAGTACACGGAAAGCGTGACGCCGGACGGGTTTCTGAATCCGAAGCTTTGGTCCGGCAATTACATCAAATCTGACCCGTCCTTCTCTCCCGTCATTCATTTCCGATGGGGCTATCGGGCAACCGCCGCAGAGCTGAAAGAGTACGGCGACAAGATTTTCCTGAACGAGAAGGACTATTGGGGCGGCGGCCCGTTCACGAACGGTTGCGCGAGTCTGCCCGATCTCTGGCACGGCGGCCTCGACGACCGCGCGGCCGGGTGGTTGACCGTCCAGGGGATCAACCCGACCAACCGGCCGCTGTATCGCGCGCCGCCCCGCGCATATGGCGTGCTCGCGGCGTTGCGCCTCGCGAGGCTGATCGAGTCGATTCGCCGCATGCAGGCCGACGTGCCGATTACCGTCGTATGCCATAGCCAGGGCAACATCGTGGGCCTGACGGCGGCGTTCTTCGGCGATGCACTGCCCGATGTCGAAGATCCGTGGGGACGTAGCGGGCATTGCGTGGCGGATGCCTACGTACTGGCTAATGCGCCGTACAGTCTTGCGCGCGCAGATGGCCCAAATCCATCCGATACGTTCATGGATACCTGGTCGCAACGCGCGACCAGGGACGGCAGCGGTCGTCGCGGACGGCAGACCTACGCCGCGCGCACGAAAACATTCGGCAAGTTTCTGTCGATCATCGGCACTCGTAAGGCATACGAACTTTCCACCGACAAGATCGATGAAGACATGGCCAACGAACGGGTATCGCCGACCAGCAAGCGGTCTTATTCGGCGCAAGAGGATCGGATTCGCCACGGCCTGAACGGATCGACGTATGGTCGCGTCACCGCGTATTGCTGTCCGCACGATCAGGTGATTTCGGCGGTCACGGTTCAAGGCATCGGCTGGCGCGGCATCGACGAGAACGAGCTGAACGATATCAGTGTCCCCGGCGTGCTGACGCAGCGCGTCTTTGCCTCCGGCTTCAAGGTTGGCGTACAGAAACGCTATCGGTATCGGGAGGATGACTGGCGGCATGGCAAAGAGGGAACGACGTCGGGATTCTGGTATCCGCCTTCGCCGCCGGCCAAGTTCAATCTCATCGGTGCACTCAAGGGAAACGAGTCCGTGTTCGGGGTGGCGGCCACGCTTGCATCCGCGCCGATCATGTTTTTCGTGACCCAGATCAGCTCGGCATTGAATATGTTCCGCGTGAACGCCAATCCGCCGAAGGGCTGGAGCGTGGTGGCGGACGCTCCGGCACTCGACGAACCGTTCCCGCCGAAGGCGTTGCGGTTCGGCAAGCCCATCGAAACGAAGGACGGCAATGCGACAAGCGACTTCAACGAAGGCAACGATCCGCCGGCCGCATGGCGCGACGCAAGCAAGACAGACGCCGACAAGCGCGCTGATGATCCCTACGATCAGTACAAGGCGAAGAACAATGACAGCGTCGCGCAAGGTACGGCAGAGAGCGAAGCCGGACAGCGTTATGAGGATCGCGCGCTGATGCGGATGGAGGCGCGGCGAACGCTGAATACGGAATGGCTCGATGGTGATGGCCACGTGATCGGCGAGGACGGCAAGAGCGAAATGCCGGAAGGCTACAAGGAATGGCGCGATCAGCAGATTGTCGATTGGCTAGATCGTGGCTCGACCAACAGCCCGACAAATCACTCCACGACGATGACCAATCCGGAGCATGCCGAAAAGGCGCTTGCGTACGATGTGGCGATCGGGGTTTGCTATCTGACGCCCAAGCAAATGAAAGCGCTACGGATTGAGGCGGATTGGCGGATGGGCACGGGTATCCCAGAAGACAATCCAAACGGGAAATATGCAATCTATTTCACAATAGGAGAGCTTGATAGATTGCCGTTGTATGAATGGGTCCACGCTGAAAACAGCGAAGGAAACATGCCCGGTACGATCGTGGATGAACGAGAAGGTCAGTTCTATCTGAAGGTCGGGGGAGCGATTTGACGTCCTCCACTCCCTAAAGGGAGAGGATTCCCACACCTGGCGATGCACGTCCGCATCGGAGAATGTTCAACGCAGCGTTGGTATCTCGATCATGCTCGGCACCACAGTCACTGCAGGTCCACTCTCTTATTCTCAGTCCCGCGATACCTTTCGGCCGCGTCGTGCTGTCTTTCGGCTCGCACGACGAACAGGACTGGGTCGAACCGCTTTCGTCGACTTCCTCGAACGTGGCCCCGTGCGCGATCGCTTTATAGCGGAGCTTGTTCCGGAAGGACGACCAGGACGCGTCGTAGACGCTCTTCGCCATCCTGGTTCTGGCGAGTTTTGCGGCCGACACGTTGCCGACCGCGATGTAATCGAAGCGCCGCACCAGATCGAGCGCGAGCTTGTGCTGGAAATCGGCACGGGCGTTCGCCACCTTGGCGTGCAGCTTCGCGATATGTCGTTTGTGCTTTCGCGCCCGCTGAGCTTTCCCCAGCTTATCCACCGCGCGCCTGCCGAACCGGTCATTTGGCAGCTTCTCGCCGGTCGAAAGTGTGGCGAAGTCTTTCAGGCCGAGATCGATGCCGACACCGGAACGGATCGGACGAGCCTGCACATCGGGCATCTCGATCACGATGTTCAAGAACCAATTACCGCGTGCATCCTGCGCAAAGTTCGTCCCGTCCTTGATCTTGCCTTCGGGAAGCGGCCAGCTGTTGAACACGCGAAACGTGTTGCCGGCAAAGCGAAACGCGTCGCCCTCGCGCTTCAGGTCGCGGCCCTTCAGCGGCACCCAGCCCAGCGACTTCCTGCCGCGATAACGCAGGTACGGGCGACGGTGCTGACTGCGCGACTTCGCGTATTGCTCGCACGTCGCGTTGATCGTGCCGGAGTGGATGCCGAGCGCCTTGCTGCTGCCGGTCGTGAGCACATTCAAGTCGAAACCGGTCGGCCACTTCTTGTTCCACTTGAGCGCGTGCTTCTGCGTGTCGTTGCAGAAGTTCCAGACGTAGTTCACCGCACGGCTCTGCTTGTTAAGCAGTCCGTTGAGCGATTTCACCCGGTAGCGGTAGACAAGAATCATGCCGGTGATCCTAACCCGTGGGAAAAGCTGCCTGTTAACAGCACGCCTTTCCTCCCCGTCCTGAAGGACGGGGTTTCTCGGAGCAACTGATGAAGGCACTGATCGCTACATGGCCTAGACGTGCCGCCGTTGCGGTCGCGGCATGGATGATCGCGGCCGTACTCATGGCGTCGTTGATGGCGCAGGTAGAACAACCGGACCCGATACAACTGGAAATAGGGGATTGGATGAAACGATTCTTCGTCGTGCCCAGCCTGGCGGCACTCATGGTGCTCCTGTTCACCACGGCCACGGTACGGCCGGCGCACGCGGCACCGGCAACGGAACCCGTAACGCATGCGGGATCCTCTGCGGAAGAAGCAGTGAAGCCGTTCGTCGCACAGGTCGTTGGGCTAATCTGGTTAAATCCATTGGAGCGTAAAGACTACCCGACTCAATGGCAATTATTGTGGACCCAAGGACTCGCCGCACCGAACAAGAACGATGACATGGTACGAACCGATCCGAAGTCGTTCACAACGCTGCAATCAGTAGCAGGTGTTGCATATGGCAATGAAGGGGAAGAGACGTTTAAAGGTTTTTATCACAAGTACATCAATGAGGCGCTTGGATTGATGCATACGCGTTACGCGACAAACGCAAAGTACTTCTACACAGTTAATCCTGACAATTCAAAAGACTGGCGCGAACTCGCCGGAGTTCACGTCGAACTCGCCATACCCGTCAGGCTCGAACCGGGTTATGCCAAAGCTATCCTGACCAAGGAGATTGTCGAATACTTCGAAATCGGCCCGCCGTCACCCAAGACTTTGTGGAGCCGCGACACGCCTCCCGACGTACAAATCACGCGAGGCGGCGCGAACGCCGGATTCACATCCCTGAACAACGCGTTGGACTATTTGCAGGCGAACCCCGACAAGAGCGTCTGGGTAGTGAACTGGGACGCACCTAACTTCCCGCCCACGGATGCACAGATCAACGAGAACCTTGTCACGCTCTTCCTCGCCGGTCCGACCTTCAATACCGAGCGCGAACCGCTCGCCTGGATCGGCAAAGCCGCAACCGGCAACACGCATGATTTTCCGCAGAAGGTCGGCACAACACGCGCCGTGCAGGCGTGGAAGGCGACCCTCGAGCAAGCGGCGCGCAATGCCGGCATCGCGGCAACCGGCGTCAACTACATCGTTCACGACGCAGGTAAAGGCAGCGACGCATCGTCGGCGCGCCTTGCCACCCTCGCGCAGACGTTGACCGAAACCCTCCCCGAATACGACCACCGCAAACAGACATTCAACACGGCCGCCCTACTTGGCGACATGGGAACCGGCAGCGCACTGACAGATGTCGCGCTCGCCATCGGCCGGATCAACCACTTCGGCGGCAACGCACTCGTCGCCGGCACGACCGATCCCGAGCATCCCGTCGCGGTCGTTGTCCGGCCACCGTCGAAGCTCACGCCGATCGATCCCGACAAGGACTGGTTCCGCGCACGCGGCGGCAACAATGCCTACCTGCCGTGGTGGGGCCGCCGACACGATACGAATTACGGCATGCAAGGCTATTCATGGTGATGCACACCGGTACGGCAGCGCGTTAAATGTGAACGTAGATGTTGTATAGAGCAGCAGGAGGTGGGGTGAAACGATTTGTAGTTGTCCCTAGTTTGGTGGCACTTGTGGCGTTTCTGTTCTCGACGGCCATGATGCGCTCGGCGCATTCCGCACCTGCCGCTGAACCAATAGCGAACGCAGCTCCCTCCGTCGAAGAGCCGGCGAAGCCATTCTTTGCCCAGGTCGTCGGACTCATTTGGTTGAATCCGTTGCAACGCATGGACTACCCGACCGAATGGCAACTGCTGTGGACGCAAGGACTCGCGTCTCCGAACAAGAACGACGACATGGTGCGAACCGATCCGAAGTCCTTTACAACGCTTCAATCGATTGGCGCGCTGGTATATGGTAACGAAGGCGCAGAAACATTCAGAGGTTTTTATCGCAAGTACATGACCAAGTTCCCGCTGCTGCTTCACTCGCGCTACGCGAGCAACGCGAAATACTTCTACACGGTCAAACCTGACGATAAAAAGAACTGGCGTGAGTTGGCTGGCATCCGTGTCGAGCTTGCGATTCCGGAACGACTCGACGCGGCCGAATCGCAAAGCTACTTGCAGGACTCGATTCGAAGGACGTTTTCGATCGGGAATCGGTATTTTCCAACGATGTGGAGCCGCAACACGCTCCCCGACGTACAAATCACGCAAGGCGACGCGAACGCCGGATTCACTTCATTGAGCAACGCGTTGGACTATTTGCAGGCGAATCCCGACAAGAGCGTCTGGGTAGTGAACTGGGACGCACCTAACTTCCCGCCCACGGATGCACAGATCAACGAGAACCTTGTCACGCTCTTCCTCGCCGGTCCGACCTTCAACACCGAGCGCGAACCGCTCGCGTGGATCGGCAAGGCCGCAACCGGCAACACGGTCGATTTTCCGAGGAAGGCCGGTACGACCCGCGCCGTGCAGGCGTGGAAGGCGACGATCGACCAAGCGGCACGCAATGCTGGCATCACGGTCCCTGGCCTCGACTACATCGTTCACGACGCAGGTAAAGGCAGCGACGCATCGTCGGCGCGCCTTGCCACCCTCGCGCAGACGTTGACCGAAACCCTCCCCGAATACGACCACCGCAAACAGACATTCAACACGGCCGCCCTACTTGGCGACATGGGAACCGGCAGCGCACTGACAGATGTCGCGCTCGCCATCGGCCGGATCAACCACTTCGGCGGCAACGCACTCGTCGCCGGCACGACCGATCCCGAGCATCCCGTCGCGGTCGTTGTCCGGCCACCGTCGAAGCTCACGCCGATCGATCCCGACAAGGACTGGTTCCGCGCACGCGGCGGCAACAATGCCTACCTGCCGTGGTGGGGCCGCCGACACGACACAAATTACGGCATGCAGGGCTATTCATGGTGACGCACACCGGCGCGGCAAATCGCTTCGTCCGAACGTGATCGCCGCGTCAGACCTCAAACCATTTGGAGGACGGAATCCCATGCGGGGAATTATCCGGGTAGAAGATACGCACACCCACGGCGGCCGGGTCGAATCCGGCGCCCGAAAAAGCACGGTGATGGGGCGCGCGGTCGCTCGTATCGGCGACGCGTGCTCGTGTCCGATTCATGGCGCCTGCACGATTGCCGAAGGCGACCCGGCCTTCGACATCGAAGGCGGAGCCGCCGCGTTCGACGGCCACAAGACTTCGTGCGGCGCGGAATTGATCTCGTCGCTTCAACATTCGGGGCGGGTCTGAATGCCGACGCCCCGACGCATGACCGACGAACAGTTCCGGCTGCTGCGGATGCAGGACACGCGGATCAAGCCGCTGAACCAGTGGGCCTTGCACGAGATTTTCGTGAAGGGCCGATCACAACGGGCGCTGGCCGCCGAACTCGGCATGACGCACTCCGCGATGTCGCAACTTGTGCGAAAAGCCTGGCGACGCTATCTCGATCTGCCATGCAACGCCGCCCGCCTCACGACGCTCACGGTCACGATTCCGTCGAAGTACGAGCAGGCGCTGCTGGCATGGGTACGGGATGCGCACCGGTTATCGACCGACCCCGGCCCCGATGCGGCGACGTAATCGCGACGATTCCGGCCAGCGAAGCCGCGGAGAAATTAATTCCTCCAATCCCATAACAGATAAAACGTAATTCCACTCAGAGCTGAATCCTCAGCCAACTTTGGATCCTTTTTCCCTTCTGTCCCCCGTATCATTTCCGTCACTACGCAATCAGCAAGAGACGGACATGAGCGACACCCCCCCGCTGCACTACCTCGACTACGCAGCCACGACCCCCGCCGATCCCCGCGTGATCGAAGCGATGACGGCCTGTCTCGGCTTCGACGGCATCTTCGGCAACCCCGCATCCAGCTCGCACGCCGCCGGCCGGCTCGCGAAAGACAAGGTCGAGCACGCCCGCGTGCAAGTCGCCGCCCTCATCGGCGCGGACGCCGACGAGATCGTCTGGACGTCGGGCGCCACCGAATCGAACAACCTCGCGCTGAAGGGCTATGCGGAAAACGCGACCGGCAAGCGCCATCTGATCACGAGCCGCCTCGAGCACAAGGCCATTCTCGACACGATGGCGAACCTGTCGAAGCACGGCATGCAGGTCACTTTCCTGACGCCCGACGCGAACGGCGAAATCACCGCCGACGCCGTGGCGGCCGCGATCGGCCCCGACACCGGCCTCGTGTCGTTGATGCTCGTGAACAACGAGATCGGCACGCTGACCGACATCGGCGCGATCGCCCGCATCGTGCACGCCGCCGGCGCGCTGCTCCACGTCGACGCCGCGCAGGCGCTCGGCAAGACGCAGATCGACGTACGCGCACTCGGCATCGACATGATGTCGATGTCCGCCCACAAGGTGTACGGCCCGAAGGGGATCGGCGCACTGTTCGTCCGCCGCGAGATCGCGAGCCGGATCGCCCCGCAAATCCACGGCGGCGGCCACGAGCGCGGGTTGCGTTCGGGCACGCTCGCCACGCATCAGATCGTCGGCATGGGCGTCGCATGCGAACTCGCCGCCGACAAACTCGACGGCGAAGCCGCCCGGATCGCGGCGCTCGGCGCGCGGCTCACCGACGCGCTGTTCGCGCTCGGCGACGTCACGCAGAACGCAGCCGCGGCCCGCCGCATCCCGCACACGCTGAGCCTGACGGTACATGCGCCGGGCTTTTTCCCGTTCATGCTCGGCGAAGCGCTTGCCGTGTCGTCCACCTCCGCCTGCAATTCGACCAGCGGCGCGCCGTCCCACGTGCTGACCGCGATCGGTCTCGATGCGGAAACGGCCGGCCGCACCGTGCGCATCAGTTTCGGGCGTTTCACGACGGAACAGGACGTCGACTTCGCGGTCGCCTGTTTCGCGCGGGCGATCGAGCAATGTCGGGCGGCGGCGGCGACCGGCTTCACCGCGTCGCGGCAGATCACGCCGGCCGACCTGAAGGCGATCCGCAATGCCGGTTTCCGTGCGGTGATCTGCAACCGGCCGGACGGCGAAGGCGCGGATCAGCCGGCGTTCGAGGAGATCGCCGCTGCCGCGCGCGAACTGGGCATGGACGCGCGCTACCTGCCGGTCGAACGCGACCGCATCGGCGACGCGGAAGTCGACGCGTTCGGCGCGCTGGTCGACACGCTGCCGAAGCCGGTGCTCGCGTATTGCCGCAGCGGCAGCCGCTCCGGCATGCTGTGGAATCGGCTGTCCGAACGACGCACGGCGTAAACCGCCCGCCACTACACCCGCCCCCCTGCGTTCAGGCACGAAGCCGGCCCGCGCGACGGAAAGCCGCGCCGGCCGCCACCCTGCCTGCTACATCACTCGTCCTGCTGTTCCTGCTGCGCCTGCACCTGCCGCTGCCGGATGAACTGCCGCACATCGCTCATCGTCACGCGGCCGGTGTGCTTCGCGTCGATCTCGTCGAAGTGCTTCGACACGAAACCGAGCCCGCTGCTCTGCGCCTGCGCCTTCGTCACGGCCGCGCCGTTGCTCAGCACGGTGTTGCCGCCGAGCCGCGCGTCGACGCGCTGCTGCGCCTGCTGCTGCAACGTCGCGCCGGTCGACGGCAACACCGGCGCCGCCCGCGTGGCCGGAAAGAACGGACCGTCGACACCGCGCCCGCCGTGCGGCAGCTTCACCGGCGCCACCGCCTGCGGCGGCAACGCGTAGGCAGTGCTCATCACGGCGCCGAGCACGATCAACGGAGACATACGCCGCATCAATTGGATTAGGGACATGATCGCTCGCATTCAATGGATGAATAGAAGGTTCCTTTGATAAGGACTCCGTCGCTCAAGGGGCGGCCGCCAGCGTGGTCGCCGTCGTCGCACCCGGCGCGCTGCCGGTCGGTACGCTCGGCGGGTTTTCATCCGGCCACGGCGGCGGCAGCATGTGCAGCGTCAGCGCCGTCGGAATCCGCGCGCCCTTGTAGAACGTCTGCAAATCCCGCTTCATCAGCGGACGGGCGACGTCGTCCAGATAGATCATGTGACCGCCCTGGAAGAAATTCACCTGCAGCTTCGGATGCAGGCCCTTCACCGTCTGCAGCCGCGCGAGCTGCTTCTCGGTATTGAAGAACGGCGTCGCGAGATCGTGGTAGCCGTTCTCCGCGAGCACGCGAAGCTTCGGGTTGAGCTGCAGCGCACCGAGTAGATCGGGGATCGTGTCCGGCATCGGCTGGCCGTCGTGCGAGAAGTCCCAGACGCCGATGATGTCGTCGTTCAGCGGCAGGTACGTCGCGTTCGGGGCCGTATAGCCGAGGTAGTCCGGCATCTGCGTCGCGAGCGCGTTCGTGAACGGCTGCGAGATCAGGATGTCGGACGGATCGCCGTCGTTCTGCAGCCGCGGGTCGGAATTCGGCAGCGACACGCGCCCGTCATACCGGCCGATCGTCGTGCCGGGCACGAGGCTCGTGCCGAACGGATTCGCGTTGAAGTAGTCGCGCAGCGCCTGCTGCGTGAGACTCGACGGGATCGACCACAGCCTCAGCGTCGCATCGCTCGGGAACACCGGCGTGCCGAGCGCATCCGGAATGCCGAGCTGGCTCAATACCCACGACTGCGAGTACTTCTGCAACTGGCTGTAGATCAGCGTCGTGAACAGTTCCGTCTGCAGTGCGTACAGATCCTGGTTCACCGGCGCCGGCGACACCTGGTTGAAGTACGCGGCGACCGCCGCATAGCCGGGCAGATAGCCGGCCACCGTATCGGTATCGAGCAGCAGCCCTTCGGTCGACTGCGTGATCGCCACCGCTTCCACTGCATCCGCGAAGTAGTTCAGGATCGCCGACTGCAGCACGATCCCCGTCAGGTGCACGCCGGCCGATTCGAGCGCGAGCGCGAGCATGTCGGTCCGCGGCGTGCCGTACGATTCGCCGTACAGGTAGATCGGCGACGTGCCGCGGCCGTTGACGTTCAGGTAGCGCTGGATGAAGTCGCGCATGATGTTCACGTCCACGTCGGAACCCCAGTACTTCTGGTTGGTGTTCGGCAACACGGCTTCCGACAGCCCGGTGCCGGGCGGGTCGATGAACACGAGGTCGGTGGTGTCGATCAGGCTCTCCGAATTGTCGACGAGCGGATAGTTCGGCCAGTTGTTGCCGAACAGCGGATCGGGCGTGGCCACGCGGGTCGGCGCGAACGAACCGAGCCGCAGCCAGATCGACGACGAGCCGGGCCCGCCGTTATAGACGAACGTGACCGGGCGCGGCTTGCCGTTCGTGCTGGGCGCGGTGTACGCGACATACGACATCGATGCTTCCGGATTGCCGTTCGCGTCCTGCGCGGTCAGGTGGCCGGTGGTCGTCGTGTAGTCGATCGTCTTGCCGCCGCCGGTCCACTGGTAATGCATGACGGCCGCTTTCTCGGACACCTGCGACGGCGCGAGGCCGTCGGTCGCGTTCATTGAGTACGCGACCGGGTCGACGTACGGCTGGTTGGCCGCCTGCGCCTGCGTGCCGGCCGCCTGCGCGCTGGCCTGCTGGCTCGCGGTGGCCTGCGCGAGGCTCGACGCGCCGACGGACGACGAATCGTCGCCGCCGCATGCCGCGAGCGCCAGTGTCATCGCGGTCAATGCACCTAGCCCGGCCAGCCGGCCGCGACGAACGCGGCGGCTGCCGGTATTGCTCCTGTCTGGTTTCATCTCTTTCCTTTGGCTTCGGATACCGCTTCACAAAGGCCGCCAACGCCCGCGACACGCGCAGGCCGACCCGCCACTCGCGTTGCACGGTCGGCAGTCGGCGGTTGGGGGATTGGACTTCTCAGAGACTGAACTTGATACAGACACAGCAAACTGCTGGCGAGAATGGTGCTCGGACGCGCCCCCTGCAGTTTGGCCAACTTTTATATGACTAAAATTTACGACACCACAAAAATAGGCGGTGCTGCGCCGCGTTGTCAAAGATCATTCGGATATTAAAAATCCCGCAATGATGCGAAGGGCGGACAGTGTCTGGTATTTGAAAGAAAACAGGATTATTCGGGCAGCGTGGTCTTTATCGGCAATGCCGTGCCGAATATTTTGCTTTTGCCGCACAACGCATAAGCCGCTCGCGTATTGGACAAGCGCATTCAAAGCCTTCAAATCGACCGGATTATTCTTTCATTTTTATTATCGCCGATCGATTAAGGCAATGCCGCAGCATGCGCAAGTCATTCGATGATTCGATTCGTTTCAATCACGCTTCAATCGCGGCACCGATGTGCACTGCGTCATCCATAAAATACTGGTTCGATTAATTCTTCGCGGCATTATTTACCCGGCATTCAAACGGCTTTGCCGGACGGACGGCGACGTACGGTATTGCCGCACGCCGCCCGCCGTCGAGACTCAAACCATGCTTACTTCCCGCCGCCCGGCAGCGCGATATCGATCAGCACCGGATCGTGATCCGACGAACGATACGCATCGGCCGCGTAGAACGTCTTCTGCTGCTCGGCCGACTTGTACGCGAGCGTGTACTGCAGCGCGAGCGGCTCGTCCGCGTTGATGTGCCATTCGTGCACGGCCTTCACGTGCGACGCGAGCGGCAGCGTCGCGAGCGCGTGGTCGAGATAACCGGCTTCGCCGTTGTACACGTAGCTGTACGCGTTCGCGCCGATCCAGCGCGCGACGAGATTGCGGTAGCCGCGCGATTCGAGCGCGCGGATCGGGTCTTCGTACGTGTAGCTGTTGAAGTCGCCGATCAGCAGCACGCCCTGGCTCTTGACGCCCGTCGGGTTGCCGGCCAGCCAGTCGGCGACCTTCGCCGCCGCGCGCGTGCGCGTCGGATTCCAGCAGCCCTGACCGTCGCCCTGGTCGAGATCGTCGTTCGTGGCATCCGGGCAGTTCTTCGACTTCAGGTGGTTCACGGCCACCGTCAGCGCCTGCTTGTTGCCGCCGACCAGCCGGAACGACTGCGCGAGCGGCTGGCGGTTCTTGTCGTCGATCGCGAGCGTCGCCGCGCGGCCGACCGGTTCGACCTTGCGGCTGTCGTAGATCATCGCGACCGAGATCGCGTCGCCGCCGAGCCGCGACGTGCCCGGATCGACCACGCGCCATTGGGCACCGAGCTTCGCCGCGAGCTGGCGCACCGCGCTCAGTTCGCCGTAGCCGTTGTTCTGGATTTCCATCAGGCCGATCACGTCGGCGTCGATCGCCTTCAGCGCGCTGACGATCTTCGCTTCCTGGCGCTGGAATTCCTCGAACGTCTTCGCGCCGCGGTTGTCCGGATCGTCGAAGCCGCCGCCGAGACCGTTGCCGTTGAAGTAGTTGAGCACGTTGAACGACGCGACGCGCAGGTTCGATTTCGGATCGCGCGCCGGTGCGTTCGTGCGCGGGTTCTCGCGCTTGTCGAACGCCGGCACGGCCGCGCCGGGCAGCGGCTGTACGCGCCATGCGCCATAACGCACTTCGAGCACGCCTTCGACGTCGCGCACGGTGTAGCCCGCGCGCAGCGTGTTCGCGGCCGACAGGCCCGGCACCGGATACGGCACGGTCGCGGGGTTCTGCTTGTTCGAGCCGTCGTCGAGGATCAAACGGTTGCGCGCGTTCGCATCGATCTGCGTTTGCGCCTGCGCGGGCGGCACGACGCTCGTCGGCGTACGCAGCCGGCCGTTGCTGAGCATCACGCTGCCGTAGCGGCCGAGTTCGTAGTTGTCGGTGACGCTCAGCGTCTGCGGCAGGCGCACGCGCATCCCTTCGTACGCGGCGAACGCGTTCGGGCTGTCGACCGGCAGCGTGAGCGTCGCGGGCGTGACCGTCTGGCCGTTCGCGCACACCGCGATCGCGCCCGCTAGCGTGAGCTGCGTCTGCCCGTATTTCTCCTCGACCTTGCCCGTCACGTGCACGAGATCGCCGGCCTTCGCACGCACCTTCGGCGCATAGACGAACAGGCCTTCGGACACGCCCGGCTGGTTGCGGCGCTGCGCGTCGGCCTGCTGGACGAAGAAGCCGCCGAAGCCGTCCGTGCCGCCGAAATCGGCAGTGACGACGGCTTCGATCGACGTGTTCTGACCGGCGAGCGGCGACGGCGCGCCCGGGCCCTGGATATCGGCGATCGGCGTCGTGCTGCCGCCGCAGTTCGCGCTGACGGGCGCGGCAGTGGCGGCAAATACCGGCGCGGCGAGCGTCGGGAGCAGCAATAGCGGGGCAAACAGGCGGATTGTCGAACGCATGGCGGGAATCCCGGTTGTGAGGGTGGCGAAAGCTTAGCGGCGCTCGGTGACAGTTTTTGGTAATCGGAAGACAGGCCGATGTAATTGTCGTCATCATGCCGTGATCGCCATGCGTCGTACGGCCGCGCGTCGCTCATGCCGCGAATCCTCCGCCGAAAAAACGCCGCGCTAGACCGTCCCCGGCAACGCGCTCGACACGAGCACGGCCGCCACCATCAGCACGCCGCCGAGCACGACCGCCTCGACGCGCAGCACCGTGCCGAACCGCTTCAACGCGCCGGCCGGCATCGCGACGGCCGGGTCCTGCAACGCGGCGAGCAGCTTCGGCATCCCGAAGAACCGGTTGTGTCCGCCGAGCATCGCGGCAATCAGCACGAGCACGAGCTTCAGCAGCAGGATCTGCCCGTACGTCGACGCGAACAGGTTGGCGGGCGTATCGACACCGCGCCAGCCGTTGTACGCGCCGGTCGCGAACAGTACGACCAGCGCGTAAGTGGACGCATCGGACAGCGACTGCACGAACGATGCGCCCGTCGCGCGTTCGCTCGCCGGCATGCGGACGAGCCGCGGCATCACGCCGAACGCCGACACGAGCACGAGCCCGACCCACGCGCTGATCGCCAGCAGATGCAGCCAGTCGGCCCACACGGGGACACTGAACGGCCCGGCGTCCACCGGATGCCCGCCGTTGCTGCGAGCGAGCGCGACACCGGCGAGCGCGGCCACCATCGCGAACGGAAACCGCGTGTCGTTCGCATGCGAGACGAACGACAGCAGCACGACGACGAGCATGAATGCGGTGCCGGCCAGCCACGCATGGCCGAACCCGGTGCCCGCGAGCATCGAATAAACCGCCGGCCCCGCGTCGAGCAGCGACACTTCGCTCATCAGCGCGCAGTGCGCCCAGAACGCGGTGACGCTCGCGAGCAGCGATACGACGGACGCGCTGCGCAGCGTCGCGACGAGCCGACGCCCGACGCCGCGCTGCCACGCGGATGCGCCGCGCGCGAGCCAGTGCCGGCCGAGCAACGCGCCGACGACGACCGCGAACCCGGCGTTCTGGATCGCCACTGACACGAGCCGCAGCAGGCCGACGATGCCGTCGTTCATCCCTTCACCCGGAACGTATACGTGCCCTTCGTGCGATGCGCATCGGCCGTCATCGCCACCCACTGCACCGTGTACGCGCCGGCCGCAAGCTTCGGTATCGCGACGGTCATCACGCGCGGATTCGACGCATCGACCTTCGCCTTGTCCTGCGTGACGGCGTTGCCGCTCGCATCCGACACCTTCACCGAGCTGAACGCCGGTTCGAGATCTTCGTTGAACGTGAGCCGCAACGCGTCGGGCGCCGCGTCGACCGTGCCGCCGGCCGCTGGCACCGCGCCTTCGAGCTTGCCGTGGGCCGAAGCCGCGGCCGGTGTCATCGCGAAGAGGGCGGCCGCCGCGGCGAACGCGGCGAGCCCTCCGGAAATCGTGCTGGTCATGTTCGCGCTCCGCATCACGGCTTCTTCAGTTCGACGACGGTCAGCGCGCCGTTCACGTCCTCGGCGACGAAGTCGATCGTATCGCCCACCTTGACCTGCGACAGCATCGCCGGGTCCTTGACCTTGAACACCATCGTCATCGCATCCATCCCGAGGTTCTCCAGCGGACCGTGCTTGATCGTCAGCTTGCCGGCGGCCATGTCGATCTTGCGAATCTCGCCGTGCGACATGCGCTGCGCCGCCGCGGCGCCCTGCTTCGCGCCGCCGCTCATGTCCATGCCGGCCATGTCGCCGGTCGCGTACGACGCGGCCGAGAACGCCAGCGCGCACCCCGTCGCCATCAGAACCAGTCCTTTCTTCATCGTGTCGACTCCCGTGTGAGTGAATGGAAATCGACGGCCGCATCGGTGCGGCCGCCGCGTGCTGCTTCAGCCGTCCGGCAATTCGCCGGTGTATTCGTGCGCGACCGTGCCCTTCGGATGCCGGAACCAGCCCGGATCGCGATAGTCGTTGCGGCCGAGCCCCTGCCGCACCTTGAGCACCGTGAACATGCCGCCCATCTCCAGCGGCCCGAACGGGCCCGTGCCGGTCATCATCGGCAGCGTGTTGTCGGGCAGCGGCATCTCCATGCCGCCCATCGCGCCGCCCGTGCTGCCCATCGCCATGTAGTCGGGCACGAGCTTGCCGATCCGCTTCGCGAGATCCTTCTGCGGCACGCCGATCAGGTTCGGCACCTGGTGACCCATCGCATTCATCGTGTGATGCGACTTGTGGCAATGGAACGCCCAGTCGCCCGGACGATCGGCGGTGAACTCGATCGCGCGCATCTGGCCGACCGCGACATCGGCCGTCACTTCGGGCCAGCGCGCGGCCGGCGGAATCCAGCCGCCGTCGGTGCCCGCGACCTCGAAGCTGTAGCCGTGCAGGTGGATCGGGTGATTCGTCATCGTCAGGTTGCCGAAACGAATCCGGACGCGGTCGCCGGCGCGCACCGGCAGCGGATCGATGCCCGGAAACACGCGCGAGTTGAAGGTCCACATGTTGAAATCGGTCATCTCGTTCACGCGCGGCGTGTAGCTGCCCGGGTCGATGTCGTACGCGGCGAGCAGGAACACGAAATCGCGATCGACCGGCATCGTGCCGCGATCCTTCGGATGCACGATGAACATGCCCATCATCCCCATCGCCATCTGCACCATCTCGTCGGCGTGCGGGTGATACATGAACGTGCCGTGCGCTTCGAGCTGGAACTCGTAGACGAAGGTCTTGCCGGGCGGAATGTGCGGCTGCGTGAGGCCGCCGACGCCGTCCATCCCGTTCGGCAGCCGCAGCCCGTGCCAGTGGATCGTCGTGTGCTCGGGCAGCCGGTTCGTCACGAAGATGCGGACCTTGTCGCCTTCGACGGCCTCGATCGTCGGGCCCGGCGACTGGCCGTTGTAGCCCCACAGGTTCGCGTTCATGCCGGGCGCCATCTCGCGCACGACGGGCTCGGCCGTCAGGTGGAATTCCTTCCAGCCGTTCTTCATCCGCCACGGCAGCGACCAGCCGTTCAGCGTCGCGACGGGCGTGTACGGGCGGCCGTTCGGCGGCACGAGCGGCGGCTGCGTGCCGGTTTTCGCCATCGTGGGCGCTTCGGGCAGCGACGCGGCGCCGGCCTTGCTGACCATCGCCGCACCGAGCAGCGCGGCGCCCGAGCCGCTGAGAAATTGTCGACGGGACACCATGTCAATGACCTTCCGGATGCGGTTGCGTGGCGGGCGCCGGCGGCGCCGCGGGAGGGGAAGCCGGCTGCGGCGCAGCGTCGGCCTTCAAAGCGGATTCGGGTGCTGATTCGGCGGAGTTCGTCGCGCGCGGCGTAGCACCCGACGACGGCAACCGGCCGCCGACCGCCATCTGCAGATCGGTTTCCGCGAGCCAGTAGTCCTTCAGCGCGTCGATGTAGCCGTTGACCGCGCCGACCTGTTCTCGCGCATCGGTCAGCAGCTCGAACACGCTCGCGAGCATCCCGTTGTAGCGCAGCAGCAGTTCGTCGGAGATCGTCTTGCGCAGCGGCACGACTTCGTCGCGGTAGTGCGTGGCGACGTCGTAGCTGGTGACGTAAGCCGAGTACGATTCGCGCACTTCGGAGCGCGCATCGATGGCGGTTTTCGCGAGCCGGTTCGCGGACTGCATGTAGATCGCCTCGGCGCGCGCGACCTTCGCGCCGCCCCAGTCGAACAGCGGAATCTCGACGCTGATCTCGTAGCCGTGCTCGTGGCCCTTGCCGGTTTCGTAGTCGTTCACGTAGCCGAGTTCGACCGCGTTGACGAAGCGCGTGGCCTTGCTCAGGCCGAGCGACGACGCGACGCCCTGCGTCTGCAGCTTCGCCGCCTGGATGTCGAGGCGGTTGCTCATCGCGAAGCGTTCGAGATCGGGCAGATCCGGGCGCGCCTTCGGTAAATCCGGCAAGCGTTCGGGTAGCGCGTATCGCGTGCGTTCGCCCCACAGCCCCATCGCGCGCGTGAGCTTCTCGCGTGCGGCGACGGCCTGCTGGCGCGCCTTCGCGTACTGGGCGACCGCGTCGGCATGAAACGCCTGTTCGCGTGCGTAGTCGAGCCGGCTGAAGTTGCCGGCCTGCCGCATGCGCAGCGCGAGTTCGGCCGCCGCGCTCGCGGCGTCGCGCACCTGCTGCGCATAGTTCGCGGCCTGCTCGGCGGCGACCGCTTCCACGTAGGCGCGGCGCGCGTCGGCCGCGACCTTCAGCATCGCGTCGGCCGTTTCGAGCTTGGTCTGCTCGAAGCGGCGGCGTTCGATCTTCGTTGCCAGCGGCATCGTCAGCAGCGCGAACACGTTCGCCGAGAACGTGCGGCCGAGCGTCAGCTCGCCGTCGCCGGCACGCGTGCGGCTGAACGCGAAGCGCGGGTTCGGCAGCCGGCCGGCCTGCACGAGGTCGGCCTCCGACAGCCCGAGTTCCGCGTACGACGCCTGCAGCCCGCGGTTGTTCAGCAGCGCGACCTGCACCGCGTCGTCCATCGACAGCGGTTTCGCCAGCAATTCCTGCGTCCGCCGGTCGACCGCTTCGCGGTCGGCGTCGGTCCGCACCACTACCGCGTCCTTCCCGATGCGTTCCGATGCGACCGACGACACGGCGTCGAACCCGCCGTCCTTCGAAAACGTCGTGCAGCCCGCGAGGAGCGTCAGCACGACCGCGGCCGCGCCGATCCGAGGCGATATCGCGAGCGTCGTCATCGCGTGGCCCCTCCGTGCGTCGAATGGGCGGCGCCGTTGCCGGCCGCGCCGCCGCTCGTGCGCCCTTTCGCGGGTCGCTCCACCACGTCCCGGTTCAGTTGCTTCCAGCCCGGGCCTGCGTCGTCCTCATACCGCTGGTAGCCATCGAACGCGGACGTCACGGTGACGTCCGGCACCGACGCGGCGGCGTCCGCCGGGTCGGGAAACGCGGTTTGCGCGGGTGCAAGCGACGACACGAGGGCCGCCGCGCCCCATAGCGCCGCAATGATCAATCGCATGAACATGTCTCGTCGTAAGTCGTCCGGCGTAGCGTGACGCAATGGCCGGAGCAAATAGCGGATCGCGGCGGGTCGGCCGCGGACAGGAACTAGACGGGCATCCTGCGAGGCGGCCGGTCGATGCCGCCGGTCAGGAACGACACGTCCCCGGCCGAACGCGGCGGCGCGACGGTCGTGACGCCGACGCTCGCCGCGGCCGGCGCCTCGAGCGCGCCCGGCATTGCGGAGCCGAAGCAGCAGGACACGCACGCGGCACATGACGACGCATGCCGCGCGTGATCGTGATGGCCGTCCTGCGCGGTCGGCATCGTGTGCAGCGCTTGGTCCTCATGCGGCACGGCAGCGCCTGCGCACGGCGTCGACACAGCCGCGAACGACTGGATCGGCAGGCTCAGCGCCAGCAACACGACGACGAGGAAGGTGCGCCAGTACGACATGGATGCGAAATCAGGCAGGCAATGATCGTTAGGGCCGGCGCGTCGCACGACGGCGCGCTCCGGGGACAAGACGGCCGCAGCTTATCGCCGCCGCGGTGACGACGACATGGCCGAAACATGACCGGCCTTTCATGACAATTCCGTCATCCGCCGATCATCGTTCGCGCACGCGCGGCGCCGTACGCTCTGGCGTTACACTGACCGGCTGGAATCACGGACGGCCTGCCTCACCATGCGGATACTGATAGTCGAAGACGAACCCAAGATGGCGTCCTACCTCCGGAAGGGCTTGATGGAGGCGAGCTACACGGTCGATGTCGCGGAAAACGGCCAGGACGGGCTGTTCCTCGCGCTGCACGAGGATTTCGATCTCGTCGTGCTCGACGTGATGCTGCCGGAACTGGACGGCTTCGAGGTGCTCAAGCGGCTGCGCGCGCAGAAGCAGACGCCCGTGCTGCTGCTCACGGCCCGCGACGCGATCGAGGACAAGGTCGCCGGGCTCGAGCTCGGCGCCGACGATTACCTGCTCAAGCCGTTCGCGTATGCCGAGTTCCTCGCGCGCATCCGCTCGCTGCTGCGGCGTGCGCCGCGCAACGTGCGCGACATCCTGCACGTCGCCGATCTCGAAATCGATCTGCTCAAGCGCCGCGTGCGGCGCGCCGACACCCGCATCGACCTCACCGCGCAGGAATTCGCGCTGCTGCAGCTGCTCGCGGAACGCGAGGGCGAGGTGCTGACGCGCACCTTCATCACGTCGCAGATCTGGGACATGAATTTCGACAGCGACACGAACGTCGTCGACGCGGCGATCAAGCGCCTGCGCGCGAAGATCGACAACGCGTACGAGAAGAAGCTGATCCACACGATCCGCGGGATGGGCTACGTGCTCGAGGATCGTTCGTGACCGCACACGCCGCTTCGTATTCGCTGCTGCGGCGCCTGACGCTCGCGTTCGCCGCGGTCGCGGCGCTCGTGTTCGCGCTGACCGGCGCGTATCTGTACCGGTCGCTGTCCGCCGAGCTGACGCGGCGCGACGACATCGAGATCTCCGGCAAGCTCAACCAGTTCCTGCAGCTCGCGCGCGCCAGCGGATCGACGGCCGCGCTACGCGCCGATCCGGCCGTGTTCCACGACGTGCTGCTGTCGCATCCGGGCGTCTACCTCGGCATCTACGATGCGCAAAACCGTCCGCTCGTCGAGCATTCCGACGAAGCCGGCAACACGCTCGCGTCGGGGATCGCCGCATCGCATCGGGCAGGGAGCGCCGACGGCCCGTTCACCTGCGCGCCGCCTGGCATCGGCACGTCGCGCTGCGTGTATGCCCGCGAAACGCTGCCGTCCGGCGAAACGATCCAGGTCGCACTCGCACGCACGGCGACCGATCGGCAATCGCTGCTCGAAAGCTATCGCGTCGATATCTGGCTCGCGGCGGCCGTCGGCGCGCTGCTGGTCGGCGCGCTCGGCTACGCGGTCGCGTCGCGCGGCCTGCGCCCGGTCGAAAGCCTCGGCCGGCAGACCTCGCGCATCGAGGCGCACAACCTGAACGCACGCCTCGACGCACGCGGCGGCCCGGTCGAATTGCGCGAGCTCGCCACGTCGGTGAACCGGATGCTCGACCGCCTCGAACGCGCGTTCGTGCGGCTGTCGCAGTTCTCGTCGGATCTCGCGCACGACATGCGCACGCCGCTTGCGAACGTGATCAGCTCGTCGCAGATCACGCTGTCGCGTGCCCGCACGGCCGACGAATACGAAGCGCTGATCGAATCGAACATCGAGGAATGCGAACGGCTGCAGCGGATGATCGAGAACATGCTGTTTCTTGCCCGCACCGACAACGCGCGGCAGCACCTGAAGGCCGCCGAACTCGACGCGGGCAGCGAATTGCGCCGGCTCGCGTCGTATTTCCAGGCGCTGGCCGACGAAGCCGGCGTGCGCATCGACGTGCATGGCGAAGCGCCGGTCGTCGCGGACGCGACGCTGTTCCGGCGCGCGGTGAGCAATCTCGCGTCGAATGCGCTCGAACACGCGGAAGCCGCATCGACGATCGAGCTGGCCGTGTCGACCCAATGCGGTTACGCGGTCGTCGAAGTCACGAATCGCGGCGTTGCGATTCCGCCCGAACAGGTCGAACGGATCTTCGAGCGCTTCTACCGGATCGATTCGTCGCGGCACGGCGCGGCGCGCAACGCGGGGCTCGGGCTCGCGATCGTGAAGTCGATCATGGAGCTGCATCGCGGCAAGGTGGAAGTCGCGAGCCGCGACGGGCGCACGACGTTCGCGCTCTACTTTCCGCGCGACACCGATAGTTAGACGACGCGCCGCCGCGCTCGGCGCTAGCGTTCCTGCGCGGCGGCGAACGACGTACGAACGCACACGAGCAGCACGATGGTCGCCACGCTGAAGATAGCCCCCGCGTAGAACGTGGCCGCGGCGCCCGCCCGATCCCACAGCACGCCCGCGACGACGCTCGAGACGAGCGTCACGATGCCGCTGATCAGGTTGAACACGCCGAACGCCGTGCCTCTCAATTCGGCCGGCGCGGCCTGCGCGACCATCGTCGCGAGCAGCCCTTGGGTCATCCCCATATGGAGTCCCCACAGCGCGACGCCGACGAGTACGGCCGGCCAATGCGTGCCGTGCGCCAGCACGATGTCGGCGGCAATCAGCAGCACGAGCCCGATCACCATCAGTTTCGTGTGGCTCGTCGTATCGGCGAGCTTGCCGAACGGGTAAGCGGACAATGCATACACGACGTTCATCGCGACCATCACGAGCGGCACGAGCGCGACGGGCACGCCGCTGCCCATCGCGCGCAGCACCAGGAACGCTTCGCTGAAACGCGCCAGCGCGAACACGCCGCCGACGGCGACGACCCACCAGTAGCGGGCGCCGAGTTGCGCGACGACCGCGCGGCGGATCGGGTTCACGCGCTTCTCGCCCGGCGCACGCGCCGGCTCGTCGATGCCGAACGCGAGCAGCGCCACGGCCAGCACGCCGGGAATCACGGCCAGCCAGAACGCGAGGCGGAAATCGTCGCGCCACACCAGCATGATGACGACGGCCAGCAGCGGCCCAAGGAACGCGCCCACCGTGTCGAGCGACTGGCGCAGCCCGTACGCGGCGCCGCGCAGGTGAACGGGCGTGACGTCGGCGACGAGCGCGTCGCGCGGCGCGCCGCGAATCCCCTTGCCGATGCGGTCGACGATCCGCGCGGTCACCACGACGCCGATCGTCGGCGCGATCGCGAACAGCGGCTTGCTGAGCGCGCCGAGCGCGTAGCCGGCGACCGCGAGCCATTTGCGATTGCGCAGGTAGTCGCTCAGCGTGCCGGAGAACACCTTGACGACCGGCGACGTCGCCTCGGCGATCCCTTCGATCACGCCGATCGTCGTCGCGCTCGCGCCAAGGCCCGCCATCAGGAACATCGGCAACAGGCTGTGGATGATTTCGGACGACACGTCCATCAGCAGGCTGACGCAGCCGAGCACCCACACGCTGCGCGGAATCTGCCGAAGAATGCCGGTCGGTGCGTCGGTCTGCATGGATCGCTCCCGGTTCAGGCATCGTGATGCCGAATGCCTGTGATGCTACCGCATGCTCGCAACCCTGATCGCAGACCGAGGCGCGCGTGCGCGCTTGCTATTGCGCCGCGTCGCGCCGCAGCTTCGCCTGCCGCTGCGTACGATCGTTCAGTATCTGGTGTCGGCGATGATCGGTCAGCTTCTTCCAGTCGCGCGCCTCGTCGCGCGTGCGCAGGCAGCCGACACAAAAGCCCGTGCGGCCGTCGAACGCGCACAGCCCGATACACGGCGATGTCACGGCCACGATCAGGCTGCCTTCCCACGCGTCATCACTTCGACGGTCACGTGCGACACGCCGTCGAAGCGCGCGAGCAGCGCATGGTAGAAACGCGCGTCGCGCGCGGCGTCGCCCGATTCGACCGACACGATCGCACTCATGTGCCCGGGGCCCACGCGCCATACATGGAGGTCGTTGACGTTGTCGCCGAGCGCCTCGATCGCGCGGCGCACGTTGTCCGTCAGCCTGCGGTCGACGTTGACGTCGAGCAGGATCCCGCCCGTATCGCGCATCAGCCCATACGCCCAGTTGGCGATCACCAGCGCGCCGACGATGCCCGCGAGCGGGTCCATCCAGACCCATCCGAACGCGCGCGCGAGCAGCAGGCCGACGATCGCCAGCACCGACACGGCCGCATCGGCGATCACGTGAACGTAGGCCGACCGGATGTTGTGGTCGCGATGCGCGGCCGAGTGCGAACCGTGATCACCGTGTGTGTCGTCGTGGTCATGATCGTGATCGTGCGGATGATGATGATCATGACCATGCGCGTGATGATGATCGCCGCTCAGCAGCCACACGCTCGCGAGATTCACCGCAAGCCCCAGCACCGCAATCGGAATCGCTTCGCCGAACTGGATCGGCACCGGCGCCAGCAGGCGCGCGATCGCCTCATAGCCGATCAGCAACGCGATCATCGCGAGCACGATCGCGCTCGTGAAGCCGGCCAGGTCGCCGAGCTTCCCGGTGCCGAACACGAAGCGCGGATCGTCGGCGTGCCGGCGCGCATAGGTATAGGCCAGCGCCGCGATCAGCATCGCGCCCGCGTGCGTCGACATGTGCAGCCCGTCGGCGACCAGCGCCAGCGAGCCGAACAGCGTGCCGCCGACGATCTCGGCGATCATCATCGCCGTGCACAGGCCGATGACCATCCACGTCTTCCGCTCGTTGCGCGCATGTGCGGCGCCCAGGAACGCGTGGCTGTGCGCGCCGCCCGCCGCCGCGCCGTTGAATTCGTTCATGTTTCGATCCGGTGACTTACTTGAAATAGCTGTGCACGACCTCGATCAACTGCTCGGTCGCGCTGCCTTCGTGTGCGTCGGGCGTATCCGCATCGACGAGATGCGACCGGATGTGGTCTTCCAGCACGACGGCCAGCAAGCCGTTCATCGCGCCGCGGCAGCTCGTGATCCGTTGCAGCACGTCGTTGCAGCCGCGCTCTTCCTCCAGCGCGCGCTCGATCGCTTCGACCTGCCCCTTGATACGGCGCACGCGGTTCAGCAGCTTCTGTTTCTCGCGAACGGTATGACTCATCGATGGCTCCTGTATAGGGTAGGGGAGTATATCTCCGGACGCTTTCCCCTATAGGATGGAGGGGTATATTTTTCGAGACGGAGGCTTGTCGAACGAAAACCGCTCGGCTAGACTGTTTTCCGTCTTTGGGGAGTAGCCTGCTTTCCGTCACCGGAAAGCGAGCGCGTCAACACACTCGGCCCGCGGCCGTGGCGCGTTCGGCCTGATCGGCTTGGCGAGACCATCGGCACATCGCGTCGTTCCTGGTCGGACGCCGGCGGATGTGTCATGGTTCGTCAGCGTCCGACCACGGAGTCCCCATGTTCCTTCCCGCTCGTCTCCCTCACGCCACCGCTGCCCGCGGAGGTGCCGCATGACCTTCATGTTCGTCGAACTGGCGTTCATGCTGATCGTCATCCTCATCGCCGCCGAAGTCTTCACCAATGCGCTCGAACATCTCGGCGAACGCCTGAAGATTTCCGAAGGCGTGACCGGCTCGCTGTTCGCGGCCGTCGGCACCGCGTTGCCCGAAACGATGGTGCCGCTGCTCGCGCTGGCCGGCGGCACGTCGAACCAGGCCGTGAACGAGGAGATCGGCGTCGGCGCGATTCTCGGCGCGCCGCTGATGCTCGCGACGCTCACCACGCTCCTGATGGCGCTCGCCGTGATCCGCTCGCGCGGGCTGCGCGGCACGATCGCGCCCGAACGCACGGGCTTCGTGCGCGACATGAACACCTTCCTCGCCGCATTCTCGCTGGCGACCGTCGCGATGTTCGTCCCGCATCACAACTGGGCCGTGCGCGCGCTGCTCGCCGCGATGCTGGTCGGCCTCTACGTGGTGTACGTCGTGCTGACGTTCCGCGCGTCGACCGGGCTCGTCGACGCCGGTCACGGCACCGAGGCGCCGCACGCAATGTTCCTGTCGCGCGTCGGCCTGCCGACCAACCTGTCGACGATCTTGCTGCAACTGCTGATCGGCGTCGCGCTGCTGGTCGGCGGCGCGAAGGGCTTCATTCACGGTGTGGAAGGCGTGTCGCACGCGCTCGGCGTGTCGGCGTTGCTGCTGTCGCTGATCATCGTGCCGATCGCGACGGAACTGCCGGAGAAGGTCAACAGCGTGCTGTGGATTCGCCGCGGGAAGGACACGCTCGCGTTCGGCAACATCACCGGCGCGATGGTGTTCCAGGGCACGCTGCTGCCGGCGATCGGCATCATGCTGACGCCGTGGGAGCCGCGCCCCGAAGTGCTGACCGGCGTGATCGTCACGCTCGCGGCGGCGGCCTGGCTGCGCGTCAATGCACGCACGCGCGGGCTCGCGATCTGGGCGCTGCTCGCGAACGGCGCGGGTTATGCGGGGTATCTGGTGCTGACGCTGACGCGCTGAGCACCGGTCGGGCGCGCCGGCCGACGAACCCGTCGGCGCGGCGCGTTTCATGGCACCCGACGCGGGCGACGGCAACGCCCGCATCCGGACGATCAGGAACCCTTGACGAGTTTGACGATCGTCAACGTACCGTCGACCTTCTCGATCCGCACCCTGACCTTGTCGCCCGCATGCGCTTGCGCGAGCATCGCCGCATCCTTCGCCTTGAACGCCATCGTCATCGGCGGCATCCCGACGTTCTCCAGCGCGCCGTGCTTCAGCGTGATCTTGCCGCTCGCGGCATCGACCTTCTTCACCTCGGCGTCCGTCAGCGCGGCATTCGATTCCGCCGCACCGTCCGACGACATCTTCATGCCGGACATGTCCATGCCCGACATCTCGCCGGCGGCGAACGCCGGTACCGCGAACGCACTCAGCGCGACGACAGCGGTGGCCGTGGCGATCAATTGATTCATCTTCATCGTGATTCTCCGGTTGGGATAGATGGCACGTTCGTGCCGGAAGGAACTGCATCGGAATGCCGCGCGCGGCCCGCGCTTCGCGCACGACGGCGCTGAAGCAGAAGCCACGCGGCGGGAATGACGAACATCGACAAGAGCGGCGCCGTGACCATGCCGCCGACCATCGGCGCGGCGATGCGCTGCATGACTTCGGAGCCGGCGCCGTGGCCGATCATGATCGGCACGAGCCCGGCGAGCACGACGGCGACCGTCATCGCCTTCGGCCGCACGCGCAACACCGCGCCTTCGCGAATCGCGTCGAGCAGCAACGCATCGGTCAGCGGTTCGCCGGCATCGAGCCGGCGCTGCAGCGCGCCCTTCAGGTACAGCAGCATCACGACGCCGAATTCGGCGGCCACGCCGGCCAGTGCGATGAAGCCGACCGACGTCGCGACCGACACCGCATGGCCGAGCGCCCACACGAGCCAGAACCCGCCGACCAGCGCGAACGGGACCGTCGACATCAGCAGCAGCGCGTCGGCCGCCGAATCGAACGTGACGAACAACAACACGAAGATCACGACGAGCGTGACGGGCACGACGGTGCGCAGCGTCGCCGCCGCGCGTTCGAGGTACTCGAACTGGCCCGACCACGCGATCGAATAGCCGGGCGGCAACGCGACCTGTTGCGCGACGGTCTTCTGCATCGCACGGACGGCCGTGCTGAGATCGGTACCGCGGAGATCGACGTACACGTAGCCGGACAGCCGCGCGTTTTCGCTGCGGATCATCGGCGGCCCGTCGGCGATCGCGACGTGCGCGACGTCGCCGAGGCGGATCTGCGCGCCGCGCGCGGTGACGATCGGCAGTTGCCGCAGGTTCTCGAGCGAATCGCGGATCTCGCGCGGATAGCGGATGTTGATCGGGAAGCGCTCGCGCCCGGCGATCACTTCGCCGACGTCCTCGCCGCCGATCGCCGACGACACGACCGACTGGATATCGGCCACCGACAGCCCGTAACGCGCGGCGGCGAGCCGGTCGATGTCGACGTCGATGTAGCGGCCGCCGTTCAGCCGTTCCGCGAGCGCGGACGTCACGCCCGGCACGCGCTTCACGGCTGCCTCGACCTGTGTCGCGATCGCGTCGATCCCCGCCAGGTCCGGCCCGGAAATCTTCACGCCGACCGGCGTCTTGATCCCGGTGGACAGCATGTCGAGCCGGTTGCGGATCGGCGGCACCCATACGTTCGACAAGCCCGGCACCTTCACCGTCCGGTCGAGTTCGTCGACGAGCTTCTCCGGCGTCATGCCCGGCCGCCACGCGCTGCGCGGCTTGAAGCGGATCGTCGTCTCGAACATCTCGAGCGGCGCCGGGTCGGTCGCCGTATCGGCGCGGCCCGACTTGCCGAACACCGTGTCGACCTCGGGCACGGTCTTGATCAGCCGGTCGGTCTGCTGCAGCAGCTCGCTCGCCTTGTCCGCCGAGATGCCCGGCAGCGCGGTCGGCATGTACAGCAAATCGCCTTCGTCGAGCGGCGGCATGAATTCGCCGCCGAGCCGCGACAACGGCACGGCGGTCAGCACGAGCGCGACGACCGCGACGCCGATCGCGGCCCACGGGCGCCGCAGCGTCGCGTCGAGCAGCGGCCGGTACAGACCGATCAGCACGCGGTTGAGCGGGTTCGCGTGCTCGTGCGGAATGCGACCGCGCACCAGATAGCCCATCAGCACCGGCACCAGTGTCACCGACAGCCCGGCGGCGGCCGCGATCGTATAGGTCTTCGTGAACGCGAGCGGCGCGAACAGCTTGCCCTCCTGCCCTTCCAGCGAAAACACCGGAACGAACGACAGCGTGATGATCAGCAGCGAGAAGAACAGTGCCGGCCCGACCTCCGCGGCCGACGCCGCGACGATTTCCCAACGGCGCGCAGTGGTGATCGGCTCGCCGGGATGCGCGCGGTCGTATGCTTCCAGATGCTTGTGCGCGTTCTCGATCATCACGATCGCCGCGTCGATCATCGCGCCGATCGCGATCGCGATCCCGCCGAGCGACATCAGGTTCGCATTCACGCCCTGGTAGCGCATCACGATGAACGCGGCCAGCACGCCGAGCGGCAGCGACAGGATCGCGACCAGCGCGCTGCGCAGATGAAACAGGAACACCGCGCAGACGATGCCGACGATGACGAATTCCTCGATCAGCTTGTCCGTCAGGTTGTCGACCGCGCGCGCGATCAGTTGCGAACGGTCGTAGGTCGTGACGATCTCGACGCCCGGCGGCAGCGAACGCTTCAGGTCGGCGAGCTTCGCCTTCACCGCGTCGATCGTCGTCAGCGCGTTCTTGCCCGAACGCATCACGACGACACCGCCCGTCACCTCGCCGTGCCCGTTCAGCTCCGCGATGCCGCGCCGCGTCGCCGGGCCGACCTGGATGCGCGCGACGTCGCCGAGCAGGACCGGCGTGCCGGTGTCGTCGGTGCGCAGCACGACGTGACGGAAATCGTCGAGCGTGCGCAGGTAGCCGGACGAGCGCACCATGTACTCCGACTCGGCCAGCTCGACGACCGAGCCGCCGGAGGCCTGGTTGGCCTTGCCCAGCGCCTCCGCAACCGCCGCCTGCGTGATGCCGTACGCGCGCAGCTTGTCCGGATCGAGCACGACCTGGTACTGGCGCACCATGCCGCCGATGCTCGCCACTTCCGATACGTCCGGCACGGCCTTCAGCTCGAACTTCAGGAACCAGTCGTTGAGTGCGCGCAGTTGGCCGGGATCGTGACGGCCGGTGCGATCGACGAGCGCGTATTCGTATACCCAGCCGACGCCGGTCGCATCCGGCCCGAGCGACACGGTCGCGCCCGCCGGCAGGCGGCTCTGCACCTGGCTCAGGTATTCGAGCACGCGCGAACGCGCCCAGTACGGATCGGTGCGGTCGTCGAACAGCACGTAGACGAACGCGTCGCCGAACGACGAGTACGCGCGCACGGTTTTCGCGCCCGGCACGCCGAGCAGCGTCGTCGTCAGCGGATAGGTCACCTGATCCTCGACGACCTGCGGCGCCTTACCCGGATACGACGCCTTCACGATCACCTGCGTGTCCGACAGGTCGGGCAACGCGTCGAGCGGCGTCTGCCGCAGCGAATGCACGCCCCATGCCGCGAGCAGCACGGTGGCCAGCAGCACCAGAAACCGGTGATGGACGGACCAGTGAATGATGCGCGCGATCATCGCTCGCCTCCCTGCGGCTCGACCTTCGTCAGCCGATAGCCGTCGTCGGTCTGCGTGAACGCGAAGCGCACGGTCTGGCCCGGCTTCACGTCCGGAAACGCGTGCGCCGACGGCTTGCCGAACGCCATCGTCATCGCGCCCCAGCCAAGCGCCGGCACCGGTTGATGCGAGAACGTGATGTCGTCGGCCGTGACGTTCTCCACCTTGCCGGTGGTTTCGTAGACCGGCGCGGTTGCCGTCGCGGATGAGGCGGCCGCGCTTGTGCCTGCCGCCCCCTCCAGCCGCGGCAGCACGCTTTTCAGGCTGGCTTCCGAATCGATCAGGAACTGCCCCGACGCGACGACCGTGTCGCCTTCGTTCAGCCCGCCGAGCACTTCCGTGTCGCCGCCGACGTCGTTGCCGACCGTCACCGCGACCGGCTGAAGCCGGCCGTCGCCAAGTTTCGCGATGACGATCGTGCGCCGGCCGGTCTCGATCACCGCCTCGGACGGCACGAGCAGGCGCGACGCCTTCTCCTGCGCGGCGACCTTCACGCGCATCAGCATGCCGGGCGTGAGCTTCAGCGACGCGTTGTCGATCTCCACGCGCGCCTGCAACGTACGGCTGCCCGTGCTGATGCCGGGCAGCACTTCGCGGATGCGGCCGCTGAAATGCCGGGCCGGATCGACGGCGAACGTCGCGTCGACCGACATCCCCGGCTGCACGTTCAAGGCGAGCGCTTCCGGCACCTCGACGATCAGCCACAGCGTCGACAGCCCGGCGATCTTCGCGAGTGTCTGGCCGGGCGCGACCATCGCGCCGTCGCGCACGTTCAGCTCGCTGACGACGCCGCTCTCCGGCGCGCTCAGCACGACGTGCGTCTGCGCGCGGCCGGTGCGATCGAGGGCCGCGATCATCGCGTCCGGGATCGACAGCGCCCGCATCCGTGCGCGCGCCGCATCGAGCAGGCTGCCGTCCATCCCGCCGCGCTTCAGCGCGAGATACTCCTCCTGCGGCGCGAGCCAGTCGGGCACGAACAGCAATGCGACCGGCGCGCCCTTCGCAATGCGCTGCATCGGCGCACGCGCATACAGACGATCGATGTAGCCCGTCACGCGCGACTGCACGACCGCCGCGCGCGCTTCGTCGAACTGCGTGGTGCCCACCGCGTCGAAGCCGGCCGCCGTCTGCTGCCGGCGCACGGTCGCATAGCGAATGCCGAGGTTCTGCTGCAGGCCCGGATCGATCCGGATGCCGGATGCGGCACCGCCTTCGTCCGCGTAGACGGGCTGCAACTGCATGTCCATGAACGGCGATTTGCCCGGTTTGTCGAAGTGCTGGTTCGGCACCATCGGGTCATGCCAGTACAGCACCTTGCGCGAGGCCTGCTGAGCCGGCACGCCCGACGGCGCGGCGGCGGGCATGGCGGCCGTCGCCGCGCCGCGCGTCGCATGGCGAACGCCCGCGAAATAGCCGGCGCCGGCGAGCGCCGCACCGGCGAACGCGATCAGCGCCGCACGCATCAGTGATTGCCTTGTCATGAGCGTCTCCTTCACTGCGCGGCGGCCGTCGCCGACGGCACGACCTGATATTCGAGTTGCGCCCAGGTCTGCGAGACCTCGCGCCTGAGATCGAGCACCTGCAACTGCGCGTCGAGTTGCGCACGCCGCGCGGCGAACGTGTCGGCGAGCGACCCCGTGCCGGCGCGGTATGCCGCCGCCGCGAGCTGCACGCGCTGATCGGCGGCCGGTAGCAACGCGTCGCCGAGATGCGCGATGCGCGCGCGACCGCTCGCGAGCGTCGCGGACTGCGTGCGGATATCGGCCTGCACCTGGCGCAGCGTGTCCTCGTACGTCAGGCGCGCCTTCGTCGCGAGCTCGGCTTTCTCGGCCACGTCGCGGTTCTGGCGATTCTTGCGATTGAGCGGCAGCGGGATCGTCACGCCGATGGACACCATGTTCGAATACGCGCCGCCGCGCTGCTGGTACGCGACTTCCCACGTCCAGTTCGGGCTGCGCTCGCTGTTCGCGACGGCCGTATCGGCCTCGGCGACGGCGATATCGTCCGCGGCCGTGATGAGCGCCGGCTGCGACAGCCGCAATTCATCGGGCGGCAACGACGACACGAACGACACCGGTGCGGGCGGCGTGCCCGCGACATCGTCGACGGGCACGGCGGTCCAGCGCGACAACGCAATGAGCGCGGTCTGGTAGACCTGCTGCGCCTTCAGCAGTTGATCCTGCGTCTGCGCGAGCATGGCCCGCGCCTGGACGACGTCGCCCGCGCTCGCCTTCGCGCCGCGATACGACGCCTGCGTCGCGTCGAGTTCATGGTTCATGTGACCGAGCAGCGCCTGCTGAAGCGCGAGCGCCTGCTTCGCATAGACGGCATCGAGCCACGCCGTCGCGGTCTGCCGGCGTACGGCCGCCAGTTGCACGAGATAGCCGGCGCGCTCGCGGCCGACCTGTTCGCCGGCGAGCGCGGTACGCAGCCGCCGCTTGTCGCCGGACACCCATTCCTGCTCGATGCCGATGCGGCGCATCGTCATGAAATCCTGGCCGACGGTGAAGCGCTGCCCGCCGTTGATTGGCAGGTTGTCGATGCCGGCCTTGAGCATCGGGTCCGGCAACTGGCCGGCCTTGACGGCCGCTTCGGAACGCGCGAGCACGGAAGCCTGCGCGGCCTGCATCGACGCGGAACGATCGGTGGCGGACTGCAGCGCGGCGTCCAGCGTCAGCGGCGACTGCTGCGCGTGAACGGCGCCCGCCATCAGCAGCGCGGCCCACGGTACGGGCGCGCGCCGACATGCACGCGGCATGCGCGGCGTGCGGAAAGCGAATGACATGGTGTAACCCCAAATCGGAACCCAAAGGGATTCCCCGTCCTGCGCGCAGGACGAACCTCACCGCGTGCGCGGTGAACCGGTCAAATCGGGATCAGCTGAAGCGTGGCGGGCGCCACAACCCGTTCGGGTCGCGAGCCGGGACGGACTGCGTGTAGTGGAAGACGATCGTGCTGGAGAATGCGGCGGGACGGCTGACGTCGGCGCGGGCTGCCGGGTAGTAGAGACTGCCGAACTGGCATTGGGCCGTCACCTTGCACGCCGTGCCCTTGGCTTTGGCCTTCGCGTGATCGGCGGATGACGGCTGCATCGAATCGCAGCCGCGCATGTCGGCGGACATGGCCATCTTCATGCCGGTGTCCGCCTCCATCGACATCGTGTGCTGCATCGGACATTCGCCGGTCAGGCCGCTGGCTGCCAGCCCAGTGATGGGCAGCACCGCGCACAGCAGCAGCAGGATGAAGGTCCGAAGCAGTTTCATGGCGGCGATTATAGCGCGGGCTGTTGCGGCATGGCGCTGCGTCGCGACGGCGAAACGACGCGCGTTCCGCGCCGCGGCCGCCACGGCCGTCGCGCGTCATCGCAGCAGGTTGTCCGCCGCCAGCACGGCCTGCACCGCCGGCCGCGCGCGCACCCGCTCGTACCACGCACGCAGATGCGCATGCCGGCTCAGGTCGATTTCCGCGTTGTACGCCGAGCGCATCCAGTCGGCCTTGCCCCAGCCGGTCAGCGCGAACAGGTACGCATCGGCGACGGTGAACGTGTCGCCGGTGACGAACGTCCTGCCGTCGAGCTGGCGGTCGATCCACGCGAAGCGGCCGTCGAGCTTCTGCCGCACGGGCTCGACGTACTTCCCCGCCTGCACCGCATACAACAGCGGGATGAAGCCCTTGTGGATCTCGGTGCCGAGAAAGTTCAGCCATTCCATCAGCCGGTAGCGCGCGAGTGTGCCGTAAGCGGGCGCAAGCGCGGCTTCCGGGCGCTGGTCCGCGAGATACTGGGCGATCACCGGCCCTTCGCGCAGCATCGTGCCGTCGTCGAGTTCGAGCAGCGGCACGTAGCCGAGTTCGGTCACGTCGTAGTAATCGCGGCCGCCATCGACGACATGCTTGCGCGCGTCGACCTTGACGATCTCCGCGTCGAATCCGCCTTCGCGCAGTACGATGCAGATCGCCTGCGAACAGCTGCCGGGAGCGTGATAGAGCTTCATGCGTGTCCTTCGTGGGTTGTCCAGGTATCGATTCGCCGCGACGCGGGCGCTAATATCTCGCATCGGCGCGGTGCTGAGAAGACGGCAGTCGTTTGTGCCGTAGTCACAAAAAATTTACCGACCAGGAACCAGCTCGATGAAAACGAGTGCGACAGGATGTTCCGTTGAAGAAGCGATGCGCCTGCTCGGCGGCCGCTGGCGGCTGCTGCTGGTGTCGTATCTGCTCGACGGGCCGCGCCGCTTCAGCGACCTGCGGCGCGACATGCCGGGCATCTCGCAGCGCATGCTGACGCTCGACCTGCGCGCGCTGGAAGACGCGGGGCTCGTGCGGCGCACCGTCTATCCGGAAGTGCCGGTGCGCGTCGAGTACGATCTCACCGCCGACGGCGACCGGCTGCGGCCGGTGGTCGACGTGATGCGCGAATTCGGGCTGTGGCTGAAGGCGCGCGATGTGCTGGCCGACGCGATACCCGACACCGCGGCTGCACCCGAAACGACGATGCACGCTCACAAATAACCCTTCAGCAGGAACCACGTTCATGGAACTTCACGCTACCGTCGGCGCGGCCACGTCCGACCTCGACGACGACGAAAGCTTCGCCAACATCTACTGTCACGATGCGGAACAGGACTATTGCTTCGCGCTGTCGCGCTTTCCGGACGACACGCTGATCGAAGTGATGGTGCGCGACCAGCTCAACGTACGCGTCAAGGATCTGTCGGTGCGGCTGACCGACGATACGATCGACGTCGAGATCGAGCCCGGCGTCGCCGCGCGTCTCGACGGCCAGACGCGTTACGTGATCCATCTCGCGCCCGGTCTATACGATCCGGTCACGCTGCGCGCCGCGCTGAAGGAGATCTTCGTCGGCAAGAACGGCTATCGTGACGCCAGCACGCACGGCTGACCGGCCGTCCGCTCGTTGTCCTTCGCCACGACGCTACCCCCGGCCCGCCTGCACTCATTCCCACATACTGAACGCCCAACTTCCCATTAATAGGGATGCCTGTCCAGATGTTGACGCACGCCGCGCCACGGCTCTAACGTTCGCCCCAACGCCATTCGATCCGGCTGCCTCGTTCGCGAGCGCCGGCCGGCGCATAGAACACAGGAGACGACCGTGGCCCAATCCACGTCACGCACCCATGCCCACCCGCCGGAGCGGCCATCCGCGCATGTCGGCGCCTCGTCCGAATCCCTATCCGCCGCCCGCGCGACTGCAGCCGCGGCCACAGCTCCGGCCACGCCGCCGAGCCGCAAACGGCTGCTGATCCTCGCGCTGCTGTTCGTCACGGTCGTGATCAACTATCTCGACCGCAGCAATCTGTCGATCGCGGCGCCCGAGCTGTTCAAGGAACTGCACATCGATCCGGTCCGCGCGGGCCTCGTGTTCTCCGCGTTCGGCTGGACCTATGCGCTGATGCAGATTCCGGGCGGCTGGCTCGTCGACAAGGTGTCGCCGCGCGTGCTGTATGCGGGGGCGCTCGCGCTGTGGTCGGCCGCGACGCTGCTGCTCGGTTTCGCCGGTTCGTTCGTCGGGCTGATCGTGCTGCGTCTCGCGGTCGGCGCGCTGGAAGCGCCGGCCTACCCGATCAACAACCGCGTGGTGACGACGTGGTTTCCGACCCGCGAACGCGCGAGCGCGATCGGCGGCTATACGTCGGGCCAGTTCGTCGGCCTCGCGTTCCTCACGCCGGTGCTCGCGTGGCTGCAGGCGCATCTCGGCTGGCAGATGGTGTTCGTCGCGACCGGCCTCGCCGGCATCGCATGGGCCGCGATCTGGTATGCGGTGTATCGCGAGCCGCGTGCATTGCGCGGCGTCAATGCGGCCGAAATCGCGCTGATCCGCGACGGCGGCGGCCTCGTCGATCTCGAGGACCGCATCGCGGCGCGCACCGAACGCGCACCGTCGACGTGGCGCGACCTCGGCGTCGTGCTCGGCCGGCGCAAGCTGTGGGGCATCTACCTCGGCCAGTTCGCGCTGAACTCGACGCTGTGGTTCTTCCTCACGTGGTTCCCGACCTACCTCGTCAAGTATCGCGGGATGGACTTCATCAAGTCGGGCTTCCTCGCGTCGCTGCCGTTCCTCGCCGCGTTCGTCGGCGTACTCAGCTCGGGCGTGCTGTCGGACTGGCTGATGCGGCGCGGCGCCTCGCAAGGCTTCGCGCGCAAGCTGCCGATCATCTCGGGGCTGCTGATCTCGACCTGCATCGTCGGCGCGAACTACGTGAGCTCCACCGGCTGGGTGATCGCGTTCATGACGATCGCGTTCTTCGGCAACGGCTTCGCGTCGATCACGTGGTCGCTCGTGTCGGGGCTCGCGCCCGCGCGGCTCATCGGCCTCACGGGCGGCGTGTTCAACCTGATCGGCAACCTGTCCGCGATCGCGACGCCGATCGTGATCGGGCTGCTGGTCGACGGCACGGACTTCTCGCGCGCGATCACGTACATCGCCGCGATGGCGCTCGCGGGCAGTCTGTCGTACGGGCTGCTCGTCGGCAAGGTGGAGCGTATCGACGCGTAGTCGCACGCGGAAACGGCGAAGGCCAGTGACTCGTTTACACTTCCCCGGTATGCCCGCTTCGGGGTGACACGCGACGTTCTACGGAGCGAACGGATGGCCCTTCCCATGGCCGCCCAACACCTTCTTTTTTCGTATCAATGGAACGCGCGTCACGGGCGGAACAGGCCCTTCGGAACCGCATGCTGCTCAACGTGAACTCCATCCATCGCGACGACGATCGCCTCAACGTGTCGTTCAAGGCATTGGGCGACCTGATCGAGACGGTCGGCACGCCGCACTTCGTGCCGCGCCTCACGCAACTGCTGAACGACATCGTGCCGCTCGACGTCGCGCACGTCGAACGCTCGCGCGTCGACGGCACGATGCCCACCGGCTACCGTTGCGAATGGATCGGCAGCAGCGGCATCGGCGCCGCGTCCACCGAAATCTCCGACGTGATGACGCTCTACTACGAGCGCTTTCTCGACAGCGACCCGCTGTTCGCGGGGCTGCGCGGCAAGACCGGCACGATGCTCGTCGTGCGCGACATCGCGGCGATCCCGCCCGGCGAATTCCGCCAGCGGCTGTTCGACGACGTGCATATCGGGCATGAATGCGTGCTCGCACGCGGCACCCGCTATTCGCAGCATTCGATCGCGCTGGAGCGCGGCCGCGACCGGCCGCCGTTCACGCTCGCCGAGATGAACCGCTTCCGCAGCATCAGCGACATGCTGTTTCCGCTGCTCGAACTGCATGCGTCGACCACTGCCGCGCGGCGCATCGCGCACGCGACGCCCGACGTCCATCCGCTCGCGCAATTCGATGCGCGGCTCGCGGCCGACGGCGTGAAGCTGTCGAAACGCGAATACGAAACCTGCAAGCATCTGCTCTCCGGCAAGACCGTGCCGGAAACCGCCGACATTCTCGGCGTGCGCGTCGCGTCGGCCGAGTCGTACGTGAAGCGCGCATTCGCGAAGCTCGGCGTGCGCACGAAGCGCGAACTCGCCGCGTGGGGTTCGGCCACCGCCGTGCTCCCCGCCGCCGGATCGCACGACGGTGGCGCACCGCCGGCCATCCCGCGCTGACCCGAGCCGCTGCGTCGGCGTCCCGGCGCAATGAACGAAGCAACGACAAGGACGCGATGCGGCGCGTATTCATCGCACCGACGATTGCATCACGGATACCATCACGCCATCCCGCCGAACACAGGACACCGACCTATGGATCAAGCCGAACACATCAGCATCGAACCGGCGATCGCGCTTGCCGCCGACGAACTGGACGGCTGTGATTTCTCGTTCGACATCGCATGGGAATTGAACCCGCCGTATCAGGACTTGCTCGATCTTCGCGCGCTGCCGCCGCGGCGCAAGGACTACGGCTTCGATCCGGCCGGCTGGGCGAGCGAAGCGTCGGGCCGAACGGCGCTCTTTCGCGCGACGGCCGGCGAACGGCTCGCCGGGTTCGTCGCGATCGAGGAAAGCTGGAACGGCATGGCCGAGATCGCGGAACTGGCCGTCGACCGCCACTGCCGGCGCCAGGGCATCGGGCAGCTCCTGCTCGCGGCCGCGCAAGCGTGGGCGCGCAGCTACGGGTTCGGCTTCATGCGGCTCGAAACGCAGGCGAACAACGTCGCCGCGTGCTCGACGTATGCGCGCGCGGGCTTCGCGCTCGGCGGCCACGACCGCTTCCTGTACGCCGGTGGCGAGCATGCCGGGGAAGTCGCACTGTTCTGGTACAAGGACCTGCGCGACGGGCAGATCGCGCGAAGCCGCACGGTCGACCCGGCATCGGTGCAGCCGGTGCGCTGACGCACCGCGATCCGTCGCGTCAATGCTGGGGCATTGCCGCGTTACTTGCGCGTCGCCACGATGAACAGGCGCGGAAACGGCAGCAGCACCGTGCCGTCGTCCTGTACCGGATAACCGTTCGGCCCGGCCAGCGCATCGCGATAGCGTGCGACGAACGCGCGCTGTTCCGACGCGTCGAGCGCCGCGAGAAACGGCCGCAGCGCGCTGCCCTTGAACCATTCGACGACCGCCTCCGCGCCGCCGCGCAGCGGGTGGTAATAGATCGTGCGCCACACGTCCACGCGCGAACACAGCGGCGCGAGTAGCGCATGGTAATAGCGCGCATCGAACCGCTCGGTGCGCGCCGCGCCTTTCAGCTTGTCGGCCCACGGCCCGGCCGCGGCGACTTCGCGCAGCAGCCGGTGCGCCGGTTCGTCGAGATTGTCGGGCATCTGCACCGCGAGATGGCCGCCCGGCGCGAGCCGGCCGACGAGCATCGGGAACAGCGTGTCGTGCGCAGGTACCCATTGCAGCACCGCATTCGACAGGATCAGGTCATAGCCGCCCGGATCGTCCCATGCGGCGACATCGGCCAGGTCGAAACGCAGCGCCGGCAGGCGCTTGCGCGCGGCCGCGATCATGTCCGCCGACGCGTCGATCCCATGGATCGTCGCGTCCGGTGCGCGCGCGATCAGCGCTTCCGTCGAATTGCCGGGCCCGCAACCGATATCGATCGCGGTGTGGATCGGCGTGTTCGGCACGGCAGCCAGCAGGTCGCGCACCGGCCGCGTGCGTTCGTCCTCGAACTGCACGTACTGGTTCGCATATTGATCGAGCGGGGTCGTCACGATGAGTCTCCTTGTCGACAGGGGAGCGGCGGCGCATCCGCGCACGAGATGCAACGGGCCGTCGATGCAGCGCATTCTGCGACGGCCGGCGACCTTCAGTAAAATGAATTTAATATCGTGATTGATTCAAAATTCTGATGAAGATCGATACGCTCGGTGTCCAGGCTTTCGTCGCGATCGCCGACGGCGGCAGCTTCCGGCAGGCAGCCGATACGCTGCACGTCACGCAAACGGCGATCACGCAGCGGCTGCGCAAGCTCGAAGCGTATCTCGGCGTCGCGCTGGTCGAACGCACGACGCGCCGCACCACGCTGACCGAGATCGGCCGACGTTTCCTGCCGCAGGCGCGCCGGCTGCTGAACGAACTGTCCGACGCGCTGACCGAAATCCGCGAGACGGGCCTGAGCCAGCGCGGCGACGTCACGATCGCGTGCGTGCCAACGGTCGGCGTGCAGTACCTGCCGCGTATCCTGCGCGCGTTCTCCGGGCGCCGGCCGCACGATCGCGTGAAGATTCTCGATCACGCGTCGGCGTCGGTGCTGCAGGCCGTGCTGCGGCGCGAGGCGGAATTCGGCATCAGCATCGCCGGCGACCAGCACCCGGAACTCGTCAGCGTGCCGCTCACGCACGATCCTTACGTACTTGTGTGCCGCGACGATCACCCGCTCGCGAAGCGGCGGCGCATCCGCTGGGCGGCGCTGCAGCCGCATCCGCTGATCTTCGCCGGCGAAGTGAGCGGCAATCGCGGGCTGCTCGAGGGCGCGCTGAAGACGAGCGGCGTGTCGCTGCATTCGTTCTACGAGGTGCAGCGCAGTTCGACGGCGCTCGGGCTCGTCGCGGAAGGGCTCGGCGCGGCCGTCGTGCCGAAGCTTGCGATCCAGAAGAACGCGTATCCGATGATCCGCACGATCGAGCTCGTCGAGCCGTCGGTGTCGCGCACGCTCGTGCTTGTCACGCGCAGGAATGCGCAACTGTCGCCCGCGGCGCGCGCGCTCTACGACATGATCGTCGGGCGGGCCGCAGCCTGACGATAGTGTCAGGGGTGCGTCACGAAGCAGCGCCTTCGGGGTAGTATCGCCACACGCGGTCGCGACAAACGGTGCCTACCCGGCGCCGCACGCGTCATGCCACCGCTGCAACGGCCGTTCCTCACCACCCCGCACGGAGCACTGCATGGCCTATCGCAACTACCACAAGCGCAAGATTGCAGACCGGGAACTCCATCCCGAAACCCAGATGATGTCGTACGGCTACGATCCGTTCCTGTCGGAAGGGTCGGTGAAGCCACCCGTGTTCCTCACGTCGACGTTCGCGTTCCGCACCGCAGAGGACGGCGCCGAATTCTTCGACGTCGTGGCCGGGCGCAAGCCTTTGCCCGAAGGTGAAAGCGCGGGCCTCGTCTACAGCCGGTTCAATCACCCGAACCTCGAGATCGTCGAGGATCGCCTCGCGCTGCTCGACGATTCCGAAGCCGCCGTCGTGACGTCGAGCGGCATGTCCGCGATCGCCGCGATCCTGCTGACCTTCCTGCGGCCGGGCGACTGCGTCGTCCAGTCCGTGCCGCTATACGGCGGCACCGAAACGCTGATCTCGAAGTTCCTGCCCGAGTGGGGCATTCGCTCCGAGGTGATCGCCGACGGGCTGTCCACCCGGGCGATCGGCGCCGCGCTCGAAGCCGCCGCGCAGAAGGGGCACGTGCGGATGTGCTACATCGAGACGCCTGCCAACCCGACCAACGCGCTGTTCGACCTCGAAGGGCTGCGCAGCGAGATCGATGCGTTCGAGGCACGCCACGGCTATCGCCCGCTGTCGGTCTGCGACAACACGCTGCTCGGGCCGCTGTACCAGAAGCCGTCGCGCCAGGGCATCGACCTGAGCGTGTACTCGCTGACGAAATACATCGGCGGGCATAGCGACCTCGTCGCCGGCGGCGTCACCGGCACCCGCGTCCTGATCACGAAGATCCGCTCGTTCCGCAGCACGCTCGGCTCGCAGCTCGATCCGCATTCGTCGTGGATGATCACGCGCTCGATGGAAACGCTCGTGCTGCGCATGCAGCAGGCCGCGCGCAGCGGCAGCGCCGTCGCGCGCTGGCTCGCCGACAATCCGCATCGGCCGGTGCGCGTGCTGCACCCCGAGCTCATCGACGATCCGGCCTACCAGGCCGTCTACCAGCGTCAGTGCAGCGGGCCCGGCTCGACGTTCGCGTTCATCCTCGACGGCGGCCGCGAGCAGGCATTCAGGTTCATCAACCACCTGACGCTCTTCAAGTCCGCGGTCAGTCTCGGCGGCACGGAGTCGCTGATCTGCCATCCGGCGTCGACGACGCATTCGGGCGTGCCGGCCGAGGCGCGCGCAGCGGCGGGCGTGTCGGAAGGGTTGATTCGCGTGTCGGTCGGGCTCGAACATCCGGACGACCTGATCGCCGACCTGTCGTACGCGCTGGAGCATTGCTGATACGCGTGGCATGCGCCCCGTGCGGGTTCGTACGAGGCCGGTCCCCGCCGGCGCGGGGCGGGCATTCAGCGATGCCCGCCCCGCGCCCGATGCCGACGCCCGATGCCGACGCCCGATGCCGACGCCCGGATGCCGACGCCCGGATGCCGACTTTCGCGCTGCGCGAGCGTGCTTGCCGCGCAACGCGAACCGCTTCAAAGCACCTTGACCATGAACACGCGCGCCGCACCTTCCGGCTCGCACGGCACTTCGCCGAACGTCTCGTAACCGTGCTTCCGATAGAAATCGGGCGCCTGGAACGAGATCGTGTACAGCACCGCACGCGCGCAACCGCGCCGCTTCGCTTCCACTTCGGCCTCGCGCAGCAATCGGCTGCCGAAGCCGCCGCCGCGCAGCGATTCGGGCAGATAGAACAGATCGATAAAGAACAGGCCGAGCGACGTGCGGCCGGTGAGGCCGCCCAATACGTCGCCGGTCGCGGGGTCGGTCACGTAAACGTCGAGCGCCGCCGTATCGGCGCGCCCCGTCATCGCGTGGTTGAATTCGCCGAGCTTGCGGCTGATGAAGTCTCGGGCGGCCGGTTGCTCGGTGTCGGTCAATTGAAGGGTAACGTCGGGATGGGCTGTCATCGAGGCGAACACGTGCATGAAAGGACCACCGGGCGCGGGGCATCCGCGACCGGCGTCGCACGACTATAGCGCGTCGTCATGATCCGTGGCGACGCGTGATGGTCGCTCGATATCGCGGGGCGTCATGCGTTCGCGCCGCTGCGAACGCCGCCTTCAAGTCGGCCATCCGGCACCGCTCGTGCGCAATCATCATCCGGTTCACGACGATCACGCCGATCGTCACGGCCGTGCTGTTGCAGCGCAAGGGCGCGTATCGGAGTGCGACCGCGCGTGCGTTCGTCGAACTGGCGCTCGCACAGGGGCGGAAAGATCGAAGAGGGAAGGCAGCGCTCGTGCGACGCGCAAAAGGCGTCCGGCGTTTCGCTCGAATGACACGCCGACGTTATGTCGAAACGATGCGAACGAAACGCGCGTCAGTTGTATCCGAGAATCGCCACCGCCGCGACCTCCGGCCGATCGAGCGTATTCCCGACGAGCGACGTCATCGGTTCCTGCAGCACGGCCTGATACGACGTCACGCGCGCCGCTTCCGGCACACCGGCATCGTCCGGCACCGGCTCGTCGAACACGGCATCGAAACCGCTGTAAAACCCCGCTTGATTCCGCGAAAAAGTCATCTCCACTCCTTTGCCTTGATATGTCGTTGATGTTCTAGCCAGCCTGCTTCAACGCCGCCGCAGGCACCGGCGCGCCGTCATGCGCCGCCTCGGACCGCGCAAGCTGCGCCCGCGTGCGCCGCGTGATGTGGATCACCGCGAACACGACCGGCGCGATCAGCAGCCCTTCCGCCAGTTCGGGATCGACCGGCAGGTTCATCACGTGCAGCGCCTTGAACGCCGCCGTCGCGAGCGACAGCACGTAGTACGAAATAGCGGCCACCGACAGCCCTTCGACCGCGTGCTGCAAATGAAGCTGGTTGCGCGCGGTGCGCTCCATGCCGGCCAAGAGCCGCGTGACGTCCTTTTCCTGCGCGAGATTCACACGGGTGCGCAACAGGTCGACCGCACGCGCGATCCGCGCGGCGATCTGTTCGTGACGCGCCCACACGGTGCGGCAGGTTTCCATCGCCGGCGCGAAGCGCCGCTCCATGAATTCGGCGATCGTCGGCATCCCTTCGATACGCTCCTCGCGCAACTCGTGGATGCGCGCCAGCACGAGCTTTTCATACGCGCGCGACGCGCTGAAGCGCGCGCCCGATCCCGACAACGATTCGACCCGCACCGCGAGATGCGTGAGCTTGACGAGCAGCGCCGTGTCGTCGCCATCGGCGCCGCTCGCGTCCATCCGCTGCATCAGCGCATGCAGCGCCGCGTGGATTTCGTCGAGCTCGCGGCTCATCCGGCGCGCGACGGGCAGCGCAAGCAGCGCCATCATTCGGTACGTTTCGATTTCGTACAGGCGCTGCAACAGCCGGCCGCCCTGCTCCTCGCGGAAATCGTCGTCGACCACCAGAAAACGCATGAAGCCGTCGTCGCGCACGTGCCAGTCGCAGAACACCTTGCCGCCGCCGAGCACGTTGCTGCCGACGAGCGCGGGCCCGTCGATCCAGCGGCGCAGGTCGCCGCACACGCGCCGCGCGGCGTCGCCGGACAGCAGTTCCATCCGCACCGCGACGAACCGGATACCGGCGAGCCGCGCGAACCACGCAGCCGGAATGCCGTCGATCGCGAGATCGTCGAAATAACCGGTGTCGCGACGCGGCGCGACGAACGTGAAGGTCGAGAATTCGGTGTGGCGCTCCCACTTCAGGTGCCAGCCGCACGGCGACTGCACCGCGTAGTGCGTCGCGCCTTCGTGCGGCGCGTCGATGCCGGTCTCGCGGCACAGCGCGTGCAGCAGCGTTTCGTGGATGTCGGGCTGGCCGTCCGCGTAGATCGCGTAATGCGTGAGCGACACGGCTTCGGCGAGCCGCAGAAACGGCCGGGCATGCAATTCCGCGGCCAGTGCGGCGCGCAACGGATGGTCCATCATCGATTCACCACGCTTTCCTGTTCAGTCCCGCCCGCCGGATCGTCCGGCCCGATCGCCGCGCCCCCTCGGGCGAAACGCCAGCGTGATCGCACTATGGCAGACACACAGCAACAATAAAAACGCATAATGCTGATCGTTACGTTCAGTTTTCCTGATACCCATGAAGATGCTCGATCACGACGTGCTGGCCACCGTCGTCGCCGTCGCGGAAACCGGCAACATGACCCGCGCGGCCGAGGCCGTGAACCGCTCGCAGTCGGCCGTGAGCATGCAGATCAAGAGCCTGGAAGACGCGATCGGCCGGCCGCTGTTCGTGCGCAAGCCGCGCAGCATCGTGCTGACGCGCGAGGGCGAGGTGTTGCTGGGGTTCGCCAGGCGAATGCTGGCGCTGCGTGACGAGGCATGGGCGGCCGTGGTGCGGCCGGAAGTGACCGGCAAGGTCGTGATCGGCGTGCCGGACGACTATGCGTCGTCGCTGCTGCCGTCGGTGCTGAAGAAATTCTCCGCGACCTACCCGAAGGTCGAGATCCAGGTGATGGGGCTGCCGAGCAGCGCGCTCGCGCCGCTGATCAAGGAGGGCACCGTCGATCTCGTCTGCGGGACGCGCATCAAGGGGCTCACCGGCGACTTCATCCGCCACGAGCCGATGGCGTGGGCCGCGATGACGAACGGGCCGCGCGTCTGGGAGGAGCGGCCGCTGCCGATCGCGGTGTTCATGCCGGGCAGCGTCGCGCGCGAGAACGCGATCCGCAGCCTCGAACGCGCGAAAGTGCCGTACCGGACGTCGTATGAAAGCCCGAGCCTGCTCGGGCTGCTCAGCATGGTCGAGGCCGGCCTCGCGGTCGCGCCGCTCGCCCGCTGCGCGATCCCCGCGCAACTGTCGATGCTCGGCCGCTCGCACGGTCTGCCCGACCTGCCGCCGCTCGAGCTGATTCTCGCGCGCAGCACGAAGTCGAAACGGCCGCCGTGCGACTTCCTCGCCGAACAGTTGATGGAAGACCTGCAGCGGCAGACCGGGCAGACCGGCGACGCGTGAGCCCGTCGGCGGCCGCTCGCCACGAGGTCACCCATGCCCGGCCGCGCGCAACGCCGCATTGACGATGCCGGCGACCGTATCGACGAGCGCTTCCAGCGTGTCGCCGTGCACGTACCGCCCGGCCGGCGGAACGTGCTCGCTGCGCCGGCCGCCCCACTGCGAGCCTGACGTGACCGACAGCGTCGCGCTGAACCGCTGGCCGTGCCGTCGGCCGAAGACGCCGATGCGCCGCTCGGCGACGTAAGCCTGTTCGGGAAGAAACAATCGGATCTCGACCGCCGCTTGATCGGGGTCGGCCGCGCACGCGTTCGCATCGAACGCCGGCGCGAATGCCTTGACGATGCGGAACGTCACGTGGGAATCCCATGCGGCGAGCGGCCCGCCGGCCGCATCGACGCGTTCGGCGTCGACCGACCACTGATGGCGATCGGGCACGCGAATCGCCTGGCGCAGCAGCACGTCCGCCGCGCGAACCGTCACCATCAACTGCCTGGCAAGCTGCCTGCCCGACGGCAACGCCGCGGTATGCGCGCGACGGGCAGCCGGGCGCGCAATACGCACTTCTTCCGTAAGGTACATAGGCCCTCCCTGTTCAGGGGTAGCGCCGCGTTCGACGCAGCGCACAAACGTCCGCCGTCACCGGCCGGCCGACAACACGGCGGCCGGCGAATCAGCAGCGGATTAGCCGAGCAATCGCCGTTCCCGATTCAACGGACGGCGGGCCGGACGCATAGTCGACGCGCGACCGGCCCGATCACCGCGTCGACTTGCTGCGCGATCAGCGTGTGCAGCGCGAAATCCAGGTCTTCCGGCGCGATGTCGAACTGCACGTGGATCACGTTGCGCACGGCGCGGGCTCTGACGACGTACACGCCGAGCGGGGAATGCAGCAACGCGGCAAGCCGGGCGTGCGCGGCGTCGACGGAGTCGGCCGTCAGCGTGACGGGCAGTTGCACGCGCGGGCGCGGCGGCGGGGACGGCACGACGTTGGCGGGCGCGCCGGCGCGCAACCGGCGGCCGGTGACATCGAACGTGGGAAAGGGATGAATGAACGTCATGGCGCGGACGGAGGCCGTCTCGGCTGTTCGACACATGCCCAGCTTAGAAGAGGCCGTATCAACGCCGTGCAAAAAAACGGGTCGGTCGTGCAAAAAACGGCATGCATGTGCAGGGATCGCGCCCCGCACGTCGCGCTTGCGCCGTCGGGCAATCCCTTCGACGCCGATCAGCCGTTTGGTGGACTCGGCCCGCCGGGTTCGCGGCGATATGCTGGGTGCTTTCCACTCGTCGCCTGCAGCCATGATCGTCCAGCGTGTCGATCTCAGTCGCGTCCTGCCATACGAGATGCCGTACTTCGACGATCGGCTCACGGTCGATCGCAACGATCTGGATATCGCCGCGCGCCTCGGCCTGGACGGCGACGTGCCGGACGAACTGCCGGTTTCGCTGTGCGGCACACCTGCCGGGTCGGATATTCAGGTGTATCTCGATAGCACGAATCGACTGACATTCTCCGTCACCCATCCGGGACTGATCCGATCGGAGAACCGCGTATCCGTGCTTCAAACCCACGACGCGTCCCTACCCGAACTCGGGGCCGTCGATCTCGCCGATAACGCTGTCGTCGGGCTCGGTGCGGCGATGCCGTGGCGGATCGTCAGGGCGTGCGATAGGTTGAAAATCGCGCGGATCACCGCATTCGCAATAGGCGGCCGTAAAGCGCCACCCGAGCCCGGTGGGCGTCGGCTGTGCGGGTATTACGCGTGGCCACGATTGGGTTTCGATGCGCCCATTCCCGGCCCGCATGGCGACGAGGCCGCATTGTTCCAGTATTTTCAGGGCTATCGGTCGGGCTGGCCGACGGATCGCTTCGGTCTCTGCGTGCGCTTTACGCGACGCGCTCCGGGCGAGACTTCTGGCGCGCGCGCCGGATCGCATCGCGTGATGACGTTCAACGTTGCGCCTGATGGCGCGTTCGTCCTGGCGCTGCAACGATACTTGATCGAAAAAGGGATATACGGACGACTCAGAAACACCGTTCAATCGCCGGATTCCGGATCACGAAGCCCACGGCCGGACGCCGTCGCGCGCCGAACGCCAATCGTCCCATTCGCTTCTCGCAGTTCAAGCCACTCATTGCCGGGCTCGTCACGCACGAACGTCGTGATGGACACACGCATGCTTCAAATACGGCTACCGTCGCGCGCGATACCCTGCCGGTTCTCCACTCGCCTGCGCCACCGCAACGAAAAGTCTTCGACGTGGGGCCGATCGACCGATCGAAGAGCACGCTGAGCGTCATCTCGGTAGCCGACGCGGAAGCACGTTGTCGCCGGGAAACGCTCCTGCACTTCGGGTTGGAGCCGGACCAGTAACGCGTCGCAACCACGGGCAGCCCCTGACCGCAGCCGCGGTAACGGCGAAGGCCGCACGCGTGCCCCGTCAACCATGACAGGTCAGCAGCCGGCGATCCGCCGATACACTGTGGCCCATCCCGACGGCTGCAATAGACCTCATCTCCGATGCCGGCCGTCGCTTCGATTGCGCACGGGCCTTCCTCGCGCTTCCCGTCCATCCCGCACACCTTCCGCATGCTTTCCAAGGAGCTGCACTTGAAACACTGGCGCGACACGCTGTTCGTCTTCGCCGGCCTGCTGGCCGCCGCGTCCTCTCACGCCCATCCCGTCTGCACCGTCGTCGCCGACGCGGCCACCGGCAAGATGCTCGTGCAGCACGGCGACTGCACGACTCGCGTGACGCCGGCATCGACGTTCAAGGTCGCCATCAGCCTGATGGGCTTCGACGCCGGCGTGCTGAAGGACGCGCACACGCCCACGCTCGACTTCCACGCCGGCTACCCGGACTGGGGCGGCGCGCCGTGGCGCGAACCGACCGACCCGGCGCGCTGGATGAAGCTGTCGATCTTCTGGTATTCGGAGCAGGTCGCGCAGGCGCTCGGGCAAGGACGCTTCCAGCAGTACACGAGCGCATTCGGCTACGGCAACGCCGACGTCACCAGCCAGCAGGGCGAACTCCCCGGCGTGATGGGCGCATGGGTCAATTCGTCGCTACGGATCTCGCCGCTCGAACAGGTCGCGTTCATGCGCAAGATCGCGCAGCGGACGCTGCCCGTCAGCGCACACGCATACGACATGACCGAGCGCATCACGCTGATCGACGCGCAACCGGGCGGCTGGACCGTGCACGGCAAGACCGGCACCGGCTCGCCGGGCTCCAGGTACGATGCTGCGCACGCGTACGGCTGGTTCGTCGGCTGGGCGACGAAAGGGCCGCGCACGCTGGTGTTCGCGAACCTGATCCAGGACGACGAACGGCAAACGCCGAATGCGGGCCTGCGCTCGCGCGACACGTTCCTCGCGGCGCTGCCGACGCTCGCCGAACCGGCCCGGCCACAATGAGCGCCGGTCCCCGCAATGCCCGCATCGACCTGCTGCGCGGCGTGTCGATCCTGCTCGTCCTGCTGCATCACTTCAACATCGCGTATCCGTTGCGCGACACCGCGCTCGCGCGCGTGCTCGGCTGGGACGCGGTCCATGCGATCGTGCGCAACGGCAACTACGGCGTGACGATGTTCTTCGCGATCTCGGGCTACTTGATCGCGTCCAATGCGCGCCGCCGCTGGGGCAGCCTCGGTGCGCTCGACGTGCGTGCGTTCTACGTGTCGCGCATTGCGCGGATCGTCCCGTGCCTGCTTCTGCTGCTCGCGCTCGTCGACGGCCTCGCGGCGGCTGGCGTGCCGATCTTCACGAACCATGCGCCGCAGGGCATCGCCGTGTCGTACTGGCTCGTGAACCTGGCGTCGCTCACGTTCTGGATGAACGTGTTGATCGGCGCATACGGATGGGTCAACTACGCGCTCGGCGTGTTGTGGTCGCTGTCGGTCGAAGAGGTGTTCTACCTGTCGTTTCCGCTGCTGTGCATCGCGCTGCGTCGCGACACGCGGCTGTTCGCGTTCTGGCTGCTGATTGCCGCGACCGGTCCCGTGTATCGCTACACGCATCCCGGCGACGAAGGCGGCTTCCTGTACGCGTACTTCGCGTGCTTCGACGGCATCGCGATCGGCTGCTGCACCGCGCTGCTCGCCGAACGCGCGCGCTGGCAGGGACTCGCGGCCGCGCCCGTGCAATGGCTCGCGGCAACGGCGATGACGGCGCTCTATCTCGCGTGGCCGATCGCCGAAAGCCACGTGCTCGGCGTATCCGCGATGGCGCTCGGCACGGCCGTGCTGCTGATCGGCGCGCATGCGAAACACGCATCTGCTCACGGCCGCCTGCTCGCGCCGCTGCGCCGGAGCGGCCGGCTCAGCTACGAGCTGTATCTGTTCCATCTGATCGTGCTCGGCGCGCTGCGCACGTTCTGGCCGCCGTCTGCCACGCATGGCGACGACAAGCTCGCGCTGCTGGTCGCCTATCTGGCGCTGTCGGCAGCATTGAGTGCGGTCATCGCACGCGGCTATGCGACGCCGCTCGACCGCTTCATCAAGCGGGTTGCGTCGCGGCCCGCGGTGCACGTGACGGACAGCGCGCGCGTCTAGCGCCTGCGGGTGGCGGCGAGCAAAGCAGAAGCCGGCGCGGTCAGCCTGCGTATGCGGCGGCGCAACGCACGGTCACGATGCGCGCGGGCGGCAGGTTGGCCCAGACGATCCGGCTGTCGCACGCGACGAATGACGAATCGCCCAGCGGGTGACGGCCGGGCGGGCGCAGGTCGTAGGTGAATTGAATCATCACGCCGGCGGCCGACAGCACGCGATGACATTGACCGACGATCGCCGTCACGTCCTCGCGCGGCAGCGTGCGCAGCGGCAGGCACGACACGATCGCGTCGACCGTGGCGTCCGGCGGCAACAACCGTTCGAGCTGTCGCGCGTCGCCCGACACGATCGAGATACCGGGAAAGCGTCGCCGCAGATGCCGCACGAACGCCGGCGAGCGTTCGACCACGACGAGGCGCCGCGGCGCAACGTCGCGTTCGAGCAGCGCCGCGGTGATCGCGCCGGTGCCGCCGCCGAGTTCGACGACGAGCCCGTCGCCGTCCGGCACCGTGTCGGCCATCTCGCGCGCCAGATGCCGCGAACTCGGGCACAACGCGCCCACCGCAGCCGGCCGGCCGACCCACTCGCGCACGAACAGTGCCGAGACACGCCACGCGTTCGGCCACGTCATACGCGGGCCTCGAACGCTTGCGCGGTCAGCGGCGGCGGGCCGACGACTGCGCGGGACAGGGCTACGGCGATACGGGCAAGGTTCATGCGCATCCTCCTGGGGCGAATCGATCCGCCGCAGGACGCGCGACGGTCAATCGATTCTAGGAAACGCAAACTTAAGGTGACGTGAAGATTGACCCTGATTTGCCTGACTAATTCGTGCCGGATCGGCTGCAGCGCCGTCCGGGTCTCCGCGAAATCGTCGACTGTCAGCGCCCGGCGACACAAATGGGGTCGGGACTTCGGCGCGCGATGTCCCTCTCCCGCAAACCACTATCCGCCCGCCGCATGGAGGTTGGCAGCCCAAGCCGTGCGAGAGCCGGCGGCACGGCCCGGGCTGTGAACCGCGCGCCATGCTCGCCACACGGCGCGCGACCGACCTTCACCGCAAGTTGGTTCTCGCCAGTTCGACGATTTCGTCGCCGCGCCCGCTGAGGATCGCGCGCAGCATGAACAGACTGAAGCCCTTCGCATGCGCGAGCTCGATCTTCGGCGGCATCGCGAGTTCGTACTTCGACGTGACGACATCGACCACCGCCGGCCCGTCATGCTCGAACGCCGTGCGCAACGCTTGCTCGACGTTCTCCGAATGCTCGACGCGCACGCTGAAGATACCGGCGCCCTTCGCGATCGCCGCGAAGTCGGTCGGGCTCAGGTCGACGTTCGTGTCGAGATAGCCAGCCGCCTTCAGCTCCATCGACACGAAGCCGAGCAAGCTGTTGTTGTACACGACGACCTTGATCGGCAGCTTGAGCTGGCGTGCGGTCAGCAGATCGCCGAGCAGCATCGACAGCCCGCCGTCGCCCGACAGCGACACGACCTGCCGCCCCGGATGCGCGCCCTGCGCGCCGAGCGCCTGCGGCATCGCATTCGCCATCGACCCGTGATTGAACGAGCCGTGCAGTTGCCGCTTGCCGTTCATCGTCAGGTAGCGCGCGGCCCACAGCGTCGGCGTGCCGACGTCGGCCGTGAAGATCGCGTCTTCCGCCGCGACTTCGTCGACGATCTTCGTCAGGTATTGCGGATGGATCGCGCGGCCCGGCGGCTCGGCCACCGCGAGATCGTCGAGCCCCTTGCGCGCGGCCGCGTAGTGCTTCAGCGCGTTCTCGAGGAAGCGCCGCTGGGTCTTGCGCGTCAAGCGCGGCAGCAGCGCCGCGATCGTTTCCTTCACGGTGCCGACGAGCCCGAGCGCGAGCGGCGCGCGATGGCCGAGCTGCGAGCCCTTCCAGTCGATCTGCACGACCTTCGCGTTCGACGGATAGAACGGCCGGTACGGGAAGTCCGTGCCGAGCATCAACAGCGTGTCGCACGATTCCATCGCGTGATAGCCCGAGCTGAAGCCGATCAGCCCCGTCATCCCGACGTCGAACGGGTTGTCCCATTCGACGAACTGCTTGCCGCGCAGCGCGTGCACGACCGGCGCGCCGAGCGTGTCAGCCAGCGCGACCACCTCGTCGTGCGCGCCCTGCGTGCCGCTGCCGCACAGCAGCGTGACTGCATCGGACGCGTTGAGCAGCGCCGCGAGCCGGTCGAGATCGGCATCGGCCGGCAGGATCGACGGCGGGGCCGATTCGCTCCACGCCGGCGGCTCTTCCGGGCCGTCGCCGAGCCCGATGTCGCCCGGCAGCACGATCACCGCGACGCCGCGCTCGTCGATCGCCGTGCGCATCGCCCGCGCGAGCACGCGCGGGAACTGCGACGCGTTGGTCACGAGCTCCGCGAAGTGGCTGCATTCGCGGAACAGCTCCTGCGGATGGGTTTCCTGGAAGTAGCCGAGACCGATCTCGGTCGACGGAATGTGCGCGGCGATCGCGAGCACCGGCTGGTGATTGCGGTGGCAGTCGTACAAGCCGTTGATCAGGTGCAGGTTGCCGGGGCCGCAGCTGCCCGCGCACACCGCGAGCCGCCCGGTCGACGCGGCGTCCGCGCCGGCCGCGAACGCGGCGCTTTCCTCGTGCCGCGTATGCATCCAGCGGATCGAGCCGATCTGGCTCAGGCTGAACGACAGGCCGTTCAGGCTGTCGCCCGTCACGCCCCAGATGCGCTCGACGCCCGCTGCCGCCAGCGTCTTCGCCAGGTATTCCGCCATCGTCTGTCTTGCCATGGTGCCCTCGCTCGTTGATGGGTCGTCACACGAATGAACCGACTCCGATGGCCTCCTGTGCCACGGAACGGACGAGCATACGCGATCGTTTCGCGAGGCGTCGTGAACGTGCAACGCACTTGCGCACGTTTCGTTCGATCCCTTTCGGCGGTGTCGGGCGACTGTCGCCGTTTCGTCAGCAAGCCGGCGGTTTCGCCCGCCGACGCACATTCAGCTCCAGTCGGACGCCGACTCGTCCGGATCGACCAGCGTCAGCCCCGCCGCCGGCAGCGGCAGCGCGGTCTTGTAGCGCACCTGCTTCAGCGCGAAGCTCGACCGGATGTTCGACACGCCGGGAATCGTCGTCAGCCGCTCGATGATGAAGCGCTCGAGCGTGCGCATGTCGGGCATCACGACACGCAGCAGGTAATCGGCGTCGCCCGACATCAGGTAGCACTCCATCACCTCGGGCCGCTGCGAGATCGCTTCCTCGAAGCGCTGCAGCGCATCCTCGACCTGCTTCTCGAGGCTGACCTGGATGAACACGTTGATCCGCAGCCCGAGCGGCTCCGGGTCGAGCAGCGTGACCTGCTGCCGGAACAGCCCGAGCTTCTCCAGCGCGCGCACGCGGTTGAAGCAGGGCGTGGCCGACAGGTTCACCGCGCGCGCGAGTTCCGCGTTCGTGATCCGCGCGTTCTGCTGAAGCTGGTTCAGGATGCCGATGTCGATGCGGTCGAGCCGCCGCGGGTTTGCGCTCATGGTCGAAATATTCCGGAAGAGTGGCCATAACCGGAATATTTACACTATCCGCACGAGAAATCCCAATGAAATCAGACGCATATTTTGCAGATCGGCGGGTAGCATGATCCGACCGATTGCCACTGATTGCGCACCGCTTCGAACCGGTGCGCGGGAGACCTGCGATGACGGACCTGTCGAACGGACTCGACGCCACGCGGCGCGCGAACCTCGCGCACGCCGACGCCGACCCGGAAGAAACCGCCGAATGGCTCGAAGCGCTCGACGCGGTTCTCGCGCACGTCGGCAAGGACCGCGCGCAGTTCCTGCTCGACCGGCTCGCCGCCCATGCGCACGCGAGCGGCCTGGCGGCGGCGCGCGGGCCCGTCACGCCGTACCTGAACACGATCGCCGCACACGACCAGCCGCCCTACCCGGGCGATGCCGAGCTCGAAGAGCGGCTGTCCGCCGCGCTGCGCTGGAACGCGCTCGCGATGGTCGTGCGTGCGAACCGCGCGTACGGCGAGCTCGGCGGCCACATCGCGAGCTACGCGTCGGCATCCGACCTGTTCGAAGTCGGCTTCAACCATTTCTTCCGCGCGGCAGCGGCCGACGGCAGCAGCGAACAGGGTGAACACGGTGAACGCGGCACGGGCGGCGACCTCGTCTACTTCCAGCCGCATTCGTCGCCGGGCGTCTATGCGCGCGCGTATCTCGAAGGCTTCCTCGACGACGCGCACCTGAAGCACTACCGCCGCGAGATCGCCGGGCCCGGCCTGTGCTCGTATCCGCACCCGTGGCTGATGCCCGACTTCTGGCAGTTCCCGACCGGCTCGATGGGCATCGGCCCGATCAACGCGATCTACCAGGCGCGCTTCATGCGCTACCTGCAGCATCGCGGCCTCGCGAACACGGCCGCGCGCACGGTGTGGGGCTTCTTCGGCGACGGCGAGATGGACGAGCCCGAATCGCTCGGCGCGCTGTCGCTCGCCGCGCGCGAGGGGCTCGACAACCTCGTGTTCGTGATCAACTGCAACCTGCAGCGGCTCGACGGCCCGGTGCGTGGCAACGGCCGCGTGATCGACGAGCTCGAGGCGCTGTTCGCCGGTGCCGGCTGGAACGTGATCAAGGTGTTGTGGGGATCCGACTGGGATCCGCTGTTCGCGCGCGACCATGCGGGCGCGCTCGCCCGCGCGTTCGCCGACACCGTCGACGGCCAGTTCCAGACCTTCTCCGCGAACGACGGCGCGTACAACCGCGCGCGCTTCTTCAGCCGCGACCCGGCGCTCGACGCCCTCGCCGCGCAGCTCACCGACGCGGAAATCGATCGCCTGCGCCGCGGCGGCCACGATGCACGCAAGCTGCACGCCGCGTATGCGCGCGCACTCGCGCATCGCGGCCAGCCGACCGTGATCCTCGCGAAGACGATGAAGGGCTACGGAATGGGCACGGCCGGCCAGGGCCGGATGACGACCCACCAGCAGAAGAAGCTCGACGTCGACGACCTGAAGGCGTTCCGCGACCGCTTCCGGCTGCCGCTGTCGGATCTCGACGTCGAGCAGCTCACGTTCTACAAACCCGCCGAAGACAGCCCCGAGATGCGCTACCTGCACGCTCGCCGGGCTGCCCTGGGCGGCTATCTGCCCAGAAGGCGGATGGTGGCGTCGGAGGGGCTCACCGTCCCGCCGACACCGGCCTGGGGTGCGTTCGCGCTGGATGCGGCGGGCCGCGAGATGTCGACGACGATGGCGCTCGTGCGCATGCTGGCCGCGCTGCTGAAGGATCCGGCGCTTGGCCCGCGCGTCGTGCCGATCGTCGCGGACGAAGCGCGCACGTTCGGCATGGCGAACCTGTTCCGGCAGGTCGGCATCTACTCGCCGCTCGGGCAGCGCTACGAACCGGAGGATCTCGGCTCGATGCTCTACTACCGCGAGGACACGCGCGGGCAGATCCTCGAGGAAGGCATCTCGGAGGCCGGCGCGGTGTCGTCGTGGATCGCCGCGGCGACCGCGTACAGCGTGCACGACCTGCCGATGCTGCCGTTCTACATCTACTACTCGATGTTCGGGTTCCAGCGCATCGGCGACCTGATCTGGGCCGCCGCCGACCAGCGCTCGCGCGGCTTCCTCGTCGGCGCGACATCGGGCCGCACGACGCTCGGCGGCGAGGGGCTGCAGCACCAGGACGGCAGCAGCCATCTTGCGGCGTCCACGATCCCGAACTGCCGCGCGTACGATCCGGCGTTCGCGTACGAAGTCGCGACGATCGTCGATGCCGGCATGCGCGAGATGGTCGAGCAACAGCGCGACGTGTTCTATTACGTGACGGTGATGAACGAGAACTACGCGCAGCCGTCGATGCCCGACGACGATCCGGCCACGCGACGCGCAGGCATCCTGAAGGGCATGCACCGGCTGCCGTCCGGTTCGAACGCAACGGTGCACGTGCAGTTGCTCGGCGCGGGCGCGATCCTCGGCGAAGTGCTCGCCGCGCAGCGGATGCTGAAGGACGACTGGGGTATCGATGCCGCCGTGTGGAGCGTCACGAGTTTCAGCGAACTGCAACGCGACGGAATGGAAGCCGAACGGCTGTCGCGACTCGGCGACACGGCGGCCGAGCCTTATGTCACGCAGCAGCTTGCCGCGACGCAAGGCCCCGTGATCGCGGCGACCGACTACGTGCGCGCGGTGCCCGAGCTGATCCGTGCATACGTGCCGCGCCGCTACGTGACGCTCGGCACCGACGGGTTCGGCCGCAGCGATACGCGCGAGGCGCTGCGCGCGTTCTTCGAAGTCGATCGAGCGAGCATCGTGCTCGCCGCGTTGAAGGCGCTGGCGGATGACGGTGAACTCGATGAGGCAATGCTGCACACGGCGCGCGAACGGCTCGGAAAAACGGTGCGGCAGCCCGGCGGAGCGCCGTGGCAACGCTGAGCGCACACGCAATGTTGTCGAGCGCTTTTTCAACCGTCTCAAGAATTTTCGTCGAGTCTCCACTCGACACATTTTCCGCAAGATAGTCGCGGAACACGAGCACACAATTTGAGATGATGGGCGCGCTAAAGACGCTAGGTCCGGATGCGACGGTCTCGGAATTGCTTGGTGCGACCACAAAACTCGTGATGTTGATAGCCTTCGCTACGCTGTGGGGCGATAACACAAGACTGCGAAAGCTACTGGAACAAAACGGCATCGACCCGAGACGGCGCAAGCGGTAGCGCGTCGACTTGTCACGGCGACGAGCGAGGCTATGCCTTTACCGCCGTGTTCGAACGCGTGGAGGTTGGCCGTGGTCGTGCGGCGCAACAGGTGTGACTCCGTGTGCCGATCGTGCTCACTTCGTTTTGCCCGCACGCCGCCAACACAGCATGCGCGGTCAGCCGCATCACGATGCGCTACACCGGCAGCGCATGCGTCGAAAGAATCTCCTTGAGTACCATGAACGAGCGTACCTGTCGCGACAAGGTCCGGCTCGGCGAATTCGAGCCGGGGTCGAAGGTGCTGTATGCGCATCTCGGCGGCGTGCCGGCGTTGAGCGCGTATAGCGAGATTTTCCGGAACGGGTGACCGGATTGACATGAAACGCCGGCGTGCCACGAGTCGCGCGCCGGCGCGTTGATCACGGCAATCGCCCCGCTCACCGTTGCTGCGGCTCCCTCTACGCGCCCGCCGTCCCGCACGCCATTTCTTCGGCTGCCACAATCCCGCCCTTCTTCGCCCGCCGCGCTCCGCTTGTTGCGATCCGTCCACCTCGACGACCCGGCATCGCACGTCTTTCTAAAGTCAAGTCCGACTCCGTCATTCGTTCATTCGGACAGAAATTCCACTGATTCGTACTCGTACTAATCCATTCCCCTGGAATTTAGTAGGCGTTCTATATAAATCAGGCCCCTGCTTCCTGAAAATTGACCCCATCGAGTCGGCCGCAACGTTTCGCAAGCATTCGCCCTTCATGGCGCCAAGCTCGAAAAGATCCGTCGCAACTCATCAGGCCGACCGGCACCACCGCAGCAGCGCCTCCTTCCCCGATGCATTTCCCATGCAGTGGAAACAGCGGTCACGCTCCGCTCCGGCCGAGCGTGCGATATCGCGTCGCAATCGGGACAACGGGCGTCCATCTCAATCAGAACGGCAGCAGGAGGGTATATGGATACTTCATTCGAACCACGGCACGCACATGCAGCGCGTGCCGCAGGCGGCCTGATCGCGCGCATTGCCGACGTCGCACTGATTTCGTTCGGCGCGCTGGCCGCCGCTCTCGTGTTGCCTGGCACGGACGTCGACCGTTCGTCCGAACTGGCCGCCGTCGCCTGCGCGGCGACCTTCGCGCTGATGCTGTTTCCCGCACTCCGCCTCTACCACGCACCGGCCCGCCCCGCCAGGCACCGCACCGCACTGCTCATCGCGTTCGCGTGGCTGATCGCGCAGGCCGGCGCGGCGCTCGTGATGCGGGTGCTCGCGCCGACCCTCGCCATTCCGCTGCCCTGGTACCTGCTCTGGACCGCAACGAGCGGCATCGCGCTCGTCGCGTCGCGCGTCGTCGCCGGCACGACGCTCGAACGGATCGGCCGCCCGCAGGAAAGCGATCGCCTCGTCGCGATCGTCGGCTCCGGCGCCCATCGCGACGCCGTGCTCGACCGCATCGCCAGTGTGCCGTCGGCCGGATTCCGCGCGGCGGCGATGTTCGATATCGCCCGCGCCGATACGACGAGCCCGGGCGGCATGCCGCGCTTCCGTGATCTCGATACGTTCGCACAGCATGTCCGCACGCACGCGATTCCCGAAGTCTGGCTCGCGCTGCCGATCGGCGAGGCGCGCATCGTGATGGCCGTGCTCGATGCATTCCGCGACGATCTCGTCAACATCCGCTTCATGCCGGACGTCAGCAAGCTCGCGATGTTCGACGGCGAAATGATCGACCTCGTCGGTGCACCGGCGATCAACCTGGTCGCGTCGCCGCTGTCGTCGCGCGCGCTGCTGCACAAGGCGATCTTCGATCGCGTGTTCGCGGCCACCGTCCTCGTCGGCATGGCGCCGCTGCTGCTCGCGATCGCGGCAGCAGTCCGGCTGTCGTCGCACGGCCCCGTCCTGTTCCGCCAGCAACGCAAGGGCGCGGACGGCCAGGCATTCACGATCTTCAAGTTCCGCACGATGCGGCTGCACGACACGGGCAGTGAAGTGCACCAGGCGACGCGCGACGATCCGCGCATCACACGGGTCGGCGCGTTCCTGCGCCGCACGAGCCTCGACGAGCTGCCGCAGTTCCTCAACGTGCTGCGCGGCGAGATGTCGGTCGTCGGCCCGCGCCCGCACGCGCTCGAGCACGACGACCTCTACCGGAAGATCGTCGACGGCTATATCCACCGCTACCGCGTCAAGCCGGGCATCACCGGGTGGGCGCAGATCAACGGCCTGCGCGGCGAGACCGATCGCGTGGAAAAGATGCAGCGCCGCGTCGAAGCCGATCTCCACTACCTGCGCAACTGGTCGTTCGCCCTCGACATGCGCATCGTCCTGGCCACCGCCCTGCGCGGCTGGTCCCACCGCAACGCGTACTGATACGCACGCGGCACCGCCACCGCGCGTCGCCGCATCACGATAAGGATGACTGATGACTTCCGCCATGATCGAGCGGGCCGGATCCGCACGTCCCTACCGCATGCGCACGCTGCTGGCCGCAGCGGTCAGCGTCGCGCTCTCGGCCTGTGCATTCGCACCCGGCATGCAGATGAGCGCACCGCCCGCCGCCGGCCAGCCTGCCGGACACGCGAACGCCGGCGGGAGCGTTCCGTTCCGGATCACGACGATCGACGCCAGCCTGATTCGCCAACTCGACGCACAGGCCGCGCAGCAACAGCACCTGCCATCCGACCGGCTGGCGGCCGCGCCCGGCGCTTATCGCCTCGGCCCCGGCGACGTGCTGCAGATCACCGTCTGGGATCACCCCGAACTCGCCGCCGCGCAAGGCGCCGCGCAGCAGAACGCGCCGCGCGCGGCCGACCCGGTCGCGGGCTTCGTCGTCGATTCGCACGGCAACCTGGCGTTCCCGTTCGCCGGCAGCGTGCCGGTCGCGGGTCTCACGGCCGACGCCGCGCAGGCACGCATCGCCGCCGCGCTGTCGCGCGTCTATCGCAATCCGCAAGTAACACTGCGCGTTGCGTCGTTCCGCTCGCAGCAGGTCTATATCGACGGCGAAGTCCGCACGCCGGGTGCGCAGCCCGTCAACGACGTGCCGATGACGCTCTACGAAGCGCTCGGCCGCGCGGGCGGGCTCGGCACGGCCGCCGACCAGAGCCGCATGACGCTCGTGCGCGACGGCGTGTCCTATCCGCTCGACCTGACGCGCATGCTGCGCGACGGCCGCAATCCCGCCGACGTCGTGCTGGCCGCCGGCGACCTGCTGCACGTGCCGGCACGCAGCGACTACGGCGTGTACGTGATGGGCGAAGTGAACAAGCCGTCGCTCGCGGTACCGCTGCGCGACGGCCGGCTGACGCTGTCCGACGCGCTGTCGCAGGCCGGCAGCGTGAACGCCAATACCGCCGACGCCGCGCAGATGTTCGTGATCCGCGGCTCGCAGACGAGCGATCCGCAGGTGTTCCACCTCGACGCGCGCTCCCCCGTGTCGATGGTGCTCGCCAACGAGTTCGCGCTGCAGCCGAAGGACATCGTCTACGTCGACGGCAACGGCCTGGTGCGCTTCAGCCGCGTGCTGAGCCTGCTGCTGCCCGGCGTCAGCACCAGCGCCGCCGCGGCGCTCGCCGTCAAATGAGCGCCATCGCCACGCTGCTCGTCGTGTGCGTCGGCAACGTCTGCCGCAGCCCGATGGCGCAGGCGCTGCTCGGCGCGCGCCTGCCCGGCGTCGACGTGCAGTCGGCCGGGATCGGCGCGCTCGACGGCCAGCCGGCCGACCCGCACGCCATCGACCTGATGCGCGCGCGCGGCCTCGACCTCGCCACGCACCGCGCGCGCCAGGTGTCGTCACGGCACGCCGCACGCGCCGACCTGATCCTGACGATGGACCTGGAGCAGAAGCGCTGGCTCGAGCGCCGCCACCCGTTCCTGTGCGGCCGCGTGTTCCGCCTCGGCGGCACCGGTCAGGGCTTCGACGTGCCCGACCCGTATCTCGGCCCGCGCGCGTCGTTCGAACACAGCCTGCGGCTCATCGAGCGCGGTGTCGACGCGTGGTGCGCGCGCATCGCGCCGGCCGCCTCCCCCTCCACCCCGCTTTCCGGACCGAATCGATGACCTCTCCTGTTTCCCGCGAGCGATCGCACGATCGCGGCGCCGAGCTCGACCTCGCCGGCGTCGTCGACGTGCTCGTGTCCCAACGCTGGCTGATCGCGCTGGCAACCGCCGCCTGCGTCGGCGCCGGCACGCTATACGCGTTTCTCGCCCCGCCGCAATACCAGGCCGACATCCTGCTCCAGGTCGAGGACAGCGGCGACCCAGCCGCCGCGAACAGCATGCTCGGCGACGTGTCGTCGCTGTTCGACATCAAGTCGAGCGCCGCGGCCGAAGCGCAGATTCTCGCGTCGCGGCTCGTCGTCACGCGTGCCGTCGACGAGCTGCGCAGCTACATCGTCGTGCAGCCGAAGCGCTTTCCGCTGGTCGGCGATTTCGTGTCGCGTTTCAACACCGGCCTCGCGCACCCCGGCCTCCTCGGGTTCGGCGGTTATGCGTGGGGCGAGGAAGCGATCGCGGTCGCGCGCTTCGACGTGCCCCGGCCGCTCGAAGGCGAGCGCTTCGAGCTGACGCTGCTCGACGGCCAGCGCTACCGGCTGACCGGGCCCGCGCTGCCGTCGGCCGTCACCGGCCGCATCGGGCACGTGGAAACCTTCCCGACCGCGAGCGGCCCGATCGCGATCGACGTCGCGCGCGTCGATGCGAACCCGGCCACCCGCTTCACGCTCGTGCGCGAATCGCGCGCCGAGACGATCGACACGCTGCGGCGCGGCCTCGACGTCCAGGAAAAGATCAAGCAGTCGGGCGTGATCGTCGCGACGCTGCGCGGCCCCGATCCGCAACGGATCCAGGCGCAGCTTCAGGCAGTCGCGAACCACTACGTGCGTCAGCACATCGAGCGCAAGTCCGCCGACGCGGCGCAATCGCTCGCGTTCCTCAACGCGCAGCTGCCGGTGCTCAAGCGCCAGTTGCAGGACGCCGAGCAGCGCTACACCGACATGCGCAACGCGAACGGCACGATCGACCTGACCGAGGAAGCGAAGCTGATCCTGCAGCAGACGGCCGACGCGACCACGCGCCGCCTCGAGCTGCAGCAAAAGCGCGACGAGATGGCCGCACGCTTCGCGCCGGGCCACCCCGACATGGTCGCGCTCGACGCGCAGATCGCCACGCTCGGCCGCGAGCAGCGCGGCTTCGAGCATCAGGTGCGACGGCTGCCCGACCTGCAGCAGAACGCCGTGCGGCTGATGCTCGACGTGAAGGTCGACACCGATCTCTATACGGCGCTGCTCGCGAACACGCAGCAGCTCGAGCTGGTCAAGGCCGGCAAGACCGGCAGCGTGCGGCTCGTCGATACGGCGATCGTGCCCGAGGATCCCGTACGCCCGAAGCGGCCCGTCGTGATCGCGGCGGCCGCGCTGATCGGGCTCGCACTCGGCATCGCGCTCGCCTTTGCGCGCGACTTCCTGTTCGGCGGCGTCCGTCACGCGGACGAGATCGAGCGTCATCTCGACATCGACGTCTACGCGACGATTCCCGATTCGGCGGCCCAGCGGCAGATGGTGCGGCGCATCGCGCAGCACGCACCGGGGCCGAACCTGCTGAGCGCGCGGCACCCGCACGATCCAGCCGTGGAAAGCCTGCGGAGCCTGCGCACCGCGCTGCGCTTCGCGATGCAGGGCGCACGCAACAATGTACTGCTGCTGACCGGCCCGGCGCCGGGTGCGGGCAAGTCGTTCGTCGCGGCGAATTTCGCGGCGCTGCTCGCGGCCAACGGCGAGCGCGTGCTGCTCGTCGACGGCGACCTGCGCAAGGGTCATCTGCATGAATCGCTCGGTGTCCCGCGCGAGCGCGGCTTCGCCGAGCTGCTGTCGGGCACGGCCGCGCCGGCCGACGTGACCTGCCGCGACGTGGTGCCGCGCCTCGATTTCATCCCGACCGGCGCGGTGCCCGAGTATCCGTCCGAGCTGCTTGCCGACGAACGCGTCGCCGCGCTGCTCGACGTGCTGTCGGCCTGCTACGACGTCGTCGTGATCGATGCGGCGCCGATTCTCGCGGTGACCGACGCGGTCACGCTCGGCCGCCACGCCGGCACCGTGCTGCTCACGGCGCGTGCCGCCGCGACACGCGTCGCCGAACTGGACGAAGCCATGCGGCGCCTCGCGCACAACGGTATCGCCGCGAGCGGCGTGCTGCTCAACGGCGTCGATCCGCACGTCGGCCGGTACGGCTCGCGCTACGGCGCCTATCGCTATACGCAGTACCGTTACGCACCGCCGCGTTGCGGCCTGGCATCGTCGATCGGCCGCACGCTGCGCGCGCTCGTGTCCCGCCGCCGGGGAGCGCCGCGATGAGCGATACCCGTCACCTCGAACGCGTCGCGATACGCGATGCCGCGCCGGCGGACGCTTCCGCCACGACCGAATTGGGCTCCCGGCAAGCCCCGGCCCGCGCGGCGCGCCTGCGGATCGCGCTCGTCGTCGAAGCCGCGGGCGGCGGCGTGGCCGTCCATCTCGCCGACCTGATCGACGGACTCGCCGCAATCGACGGCATCGAACTGCACCTGATCGTGCCGCACGGCCCGCGTTTCGACACAACGATCCTCGATGCGCGCGTGCTGTCACGCTGTGCAAGCGTGCATGCGGTGCCGATGCAGCGCACGGTCGGCTGGCGCGACGCGCTCGCGGTCGCCCACGTCTATCGCCACCTGCTGCGCATCCGTCCCGACATCGTGCACAGCCACAGCTCGAAAGCCGGCGCGATCGCACGCCTGTGCCCGGGGCCATGGCGGCAGGTGTACACGCCGCACGCGGTCTATACGCTGAACCCGACGCTGGGTAACCGCCAGCGCCGGTTCTACGGCACCATCGAGCGGCTGCTCGGCCGCCTGTGCACGCACCGGATCGTCGCCGTCTCGCGCGACGAGGCGCAACACCTGAACGAAGCGCTCGGCATTCCGGCCGCGCGCATCGACACGATCGTCAACGGCGTCCGACCGCCCGCCCTGATGCCGCGCGAGGCGGCACGACACGCACTCGGCGTCGCCCGCGACGCCCTCGTCGTCGGTTTCGTCGGGCGCTTCGATCATCAGAAAGGCATCGACCGTCTCGTGCGGATTGCGCGCGGCGTGTATCGCCAATGCGGCCGTACCGTGCAGATCGTCGCGATCGGGTCCGGCGACTTCGTCACGGCGGCCGGCAACGAGGCCGACGATCTTCCGCCGAATCTTCACGTCGTCGGCCGCGTGAACCACGCGAGCCGCTATTTCTCCGCGTTCGACCTGTTCGCGTTGCCGAGCCGCTACGAAGGCTTTCCCTACGTGTGTCTCGAAGCGATGGCCGCGCATGTGCCGATCGTCGCCACGCGGGTATCCGGCGCGACCGAGCTGATCGACACGCATGGCATCGGCGTCGTGGTGCCGAACGAAGACGACACGACGCGCTTCGCCCGCGCGATCGTCGCGCTTGCCAACGATCCGGCCGCACGCGACGCGATGCGAGCGAACTGCGCGGCGGCCCTCGGTCAATTCTCGGCCGAGACGATGGTCGCGCACACGCTCGACCTCTATCACACCCTTTCCAGACGAGGCCCGGCATGACGCCCCCCATTCACGTCGCGCTGCTGCACGCGTACAGCGCCCGCAATTCCGGTGACGGCCTGCTGGTCGACCTGTCCGTCGGCCTGCTCCGGGAGGCCTTCGGCGATGCCGTCCGCGTGTCGATCGTCGCGGCCGATCCGGCTTCATTTCCGGCGTACGACGACGTATGCGCGGCGCCCGTGCTCGCGGAGCGCGGCACGAACCGGCTGGTCGCCGCCGCCGCCGCCGCGCTGCCCGTTCGAGTCAACGGCAGGTTGAAAGCACTGCGCAGCCTGCTCGACGAAGTCGACCTGATCGTCGGCGTCGGTGGCGGCTATCTGCGCGCGCGCACGGCCATCGAAGCGCTCAAGCTCGAAGCCGGCCACCTGCTGCAAATGCGGGTTGCGCTTGCCTCCGGCAAGCCCGCCGTCTATCTGCCGCAAAGCATCGGCCCGGTGCTGTCCTCACGCGCCGTCGCCATGCATCTGCAGTCGCTGCTCGGCGCGTTCGATTCGGTGTTCGTGCGCGACGACCGCTCCGCCGCCTTCCTCGCCGCGAATCCGAATACGCGGCGCGTGCCGGATCTCGCGGTGCTCGACTTCGGGTATCGCAGCGAGACCATCCTTCGGCAAACCCCGCCGAACAGCGACACCGCGCGCCATGTTGCATTCGTGCTGCGCCGCGCACCCGCGTGGAGCGCGAAACGACGCGCGCGCTACGACGCATCGATCGCGCGGCTGATCGAGCAGGTGCGCGCAACGTGCCGGGTCAGCTTTGTCGTGCAAAGCACGGGGCGCGGCAACGACGATCCCGCGTACTACCGCAGCCTCGGCATCCGGGAACCGCTGACGCCGCTCAAGACGCTTCTCGAAACCGACCGGCCGGACGTCACGGTATCGGTTCGCCTGCACGGCGCGCTGGAATCGATCCTGCACGGCGTACCCGCCTTCCACGTCAGCTACGAGCGCAAGGGCTTCGGTGCGTATGCGGACATGAAGCTCGACGACTGGGTCGTCAACGGCGCGGATTTCGATCCGGCGCGCGTCTGCCGGACGATCCTCGCACCCGGCGCGGCTACGGCGTTCCGGAACGCCGCGCAGGGCGGGTTTGCGAGCATCCGTGCCGCACGCGCACGCGTGATCGACGCACTGCGTGCGGCCCGTCGTGCGGATTCCGACATCGAAACAAAAGTCGAAGCCGAAGCCGACGAGGCCATGCCATGCTGATGCGCCTGCTCCTGCGCAGCTTGGCGCTCGGCCTGAAATTCACGCTCGCGATCATCGTCGCGCGTACGCTCGGCTTCGACGCGGTCGCCGCGTACGGGTTCGCGGTCGCCGCCGCCGTGATCGCATCGAAACTGCTCGGCCTCGGCTTCAGTCCCGAACTCAACCGGCGGCTCAGCAAACCCGATCCGCTGCCCGCGTTCGGCGCGATGCGCACCCTCTGCGTCGCGTACGGCGGCCTCTACTTGACGCTCGTCGCGACGCTCGCCGCGGCGACCGCCAACGGTGACGCAGCCCTGCTCGCCCGCTTCGGCCTGTCGACGCGGCTCGCGTGGTGCGTGCTGCTCGTCGCGCTCTCCGAGCATGCGGCATTCGAGGCGAACGGCTGGCTGTTCTCGCTGCATCGACCTCGCGCCGGCTCGCTGCTGCTGTTCGTCCGCACCGGCGCGTGGGCCGGCGTCGCGGGAGCGGGGTTGCTCGTCGGCGCCCTGCATTCGATCGAATCGGTTTTCGCGCTGTGGTTCGCGGCCAATACGTGCGTCGTCGTGCTTTCGTGGCGGCGTATCGGCGCGGTTGCACGCCAGGCGCACGACTGCCCGCAGGCGGCGCGCGCACCGGCCGTGCGCGAGCGCGGTGTCCTGTCGATCTGGCGGCACGGGTTGCCGTTCTACGTGGCCGGCATCGTCCTCGCGTCGTTGCAATACGCGGAGCGGTTCATCGGCGGCGGCCAACTGAGCGCCGATGCGCTCGGCCGGTACGTATTCGCGTGGTCGATCGCCAACGCGATCCAGGCGCTCGCCTTCTCGACCGTCGTCGTGACAGCCGGCCCGCGCTTCGTGCGCGTGCTGTCCGACGCACCGGGCACGTTCCCCCGGCTCGCCGTGCGCGCGACGGTGGCCAGCGTGGCCGTCACCTCGATCGCGGGGGCCGCGGTCCTTGCACTGCATCGCGACCTGTTCGCGTTTGCGCACGAGCCCGCGGGCACCGGGCAGGTCGCATTGCTCGCGACACTGCTCGTGTCGTTCGTGCTGCGCGGCGCGGCGGACGTGCTGTGGACGGCCGCGATCGCACTGCGTGCCGGCTGCGCCGCGATGTTGTCGATGATCGCGCTCGCGCTGACGTACCTGCCGCTCGCATGGAGCCTGATCGTTCACGCTGGTGCGATGGGGGCGGCCATCGCCCATCTGGCGGCAAGCGCCGGCATCGTCGCCACGCTGGCGCTGATCGTCGCGCGCACCGGCCGGTCCCGTGCGGCCGCACGCACGGAGGCCGCCCCGCATGCTGCGTAACCTGATTGCCGGTGGCCCGGCACTGAGCCGCGGCGTGACGCGCGCCGTCGGCGCGATGATCGTATTCGTCTACTGGATCGTCTACGCAAAGGCCGGCACGTTCCTGCCCGAGTTCGTGTTCCGCGACGCGGAGAAGATCCAGAGCCAGATCGGCGGCGGCAGCACCTACGAAGGCACGTCGTTCGATGCGGTCGCGAAGTTCTATGCGCTGCTCGGCCCGGCCGGCACGTCGCTGTTCGTTGCCGCGATCGGCACGGCGTTCATCTGGCGGATCGTCGGCGAAGGCCGCCGCGTCGGGTCGTTGGCCGCGACCGTCGTACTACTGGCGCCGTGTGTGTTCTTCAACCTGTTCGTCGCAAGCAAGGACACGCTCGTCGTGCTGATCGCGCTCGTGCTGGCCAGCATCGCGCGGCGTCGCCCGGCCGCCTGGACCTTCGTGGCCGTGGTTGCGCTCTACGCCGGCTACGCGGCCGTCGTGCGCAGCTACTTCACGCTGATTCTCGCGGTCGCGCTGGCCGCGCTCCTGTTCCGGCACCTGTCATGGCGCGGCAAGACCTTGCTGCTCGGCACTGCCGCGATCGCGCTGTTCCTGCTGCCGCCGGACGTGTACTACCTGCTCCAGCATCCCCGCGACATGGCAGCCGACTATCTCGCCTACGGTTCGCCGTTCGGCGCGCGCACGAGTTTCTACAACCCGGTCGCGCCCGATTCGTTCGTCGCCTTTTGCGCGAACTATGCGTACGCGGTGCTGCGGTTGAATCTGCCGCTGCTGTTCGACGTGGGCCCCAAGGAAGTCGCGATGCAGCTGTTCGTGTGGATCGCGCTGGCCGCCGTGTGGCGTCGTGCACGGCATCGCACGCATCCGGCCCGCGACCTGCTCGCCTGCGTCGTCATCGGTCACGTCGCCGTATCGATGCTGTTCGAACCCGATCTCGGCAGCTATACACGCCACCTGTCCAGCGTCGCCTTGCTGTGCGCGCTTCAGTTCGCGGGATTCGAACCGCGTGCCGGTCGACGCCGGCCAAAGCGCGATGCCGCGACGAACGGCACGCCGACTCCCGCCCGCCTGCCGCACAAGGACATCACCCGCTAAACCCGACATGCAAACCTTCCCCGTCCAGACCGGCATCTTCCGGAACCTCCAGTGTGCACGCGCCTTCGCGGCGCTCGCCGTCGTCGGCTATCACATGGGCACGCTTCCGTTCGGGCAGGCCGGCGTCGATATCTTCTTCGTCATCAGCGGGTTCATCATGTCCGTCGTCGCGCCGCGCGAGGGGCACGCCTTCCTGCGCAGGCGCCTGATCCGGATCGTGCCGCTCTACTGGCTGACCACGCTGGGCGTGTTCGCGATCGCGGTCGTGAAGCCCCAATGGCTGAATTCGACGACGGCCGGCCTCGACTATCTCGTCAAGTCGCTGCTTTTCGTGCCATACGTGAAGGAGAACGGCCATTGGGGGCCGCTGAACCTCAACGGCTGGACGCTCGAATACGAGATGCTGTTCTATCTCGTCATCGCCGGATCGATGTGGTTCGTCCGCGCCCGCCATGCAACGACGTTCGCGGCGCTCGCGCTTGCACTGTTCTGCGCGTACGTGGCCGCCGGCGGCCCGGCAGGCGAAGTCGCCGCCCATCTCGGTCAGCCGTTCGTGCTCGAATTCGGGCTTGGGGTACTCGCCTGCCGCCTGCTGGAAACCGGCATCGCCGGGCGACTTCCGCGCTTCGCGTGGCTCGCGGCATCCGTAGCGGCGCTCGCGGCGATACCGCTCGCCGCCACCCTGTCCGGCACGCCGACCGGCTTTGAACGTGTCGTCTGGTGGGGCGTGCCGGCCTGCATGCTGATCGTCGCCGCGGTCGCGCTCGACCTGCGGGGCTGGACGATCGGGAACGCGATGCTCGCCCGCCTCGGCGATGCGAGCTATTCGATCTATTTGCTGCATCCGTACGTGATCGGTGCAGCGAACAAGATCGTCGGGATGCGCCTCGACGCCGGCACGTGGTCGGGCACAGCGGCCGCGCTCGCGACGCTGGCCGCTGTCTGCGCATGCGGCTGTGCCTGTCATGCGTGGATCGAGCGGCCGATGCTTGCTGTCTTGAAGCACCGGTTGTCGCGGAAGCGCCGTGCAGCGGCGTCTTGAGCACGGATGCGATTGAATCGAAGAATCTGACAAGAATGAATGATGGAAACAAGTCGCTCGTACTTGTTCCATGTTCATTGAGGGAACCATTTCGTAACATCGTCGGCATTCCAAACGGCCGGGCGACGGATCACGCATCGGCTGACAGCGCCATCCGTTCGAGGTCAAAAATTCGCTCCGTTCGTTCTTTCATCGCCGTGCCCTGGCCTCCTCCGACGCCGGTGCACGCACCTGCTTTCCCTCGCACCCCCCCTGCATCCCCGCACTGCGCCCAGCCGTTGCGCCAATCGGGATCCTTTGCCCGAAAGCTGGCCGGCCCGTTCCGCATCGCGTGCCTGACCGGCCTCGCGCTGTCGCTTCACGGTTTCGCGCAAGCACAAGTCCAGGTCCCCAATGCGGGACAGTCGCTACGCGACGTCGAGACACTCCGTCCTGCACTACCCGCTTCCGCCGCGCCCGAACTCGCGATGCCTGTGCCAGCCGAGGAGCCCTCGCCTGCCACGGCTGACGGCCCGCGCATTCCAGTCAGCGCATTCGTCATCGAAGGCAACGCGGCCATTCCCGCCGCAAGGCTCAACCCGTTGCTCGCCGATCTCGTCGGCCGCGACCTGAGCTTCGAGGATCTGCAGCAGGCCGCCAACCGGATCACGACGTACTACCGCGAACACGGCTACGTCCTCGCCCGCGCGTATCTTCCCCGCCAGGACATCGAACACGGTGTCGTGCGCATCACTGTCGTCGAAGGCCGCTACGGACAGATCGAGTTGCACAACCGCACGCGCGTGCTCGATCGCGCGCTGCGTCAACCGCTTGCGTCGTTGCAGCCCGGCGAGATTGCGCACGGCAACCGTCTCGAGCGCAGCCTCATGCTGCTGAACGAGATGCCCGGCGTCGATGCGAAGGGCACGCTGCGTCCCGGCGCCGAACCCGGCACGACCGATCTCGTGATCGACGCCGAACGCGGTCGCTTCGCCACCGGCTCGATCGAACTCGACAACTTCGGCGATCCGCTGACCGGCCGCTACCGCGCGACCGGCAGTGTCGACGTGAATGCGCCGCTGCGCATCGGAGATCGCTTCTCGCTGCGCGGACTGACGAGCAATACGAATCAGCGCTATTACCGCACGTCTTATCAACTGCCCGTCGGCCCCGCATCGACGCGCGTCGGCGTCGCGTATTCCGACATGGACTACCGGATCGGCGGCAGCCTCAAGGACCTTCGCTTCCACGGTGGCGCCGACGTTCGCTCCGCGTTCGCCACGCAGCCGCTGCTGCGCAGCCGGCGCACGAACCTCGATGCGCAGGTCGTCTACGAAAACAAGCATTTGCGCGACGTGTACGGCGCGTTCGACGTGGTCAACGACAAGACCGTCGACCTGTGGTCGTTCGGCGTGAGCGGCAACCACCAGGACACCGTGGGCGGCGGCGGCCGGACCGGCTTCTCCGCCACGCTCGGCATCGGCCACCTGAGCGGCAACGATCCGCTCGACATGGACTACTACGTTCATACCCAAGGCCAGTTCGCGAAGCTGAATGTCAGCGCGCTGCGGCTGCAAGCGCTCGGCGCGCGAATCCAGCTCTATACCCAATTCAGCGCGCAACTGTCGTCGCGCAATCTCGACGCGTCGGAAAAATTCAGTCTCGGCGGCCCGTACGGCGTGCGTGCGTTCGCGCTCGGCGCCGGTAGCGGCGACCAGGGCTGGCAGGCCACGGCCGAACTGCGCTATCTCGCCGCGCCCGGCTGGCAACTGAGCGCGTTCGCCGACACCGGCCGCATCCAGCTCAGCAAGCAGCGATGGTCCCGCGAGCGCAACACCGTGCAGCTGTCGTCGCTCGGCATCGGCGCGAGCTGGTTCGGCGCGCGCCATCAAGTCAATCTCACCGCCGCGCTGCCAGTCGGTTACGCCGATCCGGTCGCATCGCCCACGCGGTCGCCGAGTATCTGGTTGCAAGCCGCCCAGTATTTCTGAGCGGTACACGACGAGCGGCCCGCCACGCAGGGGCGAGCCGCAAGTAGCGCGGGCGGCCTCGCCGCGCGCAGCGTCGAAAGCGTGCGTCCTGCATGCCTTCGGCTTTTCTCGTTTCGTTAGGTATACATATCGATACGAAACGATCAACCTGTACTTTCCGAGGAACAACAATCTCATGAACAAGACCTACGCACTGGTCTGGAACCAGACCCAGGGGTGCTGGAGCGCAGTCGGGGAAACCGCGCGTCGGCGCGCCAAGCCCGGCAGCGCCAAGCGCGCCGCCGCCGCGATCTCGCTGCTCGGCTTCACCGCGCTGCCCGCCTTCGCGCTGCCCACCGGCGAGAACATCACCGCCGGCAAGGCCGACATCATCCGCGACAACGACGGCAAGTCGATGTCCATCAACCAGCACACCGACAAGCTCATCACCAACTGGAACGACTTCAGCATCGCGGGCAACGAGCGCGTCGCGTTCCATCAACCCGGCAAGCAGTCGATCGCGCTGAACCGCGTGGTCGGCAACAACGGCAGCCAGATTCATGGCCAGCTCGACGCCAACGGCAAGGTCTTCCTCGTCAACCCCAACGGCGTGCTGTTCGGCTCCGGCGCGCAGATCAACGTCGGCGGCCTCGTCGCGTCCACCCGGAACATCGCCGACGCCGATTTCCTCGCTGGCAACTATCGCTTCTCGGGCAACTCCACCGCGTCGATCGTCAACGACGGCCATATCACCGCCGCCGACGGCGGCAGCGTCGCGCTGCTCGGCGCGCGCGTGTCCAACAACGGCGTGATCCAGGCGAAGATGGGCCGCATCGCGCTCGGCGCCGGCGACACGTTCAAGGTCAACTTCGACGGCAACGACCTGCTCAGCCTGCAGGTCGAGGGCGCCGCAGTCGATGCGCAGGCCACCAACGGCGGCCTGCTCAAGGCAGACGGCGGCGAAGTGCTGATGACCGCGCGCGCGGCCGGCAACCTGCTGAACGCCGTGGTCAACAACACCGGTACGATCGAAGCGAAGGGCCTTGCCAGCCATGCCGGCAAGATCACGCTGGACGGCGGCACCGTCAAGGTGGCCGGCAAGCTCGACGCGAGCGCGGCCGAAGCTGGCGCGCCGGCCGGTTCGATCGTCACGCGCGGCGAGCAGGTCCGCGTCGCACGCGGCACCACAGTCGACACGCGTGCCGGCGACACCGCCGGCACCTGGACCATCGAGGCCGCCAACGCCGGTGTCGCACGCAATCAGGCCGACAGCGTCTATCCGAACGACGCGTCGATCGACGCCGATACGCTGTCGGGCAACCTCGGCACCACCAACGTCGCGCTCACCAACACCCGCGGCGACCTCTCCGTAGCCGGCCCCGTCGCGTGGAACAGCGATCGCGCGCTCACGCTGACCTCGCAAAACGGCAACGTCGATCTGAAGCAAACGTTGTCGGCCACCGGCGCGAACGCCAGCCTGAACGTCAACGCCGCCGACAAGATCCGCATTGACAACTCGGTCAAGCTCACCGGCCGCAACGCGCACCTCGAGTTCAACGCGAAGAACGGCCATACGCTGAACAACAAGGCCGTCGTGACGCTGTCCGGCGACAACGCATCGTTCCGCGCGAACGGCGAGGACTACAAGGTGCTGCATACCGTTGCCGACCTGCGCAACGTCGACGCGAACCCGGGCGGCCGCTACGTGATCGGCAACACGATCGACGGCGCGAACGCGAGCTTCCGCAGCATCGCGGCCAACGGCGCGTTCTATGGCGTGTTCGACGGCCTCGGCAATACCGTCTCGCGCCTGCGGATTTCCAATCCGGGCCAAAACTCCGTCGGCCTGTTCTCGCACAACGCCGGCCGCATCGCCAACCTCGGCCTGCGCGACATCGTGACGGTCGCATCGGGTCTGCCGTACGGCTCGCCGATTTCGGTCGGCACGCTCGCCGGCAGCAACTCGGGCACGATCTCGAACGTGACGGCCGAAAACGTCGCGGTGTCGACGACGGGGCGCGCATACGTCGGCGGCCTCGTCGGCTCGAACTATGGCGGCACGATCGAGCACGCCAACCTGTCCGGCCGCATCGACACCGATCGCTACGCGAGTGCGGTCGGCGGCCTCGTGGGCGAGAACCTGACGCTGCTGAACCAGCCACCGGTCTCGGCGCTGATCCGCGACAGCCACGCCGAGGTACGCATCAACGCCGCGCACGACGGCGCCTCGGGCGGCCTGGTCGGGTACAACACCGGCATGATCGAGCGCTCGTCGAGCGCCGGCAGCATCAACGCGACGGGCGCGAGCACGCAGGTCGGCGGCCTCGTCGGCATCAACGACGGCAAGGGCATCGTCAAGCAGTCGTCGTCATCGGCTAGCGTGACCGCGCGCAACAACGCGGTGGCGGGCGGCCTCGTCGGCATCAACATGGCCACCATCGCGGAATCGCGCGCCAGCGGCAAGGTGAGCGTCGGCGAGCGCAGCGTCGCGGGCGGCCTCGCGGGCGTGAACCTGGGTGACATCGACGCGTCCACGGCCGACGGCGACGTGTTCGCGGCCGCCTCCAGCACGGTCGGCGGCCTCGTCGGCACGAACAGCGGCCGGATCCGCAAGTCGCAAGCCAACGGGAACGTGACGGCGGGCGACAAGGCGGTGGCCGCAGGCGGCTTCGCCGGCTACAACGACGGCGACATCGACGAATCGACCGCGACGGGCAACGTCGTCGCAGGCGCCGACAGCCTCGCAGGCGGCTTCGTCGGGCGCAACGGCACCGCGGGCCGCATCCATGCCTCCGTCGCGCAAGGCCATGTCCGTGCCACGGGCAAGTCGACGCTCGGCGGCTTCGCGGGCGCGAACGACGGCTTCATCGAAACGTCGCTGGCCAGCGGCAACGTGGCCGGCGATCACGGCAGCACCGTCGGCGGCTTTGTCGGCACGAATGCCGGCACCATCGAGGCGTCCGACGCATCCGGCGACGTGGCTGGGGGGGACGACAGCACCGCGGGCGGCTTTGCCGGGATCAACACCGGTACGCTGGATTCCTCCAACGCATCGGGCCGCGTCACCGTTCTGAACGCCGGCACGGCAGGCGGCCTCGTGGGGCTCAACCAGGGCATCGTCCGCACGTCGAGCGCCAACGGCAAGGTATTGGCCGGGCAATCGAGCAAGGCCGGCGGCCTCGCAGGCCGCAACCTCGGGACGATCGCCGATTCCCGCGCTACCGGCACGGTCAAGGCGGGCGACTTCTCGTCGGCCGGCGGCCTCGTCGGCGCAAACGAAAGCGGCAACATCGCGCGATCGACGGCGTCGGGCGACGTCGAAGCCGGCCGGCAGAGCCAGGTCGGCGGTCTCGTCGGCAGCCTGCTCGGGTCGGTCGACCAGTCGCGCGCGACGGGTTCCGTCAAGGGCGGCGACGCCAGCTACGTCGGCGGCCTGGTCGGCAGCAATGCCGGCGTCATCACCGCGTCGTCGTCGAGCGGCACGGTTTCCGGCGGCCGGTACGCGCGACTGGGCGGGCTCGTCGGCGGCAATTTCGGCTTCGTCTACGGCTCGTCGAGCACCAGCCGCGTCGACGTGAAGGCTGGCTACGACCAGTCCTACGGCGCACTGGTCGGCGTGAACTATGGCCGCGTGACGCCGTAAAACGGGCACGGACGGTTTCCGGTCACGCCACCTGAACGGCATGCCGGATTCCGTCGGGTGATACGAGCGGCCCGTCCGCTCGCGGCCGGCGGCCACAAGGCCGCCGGTTGCCCCCTCCGGCCGATCAGCCTTCGAGGTCGGCCGGATTTTCCTAAAAAGCAACCAGGAAGACCAAACGATGAATAGAACCTATGCACTGGTCTGGAACCAGACCCAGGGATGCTGGAGCGCGGTCGGGGAAACCGCGCGCCGGCGCGCCAAGCCCGGCAGCGCCAAACGCGCCGCCGCCGCCCTCTCCCTGCTCGGCTTCACCGCCCTGCCCGCCTTCGCACTCCCCACCGGCGAGAACATCACCGCCGGCAAGGCCGACATCCTGCGCGACGCCGACGGCAAGTCGATGTCGATCAATCAACATACCGACAAGCTCATCACCAACTGGAACGACTTCAGCATCGCCGGCAACGAGCGTGTGTCGTTCCATCAACCCGGCAAGACGTCGATCGCGCTGAACCGCGTGGTCGGCAACAACGGCAGCCAGATTCACGGCCAGCTCGACGCCAACGGCAAGGTCTTCCTCGTCAACCCCAACGGCGTGCTGTTCGGCTCCGGCGCGAAGATCAACGTCGGCGGCCTCGTCGCGTCCACCCAGAACATCGCCGACGCCGACTTCCTCGCCGGCAACTACCGCTTCTCGGGCAACTCCACCGCGTCCATCGTCAACGACGGCCACATCACCGCCGCCGACGGCGGCAGCGTCGCGCTGCTCGGTGCACGCGTGTCCAACAACGGCGTGATCCAGGCGAAGATGGGCCGCATCGCGCTCGGCGCCGGCGACACGTTCAAGGTCAACTTCGACGGCAACGACCTGCTCAGCCTGCAGGTCGAGGGCGCCGCAGTCGATGCGCAGGCCACCAACGGCGGCCTGCTCAAGGCAGACGGCGGCGAAGTGCTGATGACCGCGCGCGCGGCCGGCAACCTGCTGAACGCCGTGGTCAACAACACCGGTACGATCGAAGCGAAGGGCCTTGCCAGCCATGCCGGCAAGATCACGCTGGACGGCGGCACCGTCAAGGTGGCCGGCAAGCTCGACGCGAGCGCGGCCGAAGCTGGCGCGCCGGCCGGTTCGATCGTCACGCGCGGCGAGCAGGTCCGCGTCGCACGCGGCACCACGGTCGACACGCGTGCCGGCAACACGGCAGGCACCTGGACGATCGAAGCAGCCAACGCCGGTGTCGCGAACAACAACGCCGACAGCCTCTATCCGGCCGGCGCATCGATCGATGGCGACACGCTGTCGAACAACCTCGGCACCACCAACGTCGCGCTGACCAACACGCAGGGCGACCTGACGGTCGGCGGCCCCGTCGCATGGAACAGCGATCGCGCGCTTACGCTCACGTCGCAAAAGGGCAACGTCGATCTGCAGCAGACGCTGTCCGCCACCGGCGCCAACGCCAGCCTGAACGTCAACGCGGCCGACAAGATCCGCATCAACGACGCGGTCAAGCTGACCGGCCGCCACGCGCACCTCGAGCTCAACGCGAAGAACGGCCATATGCTGAACGGCAAGGCCGTCGTCACGCTGTCCGGCGACAACGCGTCGTTCCGCGCGAATGGCGAGGACTACAAGGTGCTGCATACCGTTGCCGACCTGCGCAACATCGATGCGGATCTCGGCGGCCGCTACGTGATCGGCAACACGATCGACGGCGCGAACGCGAGCTTCCGCAGCATCGGCGGTGATCGCACGTTCCACGGCGTGTTCGACGGCCTCGGCAACACGATCAGCCGGCTGGCGATCACCGGCACCGGGCCGAACATCGGCCTGTTCGGGCAAAGCAGCGGCACGCTTGCGAACCTGACGCTCGATTCACTCGTCGTCGACGGCACCTCGGCCGCTCGCGCCGCGTTCGTCGGCGGCCTCGTCGGCGACAACCTGGGCGGACGTATCACCAACGTCACCGCGAAAAACATGAGCGTCTCGTACCACGGCAACAGCCTGGTCCAGATGGGCGGCCTCGTCGGCCGCAACCTCGGCACGATCGACCGCGCAAGCTTCTCCGGACGCGTGTCCGGCAGCAACAGCGCGTTTATCGTGGGCGGGCTGGTCGGCTCAAACGCCGGCTCGATCGCCGACAGCGAAGCCTTCGCCGACGTCACGCTGTCCGGCGGCCGCACCCCGCCGATCAGCCGTGAGATGCAGAGCGCGGGCGGGCTCGTTGGACTGAACAGCGGCCGCATCATCCGTGCGACGAGCGGCGGGCGCGTGTCCGGTCGCGCCGATACGAGCACCGGCGGCTTTGTCGGGGTCAACACCGGCACGATTCGCGATGCGTCGGCCAACGCCACGGTCACGGCAGGCAAAGGCAGTTATGTCGGCGGCTTTGCCGGCAAAAACCGCGACGGAGGCATGATCGCAAGCGCGTCCGCTTCCGGCCGAGTCTGGGCCGACGGTGCGATCGCGATCGGCGGCTTCATCGGCGAAAACGCAAACGGCACGCTGGACGGCGTGCAATCGGACGGCGACGTCACGGATCTTGCCAGCGGTCATGTCGGCGGTCTGGCAGGCAGGAACGGCGGCACGATTCGCAACGCGCAGGCCAGGAGCACAGTAACGGCGGGCCGCAACAGCCACGCGGGCGGTCTCGTCGGCACGAACGACGGAACCGTGTCGAACGCAAGCGCCAATGGCAGAGTCAGTGCAGGCGATGGGAGCGATGTCGGTGGACTCGTTGGCCTGAACACCGGGGTGCTGGACACCGTGCATGCCGCCGTCAACGTGACGGCCGGCAACGGCAGCCGTGTCGGCGGGCTGGTCGGCGCGAACCGCGGCAACAGCGCGATCGTGCGCCATGCGTCCGCATCGGGCAGTGCGGCGGCAGACGGTTCCAGTGTCGGCGGTCTGGTGGGTCTGAACGACAAGGGCGCCCTCATCGAGGATGCATCGTCCACTGGCACGATTGCGGGCAACCGTTCGCACCTGGGCGGCCTGGTCGGTGAAAATGCCGGCACGATCCGGGCCTCGACGTCGAGCAGCCGTCTGAACCTCGTGTCGCCGGACTACGGCTGGTTTTTCTGGGGTAGCCTGGTCGGGCTGAATGAGAACAGCGGCACCATCGAAACCAGCTCGGTCAGTGGTTCTGACCAGCCCTATTCCACGGTCGGCATGAGTTTCGGCAAGATCGACGGGCAGTGGCGCTACGGTCCCGTCAGTTGGTGATGGTGCTTTGAGCATGGCGGCACCCGCTCGTTTCATGAGCGGGTGCCGGAAAACCGCTGGCCGGCGGCTTCATCGATGCAGCCGGCCATTACGGGAACGCCGGGTGAGTGGCGACGGATTGCGACCCGATATGGCGACCCGACACGGGCGATCGATGCCGCGCACATCATGACCGAAGCGACTTGCGTCGCGCGAATCCTCTCTTGAACGATCCGAACGGATCTATCAGACCGACGCTCGAAAATACCGATGTATTCGCCGTACAAGGCATCGCATGTATGTCGGGTGGAATGTTCCCGTACGCGACGGCGTATTGCTTGAATGCCGTCGATGCGCGTTCAATCGGGACGCGCCTGCACCGCGGCGTCCCCGTCACAGACGGAATGCCCCGGAATTTCGACGACGCGCCCGGGCACGGGGAGCGGCACGCCGGGATAGACGTTGAAGGCGTCGAGGATTCGAGCATCCGCTCTGGCGCCCTCCACGCGCTCGTGGACCGTTCCGGTCGCCGTCAGCCGTGCGCCCGACGCTTCGCATGCGACAGCGAGACCATTCCGGCTCGTGGCCGGCAACTGACGCACGATCCCGCTGAATGCGAGATTGACGACAACCCTGGCGGACGGGTTTGCACGGCCGGCGCCGAGCACCTTGGTGACCGGTTTCACGTCCAGCCGGTAAACCGTCTCCGTCTCGACCGAACGCAATGCCTTGAGCGTGATGGTCTTCGTCTGCCCGGGCGCCAGGCTCATTCGGAACGGATATGCATACAGGGACGGTTGGACGACATCGCCAACCGGTTCGAGACGTTCGTTTTCCAGCGACACGCCGGGATTCAGCAGGTGCGACAACGACACGCTGACGTACTCGGTACGATCTCCGTCGTTGGTCACCTGAACCGACGTGGCCTTGCCCTCCAGGCTGACCTCCTTCGGAATCATGTCGATCGCTGCGACCGCCGATACCGGAACAGCCAGCGTGGCCGCGCAGGCGGCACGCCACAACGCGCGCGAAATTCGCTTCATGCGGAAATAGCCCTCAACCGATTCGCCCTGCTTCCTGTGCGGCCGGCGACGATGCCGCTCGATGAACGCTTAGTCCAATCTCGACGATCAAGGCGCCTTGATCACGGGTTCGAACGTCATCGACAATATCCCTTTGTAGGTACCGGTGGTGCGCTTGAAATCGCCGGCAGGAGGAAGGGCGGCGATGCCGAGATCGTAGTAGCCCACCGAATCGTCGCCCGCTCCCGGCGCGGCCGGATTCTGGAATTCCGTCCCCCGGCCGACGACCAGCGGTTTCGATGCACCGCCTTCGAGGCCGAGCTTGACGGTCGGGGTTCGGAACGCCAGCGCGGGATTCGACTGGTGCGTGATGGCCGGCGGCGAATCCAGGCGGACCTGGAATGTCCCGCTGGTCGACACGACCTTCAATCGTGCGTGCACCTCGAACGGCGTATCCCACGCGCCGAGTTGCCGCATTTCCAGCCCCTGATCGAACCAGCCGCCCTTATCGTCCGTCACGAACAGGTTGTTCGGCCGTGAGACGTGAGCAGTCACCCGGCTCGTCGTCTTGCCGGTCAGTTTCACCGTGTCCGCGAGCGAAACAGCCGGCAGCAGCAGCGCCGCAATCAGACATTTTTCCAGAACGTGTTTTTTCACGCGACCTCCTACGATGGGGTAACGACCGTAAACGTGAGCACATCGCTGTAGTCGCCATCCTTCGCATTGGCGTCGACTGTCGTCTTGAACGTCGGCACGAAACACGTCTTGCCCGAACTGCCGAGCGGCAACGTCGCATTCGACGCGTTCGGCAACGTTAGCGTTGATGCGCCGCTGTTCAACGTGATGTCGTAAGGAATGAGTTGCGACGCGTCGTCGACATGCTTGAGCCTGTAACGGTTCGCGGCCACACCGTTGGCATTGCGTGCGTTGATGATGAAGCGCTTTCCGCTGACGTCTTTGCCGGAATAGGTGAAGCAAAGCTGATTCGTCATATCGGATAACGTCTTCTGCGAATCTCCTCGCGGCAAATCGCCCAGGTTCCAGTCGGGAGCGGTCATGTTGATTGCAATGTCCAGCGGCGGCGGCACCGAAGGGTCCACCACGATCTTGCAGTTACCGGTATTCTCCCCTCTGCGAATATAGGCGACCCCGGATATTTCACCCACGTCGTCACCAGTTGTATAATTCCCGGCGCGAACGCCAATAGCCGGCCAGGAAGAAACTGCCTGATTCGATATCGTGAGCCTGACACTCGCAACAAACGGATCTCGCGTTTTCCACGGGCTAATATAGGGAGACCCATACCCGGCACCGTGATACATGACATATCCGATCCCGGTATAAAATGCCTGATGTTTGACATCGCCCATATAGACGTCGGTTGCAACCGCAGCGCTTTCGCTCAGCCTTCCATTCCGATCATAAGTATAGACAAGCAACCCTCTCGAGTAGAAACCCCTGTCACCCGTGTGTCCTTGCTGCTCCTTATATGCAATTGACAGGTCGACGGTACTGGTTCCGTCTCCATTATCCCGCCATGAACACGCACTGTATCCATTGCTCAAATTGTCGAGAATCAAAACGTAAGCATGAGCCTTCCCGGCGAATATCGCAAACAGTGAAATCAGTGCGAATTTCAACCATTTTCTGCACAAGCCTCTATCAAAGCCGATTCCACTCATTTCAAATACTCCGAGAAAATTCCACCGACTCGCGATATGCCATTTGAGCCCGAATCGCACGTCACCTTGGATTCACAACCCGCGCCCACCTCTCCGATCGCTGCATCCAGCATCCAGCGATCCGCCGTCGATTGCGACGCTTGCGTCGTTACCTTTTCGCATCGGGCAACTGATAAATCACCACGCCATAGCCGATACTGACGAACAGCGGCGCCGTCGTGCCGCCGTCTTGATCGACGTCGACGACAACGTGCTCCCGTGGCCGGAATGTCACCCGCCACACTTGAGGTTGATCCGGCGTGACGAGTTCTTTCAGCGCCATCCGGTATTTCTGCCCTGGCGACAGCACCAGTCGATCGGGGAGGACCAGCAACGTCGGCCTGGGTACATCCTCGACCGGCACGAGACGCTCCGGCCATTCCCCCGGATTCGAGACCCTTTGCTGCGTGATGTCCAGATACAACGGTGTATCGCCAACGTTTTCCGCCCACAGTTCGCTCGCGGGTTTGTCCTGCGACAACGTCAGTTCCGTACGGGACAACTTCAGGACGCCCGCCGCCAGACTGCTGCCGCAGCAGAGCAGGGCCAACGCACCCGGCACCCAGCGCGGCACGCGTTGCATCAGGGGCATTGCAGTGTCCTGGGCGCATCGTCGACACTGAGTGTCATGCGCTTGGTGGCGAAATGCTGCGGCGTGCCGGGAAATACTGCGATGGTCTGCGGCTGCTTCACCCCGTCATACGACACGTTCGAGAACAACGTGCGTACGGTGCCGGTGCTCTCCAGCGTGACGCCCCCATCCTCGCAACGATGTGTCCAGGCCACCTTCAGCTTGCCCGGCGGCGGCAAATGGCGGACGAGCACGCCGTAGCCGATGGCCACCGACATCGGTGCGGTGATCTTGTCTTTCGGCGCCTCTTCCACCTTCAGCGACCGGATCGGCACCACGTACAGCCGGTAGACTTCTTCCTGCGCGGGCTCCATCAACGATTTCAGCTCGATCTGCCGGCTCTGGCCCGGGCCGAGCGTGAGCTTGTCCGGGCTCGCGAGCATGCCCGGATTGTCCAGCTGCCCGAGGTCGACCTTCTGCTCGGGCGTCACGCCCGGATTCATGACCTTCTGCAGCGTGATCGACAGGTAGAGCGGCGCATCGCCCATGTTCCGCACGGTCACCTTCTGGTCGTGCGTGCTGTAGACACGCGTGGCGGCCGGCATCACCATCAGTTCGCCTTCGGCCAATGCCGGCCGGACCGCCGCGCACATCAGCGCGAGCAACGCGAGCACCCGATACTTTGATTTGACATTCATGCGCTTACTCCGTTGATTCGTTGAGACCGGGCAGCGCGCAGCGGAAATCGTTGCCGCTCGTATCCGTCAGGCTGCAGGTGTACCGATGCCCGTCCCGATCGACCGTGATTCGCGACAGCAGCGTCTTGCTGACGATCGAGAACAGGCCGTTGCGATGCGCGACGTCGCCGGTCTCGACGATCCTGCCGCTCACCGGCTTGCCATCGGCATCCTTCAGGAAGCCGCTGTAGATCATGTTGATGTCGACCTTCGCGTCGGCCGAGTACACCTGCCCCGGATGCGCCCGGACGATGTTGGCCGGCACCTCGATATTCATGTCGAGCTTGTCGTTATTGCTGTACACGCGCGCGAATGCGAGGTCGGAATACGTATTCAGCGGCACCGCATAGGTGCTGCCACCGCCCACCGGGCTGCCTTCCACGTTGAAGCCGTACTTCATCCCGTCAAGCTTCGGCGTGCGCAGCAACATCGCGCTGCCGCCATTGCTGTAGCGGCCGAATGCGACGCCGTCCTTGCTGGCCGCGACCATGCCGCGGTAGTTGAAATCGACGTTGGCGGTATCGGCGGTGTAGCCGAGGTTCAACGACGCATCGCCGCGCGTGCCCGAGCGCGTGCCATACACGTTGATGCCGTAGTCGGAATTGATCCGGTTGCCCGTGACCCCGAGCGTCGTCGTGCCGAAGCCGTCCTGGAAATCCTTCCGGTAATCGCCGCTCAATTGCGTCTGGCCACCGGAGCGCGCCGCGCTGAAGCTCGCCTGGACCTTGTCGAGCTGCATCGTCATGTTGAAATACACGCCATAACCGCCGCTCGTCCGGCTGAAGCTGCCCTTCTGCACACCGAGCGCGAAGGTTGCCCACAAGCCGTTCGGCCGATAGTTCCAGCGCACTTCCCCCTGGTGCGTCGCACCGAAGCCCGATTTCTGGTAGTTGTAACCGACCGTCGCCTTGCGCAAGGTGCGGCTGTACGACACGCTGGTGCTGGACGAGCCGGCATAGAACCGCGACACGTCATTGTTCAGGTAATGGCTCGCCGAAAAGCTGCCGAGCAGTTCGCTCGACGCGGCAAGGCTGACATACCCGCCTGCCTTGCGTTCGCCCGCCAGCACACCGAGCGTCGGCGTGAGGTCGACGTCGCCGATCCGCGTCGGACGCGTGACGTTCACTTCCGCCGCCCAGTCGCCGCCGCGGCCGACGAGCGTCGACGCATTCATGTAGAACTGGCGGAAGTTCCGGCTCATCGCGGCTTCCATCAGGAAGCCGCCGCGCTCGCTCATCTCCTTGCCGACCGTGAAATGCCACGCATTGTTGCCGGCCGCGCCGAAGTTGACGTTGTTGATCTCGCGGATTTCCTGCGTGATCACGTTGCCGTTGCGGTCGACCAGGCGTACCTGCACCGGGTAATAGCCGCCCGGCAGATCCGCGAAGCTGATCTCGTTGCGGCCGAGCACGGCCGGGCGCTTCATGACGAGGCGGCCGTTGCGGTAGAACTCGTAGTTGCCTTCCGCCGTCGCGTACAGCACCAGCGAACCCGCACTGCGATCGACCTGCAGGTTGGTCTGGCTGCCCAACGTCACGAACTGGTCGAAACTCGGCGACAGCAGCGTGCTGACCGAACCGGACGCGTAGTCGATGCTGTTCTGCTTACCGGCCCGCACGTAGGTTCGCGCGAAGTTCTTCTGCAGGTAATACGATGAGACGCCCTGCGAGCCGTAGCTCGACCCGCGCGTTTGCGTGTGGTTCGCGTACCAGCTCACGTAGCCGAAGCTGCGCGACGGCAGGCCGACCCAGCTCGCGCCATTCAGGTTGGCGGCGCGATAGCCGCCCGACGACGCACGGAAATCGATCGACTGGTTGTTGACCAGCCCGAAATTCGTCTGTGGCGCGAAGTAATCCTCGCGCGAATCGCGAATGGATATCGAGCGCCGGAGCTTGTCGACCGAGACGAAATAACCGTCGACCTCGATATCGCAGCCTTTGCTGCAACGCTTGTAATCGACCTTGGAAATGACGTTGCGGATAATGTCGACATCGTTCGGCGAAACGCCGTTTGCCGCATATTTTTCCGCGTCGAAATCGAGTACCGCTTCCGTCGCCGAATAACGCACGAATCCCGGCAATGTCTTGCCGTTGAACGTCGCGACGTAATTTGCAGTGTCGTCCATCTCGGCCGCACTAAAGCCTTCAGGCACGCCATACGATACCTTGACTTGGGCGAACGACTGTGACGAGATGAACATGAATACACCGAGCCACAGCCTATTGAACGGGAACGGCGCTCGATAGGTCAACACGTTATTCTCTTTGGGACAGGCGCGGAATCGGATTCCAGATCGGCGACACCGTCTGGATACGGGAACAACGCGGGGGGCGAAGCCCCGGGGGCGGGGCTTCGCGATGAGACGACGGCCGGGTTACTTCGTGGTCTGCGTATCGCCACCGCCGGCTGCCGCAACCGGCTCGAACACCATCACGAGATCACCGCTGTAGCTGCCGTTGGTGCTGTTCGAACCGACCATGGTCGGTGCGTCGACGTTGATGTTCAGGTTGTGGACTTCGTCGAAGCCGCCGCTACCGGAAACCACTTGCGTGATCTTCTGGGGCGCGCCGAACTTGACTTCCGAGGCGCCCGCAGCGCTGCCGAACGTGACCTTCGCGTTCTTCATTTCATAGTTACCGTTCGACATCTTCAGCGGCTGCGACAGCGAAATGTTGAAATCGGGGTTCTTCGTCCATACGCGAACCGGCAGCGTCTTCGAGAACTTCGATTGCGTGTAGTCGTTCGCGCTCAGTTCTTCCGTGCCGTACCACGTCGAGCCATCCGGCTTCGACACGTAGATGGCATCGTTGATTTGCGCAGTCAGCGTGATCTTTTTCGATACCGTGTCAGCCTGCGCCGTGTGAGCGATGCCGAACAGCGCCGTGGTCACGCCCAGTGCCAGAACGAGTTTGTTGAGTTTCATCAGTTGGTCTCTATAAGGCGAGTTTCTAAAATGAAATGCCGCATCCCAATCGGCACTCGATTCGTGGAATAGTGTTTGTTTCCACGAGGCAAGTTTCTTTTAACCTGACTCACCTTCAAATAGGACGAACCAAGAAAATCTTCCAAAATCGCTCGTACAAATACGAATATAAAAATCCCCAAAATTCAACGTGTTTTATTGCCGGAACAATCCTAAAGTTGTCGATTATTTCGACGGAAACGCACAACACGCCGCCCCGGGCGCAGATATCCAACGGCTGAAGTCGAATTCGGCGGACCGGGGGCGAGGTGACGCTCGTGCCGCCGTCCCGGCTACGTTCGAGTTCGAAGGAAATTCGGCCGGTTCATGCGCGAGCGCCGTGTACGGCCGCATTGGCAGGAAGTGCCGGGGTTGGCGTCGGGCGCAGTACTGCGCGCGATGCGCGGTGGATGAGTTGAAGGCAAGTGGGAGGCAGCCCGTCGAAGCGACCACATCGTTCGTGGCCAGGAGGGCGCCGCGCGAACCAGGCCGTTCCGTTTTGGCGGCTACCCGGTTTCTGCGGGCCGGTCAGGCTTGCCCGCGCAACGTGCCGGCTCCGGGCAGCCGCCCGAGGGCGCCCTCGATCGCGGCCCGGCATGCCGGCCACGCCGGCTCGAATGCGGCCAACCCGCCTTGCGACAAGGTCCGTTCAGCCTGTGCGCATGCGTCCCGCGCGTCGGTATCGCCCGCCAGCGCAAAACCGCCGCGCATCGAATGCAATTCGACCCTGACGGGATCGACATCGCCGCGCAGCAGCGCATCGTCGATCGTCGCGAGCGAGCGCAGCGTCGAGCTCCGCAATTTCTCGCGCATCTCGTTCGTCATGGCCAGCGCCGACAGATCGCCCGAATCGGACGGATTCGATCCGGCAACGGCACCCTGCCCCCCGTGCCGACGCAACACCGCCTCGAGCGCATCGATCGACAGCGGCTTGAGCACGACTTCCACCACCCCCACCTGCGCGCAACGGCGCCGGTCCTCGTCGGTCGCGTGCGCGGTCATCGCGATCACCGGCACCGTCGCGCCCTGTTCGCGCAGGAAATTCGCGAGCGCGAAGCCATCGAGTTCGGGCATGCCGAGATCGGTCAGCACCACGTCGAACGGCTGCTGGAAGTACGCGCGCATCGCCTCGACACCATTCGCGACGAGCGTGGCGTCGCAATGCAGCGCATCGAGCTGATCGCGCAGCAGCGCGCGACTCGCAGGATGATCCTCCGCCACGAGCACGCGCAGCGGGGTGTCGTCGTCCGCATGGATCGGGAGCGCCGGCGCCTCGGGTTCTGGTTCGTCGAACGCGGCCCGCCATCCGTGCGGCGCGTCGGACAGCGGCAGCGACACCGTGAACGTCGCACCCGCGCCCGGTCGGCTCTCGACGCTCAATTCGCCGTCCATCAACCGCGCGAGACGCATGCACAACGGCAACCCGAGCCCCGTGCCGCCGAAGCGCCGGTAGATCGACGGATCGGTCTGAACGTACACATCGAACAACGTCGGCAGGCCTTCCGGAGGAATGCCGATCCCGGTATCGCGCACCGCGATCTCGACGCCGCGCCGGTCGCCCGATGCGCCGGCCAAGCGCGCATCGATCGTCACGCTGCCGTGCTCGGTAAACTTGATCGCGTTGCTGACGAGATTTGACACGATCTGACGCAGGCGGCTCGGGTCGCCGACGTAACCGTCGGCCAGTTCCGGCGCGATCCGGCATTCGAGCGCGAGACGCTTCGCGTCCGCGAGCGGGCGGAAGATCGCCGCGACGTCGTGCAGAACGGCACGCACATCGAACGGAACCGCTTCCAGCGCCATCTGGTTGGATTCGACCTTCGACAGATCGAGCACGTCGTTGATCACGCGCAGCAACGCATCCGACGACGACATGACCGTCTGCAGCCGGCGCTGCTCCATCGACGGCAGCGTGGCGCGCGCCATCAGCTCGAGGTTGCCGACGATCGCGTTCAGCGGCGTGCGGATTTCGTGGCTCATCGTCGCGAGGAACGTCGATTTCGCCTTGTTCGCATCATCCGCCGCCATGCGCGCTTCCTTCAGTTTGTCTTCCGTCAGCTTGCGGGCGGTGACGTCGGTCAAGGTGCACAGCAACACATCGACGCCACGGAACCGGGTTCGCACGACCTGTGCCGCCAGATAGACCGTGTCGTGATCCGGGTGCTCGATCGCCAGTTCGTGCTGCATGACGCCGCGCCGGGCGCTGCTGCCCGCGTGGCGCTCGCGGTAGGCCTGCCAGATGCGCTTGCCGAGCGACGGCCCGGGCACGCCGCGGTCGTATGCGAGCACCGCATCGTTGCGCAGCATCGTCTCGCCGTCCGCCACCGACAGCAGCAGCAGCCCGGCCGGCGCGTGGCGGATCAGCGTCCGGTTGAATGCCTCGCTTTCGATCAGGCGGATCGCGCGCCGGTTCGCCGGACGCAGCGCACGACGATCGAACAGCACGATCGTCGACCAGAGCAGCACGATGCCGAACAGCGCGGCGCCGAGCGTGACGCTCACGCGGACGAACGTCGCCGTCAATACGCTGCGCCACGAGAAAGTCGTCATCACGACGAGGCTGGACCCGGGCAAGCGATCGTAGACGACATAGCGCGCGCCAACCCGCCGCACGACCACGTGTTCGCCGAACGAATCGCGTGCGTCGCCCAGCGCGCGCTCGATCATCGCCGGGTCGCGCTCGCGCCCAAAGACGATGTTCCCGCGCGCATCGACGACCGCGACGTCCTCATCGTCGGAACGCGGCATCATCGCGTCGTCGACCCGGTAGGCCCCGTTGACGACGAGCCATCCGAACGGACGCCCGGCCGCGTCGTCGAGCCGACGCGCGAACCGCACGACGTCCCGTCCTGACAACGAGTCGAAACGGCGATCAAGCATGACCAGCCGGCTCTGTATCAACGTCTTCTGCTTCGCGGCCCCGGTCGGCATCAACCGGGCAATCAGCGCCGTCAGATCGGTGCCCGGCTCGAGGGAGCGGGCGCGTGCGACGAGCCCCGGCCCCACCACGGCGAGAAACCGGCCATCGAGCCCGATCAGGTAGCCACCGAACGGTTCGGCGCCGGGCGCAAGCTGCGCGGGTGGCGTCGGGCCCGACCGGTCGTCCTTCCGAACCAGGCCGAGCAACGCACCGAGATAGCCCGCATACGACGCGGCGGGGCGATCCGGCGTGATGTCCGCCAATGCAAGCAGCATCTCGCGACCTGCGCCGTCGCTCACGCCCAGCACGCCGCCCGCCACCGAGAATTGCGTCAGCGCGTCGGGCGACGGCCGCGCGCCCTGATTCCAGAGCTGCTCGATCCTGCTCCCGACGGTCGCCAGCACCATGTCGGCCGCCTGTATGCTCCCGAAGAACTGCGCTTCCCGGAACAGGAACGTCGAGCGCACCTGCGCGCGATGCTCCTGCACGTCGAGCCGCACGACGAGCGCGGCGCAAATCAGAATGAACAGCGTGACCGCGATCCCGCCGCCGTACAGCAGAAATTGCTGCTGACGGCGCACCCGGCCGGGATCAAACGGCTTGCGGCCGGCATTGGCGACCTGGCTGGCGAATCGCTTCAGTTTGGCGGGCATCGACTATCGCGTGCCGAAACGTGTGCCGGCAGCCGTTGCTCGCCGCCGGAACCGGCACCGGATCGCGCATCGCATGCCGCTATTCGCCGTGCGCCGGCGCGTCGGCACCGGGCATGTCCGGGAGCTTGCCTTCACTGGCGTAGCGGATCAGGTCGGCATCGCGCACGATGCCGAGCTTCTTCATCGCGCTCGACTTCTGCGAACTGATCGTCTGCTTGCTGCGGTGAAGCTGAACGGCGATCTCACCCACCGTCAGGCCGGCCCCGTAAAGTCGCACGACTTCGATCTCGCGGGCCGTCAGCACCCGTGTGCCCGACGACGACTCGGTGCCCTCCAGCAATTGCTTGACGAACGGAGACAGATAATTCGCGCCGACGTAAGCGGCGTGTACCGCGCCGACCAGATGCGAAATCGCGTCGGATTTGCTGAGGATGCATCCGACACCCTGCCGCTGAATCGCATGCAGCACGCTCGGGTTGTCGATCATCGTGATCGTCACGAGATGAAGCGCGGGATAGCGGCGCTGCAAAAACGACAGCAACGCGAGACCGTCGCCATACTTGCCGCCGGGCATCACGTAGTCGACGACGAGCACGTCGCTCTGCTGCTCGTCGAGCATCGCCACCAGGTCGGTCGAATTCGAGACAGTACCGAGCAGCCTGATCGTGCTGCTGCCCGCGAGTGCCTGCGACATCCCGAGTGCGGACGATGGATGATCGTCTGCCACCATCACTCGCACAAAAAATTCATCCATCTCTATTCTTCTCCCGATACACGCGGCCCGACGTGCCATGTTGTGCGACGCGCCAGGATTCGAATCGATCTCGCAACACGATCGCGTTGCGGTGTTCAGCGAACCGGGCGGTGCGCAGCGTAATTTTAAGATAATAGGCGGGTTCTGCGTTGCCTTAATGCGACGGAGTGCGACCGGGAGCACCGGCGTGCGGCCACGCACAGCGGCCGGGGCTCGACGCAATAGTCGCCTCGCCATCCGCCGTGACCGGGCACGGCCTTGCCGCGGCAGACCCTTTCGGCGATCCGCCGCCCATGCACGCCCAATCGACGGCGCCCCAACGCCGTCGATCCGTTCTGCCCTGCGGGGTGGCCCGAGCCGCAGCCTGTCTATCGTTTGTCCACTGACTTGCCCGGTTCATCCGCTCCATCGCCCGCGGCGTGCTGCCACTCGGTGATGGCCCGCCGCTTCTGCGACGGCGACATCATCATGAATTCGTTCAGCTTCGTGAGGAAATCCCGTCTGGATTTCTCCGGCAACGTCGCGAATCCAAGCAGCAGCCCGAACACCTTTCCTATATAGCGCACGGCCTTACCCTTCCTTCTTCAGTCGAAATCACGCGGCACCGGCACGATGCCGCGTGTCTGCCTTCCCTGTTTGACGCCGGCGGTCTGCGCTGCCTTCGCGTGTCGTTTTCTTATCGTCCCGGCCAATCCACCGTTGCGGCCATCGCATCCGATGCCCGTCGCCTGTCTGCCGCTTCGGCGGGCGCGCCCGTCCCGCGCCGCCGCGCGATGCGCGCCAGACTGCGGCGCAGGTCCGCCAGCGTCACGGGCTTGGTCAACACGCATTCGACGTTCGATACCGCATAACGCCTTGCGTCGTCCGGCCCCAGGTGCGATACCACGGCGATCATGTCGCACGGCAGCGCGCGCGCATGGACGACCTCCGCCAGTTCACGGGCCGGCATATCGGGCAGGTCGGCGCCGAGCAGCAGCACCTCCCATGCACCGTTCGCCAGCGTATCGAGCGCCGCCGCGCCGGACGACACGCAGCGGACCGTATAGCCAAGCACGTCGAGCTGTTCGCGGAAGATCGAGCCGTTGACCGACGTATCGTCGGCAACCAGCACCCTCAGCCCGCGCGTATCGGATGCCGGCACCGCCGGCACCGCCCGCCGGCCGGCATCCGCAGCGCCACGCGTCCCGCGCCGCGATTCCGCCGTCGCGACCCGCGCCTGCCCGATCGCCGTGCGCAGCCCGCTCAGCGAATAGCTCGACACGCGAATCGTGCGGCCCGCAACGTCCGGCTGCAGCGGGCCGTCCGGGGTGGCCAGCACGATCGGCGTACCCCCTCCGAGGCTGTCGAGCTCGTCGCGCCGCCATCGATCGGAATCGCCGAAGAGCACGATCGCGTGAGCACGCGCGAGGCACCCGGCGGCCATTCCGATCGGACTCGGATGCATCGCGACATCGAAACCCCATGCGCGCAGATGGGGAAACGCGAACGTGCGCCACGCATCCTCCGGCGACACGACGATCAGCGTCTGCCCGGCGCCCGCGCCGACCGGACATTTCGGCGCAATGGCCATGCGCAACGGCAGGCGAACGGTAAACAGGCTGCCGACGCGCGGTGCGCTGTCGACCGAAATCGTCCCGCCCATCGCCGCGACCAGCCGATCGCACAGCGCGAGCCCGAGCCCCGTGCCGCCGTAGCGCCGCGTGATCGACGCGTCGACCTGCGAAAACGGCTTGAACAGCCTCGCCTGCTGCGCGGGATCGATCCCGATGCCCGTATCCTCGATGCCGATCGCGAGCTCAGGCGCGCCGCGCGCGTTGCGTCCCACCGCCACGCGCGCGACGACGCGCCCTTCGCTCGTGAACTTGATCGCGTTGCTCAACAGGTTGCCGACCACCTGCGCGAGCCGCGTCGGATCGCCGCGCATGCGCTGCGCGTCGCTCGCATCGATATCGGCAAACAGCGGTAACCCTTTCGCCTTCGCCACGGACGCGAACGCGGTCAGTTGGCGCTCCATCACGGCGATCACGTCGAACTCGATCGACTCAACCGACATCGCACCGGCCTCGATCTTCGAGAAATCGAGGATATCGCTGACGATCGCGAGCAGGCCCTCGGCCGATGCGCGCAGCGTCTGTACGCGACTCTGCTGCGAGGCATCGAGCGCCGTGCGCTCGAGCAGCTCGAGGTTGCCGAGGATCACATTCAGCGGCGTGCGGATTTCATGGCTCGTCGCGGCGAGAAACGACGACTTGGCTGCATTCGCCGAATCGGCCGCGCGCACGGCTTCCTCGAGCTGATGCACGAGCCGGCGCTGGGCGGACGTATCGGCGAAGGCCGCGATCATCACGTCCTCGCCCTGGTAACGGGCGCCGTGCGCGATAACCTCAAGATGCAGCGACGCGGCGCCGAATGCGTCGAGCACGAGTTCGGTCATCATCGTCCGCCCGGCCCCGCCGTCAGCGATGAACACCTCGTATTGCGCGAGGACCTGCGCGGTCAGCGCCTGCGGATCGCCGCCATACGGTACGAGCATCTGCGTCAGCACGTCGCTCGCCAGAATCACGCGGCGATCGGCCAGCGACACGAGCCCGATGCCGACCGGCGCCATCCCGATCACGCTGCGGCACAGATCCTCGCTGTCGAACACGCGGGCCGAGCGCGCGTAGACGGGCACGAGCACGCGCCGGTAGAAACGCATCAACAGCAGCCACATCACCGCGATCGCAAGCAGCGACGTCGCGACGAGCGCACCGGCCTGCACGCCGATCGCGGCCGCGACATCGGCCCACGACAACGCATAGGCAATTGTCCAGCCGGTCGCGCCGAGCGGACCGCGGAACACGATCGTGCCGTCGCGGAACATCGCCTCGGCGGGCGCCGCGAGCCCGTGCGCGACGTCCAGCTCGAGCAGACGCGCATCGAGCGCCTGCGTGCGCTCGACGGCGGGATCGACCGTGATGAGCCGGTTGTCGGCGGCCGTGATGAAGAACACGCCGGTCGCATGACGATCCTGCAGCCACGACAGCAGATACTCGGGCGCATACTCGGTCACGAGCACCGCGAACGGCCGGCCGTCGGCACGCGCCTCCGCGGCGATCCGGATGCGGGCCTGCCCAGTCACCGGGTTGACGTACGGCGGCAGCCAGTGCACGTGCGGCCGACCGTCCGCACCGAGTTCGGGCGTGTGTGTGAAGTCGATGCGCAATGCGTCGAGCACGTGCGTGCGCGCATCGGCGGTAGCCAGCGCCGGATTGTCGCGCGACAGATGCGGCACGAGACCGAACAGTCCCGTGCGGGTGCTGTAGTGGTACCCCTCCAACGTGCGCCCGCGATTGAGCGAACTCGCCGCGCAGATGCGCGACAGCATGAACGACAGCGCGAGATAGCGCGCCACCTCGTCGCGCTGCGCCGTCTGGCCCGGTACACCGACCACCAGCGACGGATACGGCTTGATCGCGAGCTGCTCGCCGTTGGCGAAGAATCCGTCCACGACGTCGGCCGGTGCGGGGTCCAGCTCGCGCCATATCAGCTGCGTATTCGCGACGCCGTTGCGGAACGACGTCTCGCTCACCTGAATCTCGTCGACGGTTTCCTCGACGCCGTTCAGGAAATTGCGCCGCTCGCCGTCCAGGTAGCCGTAGACGATCGAAACGATCCCGAGCCCGCAGGCGACGAGGATCAGGATCGTCACGACAATGGCGCCGCCGAACATCGAAATGCTCTGATAGCGGCGAATGGACTGAAGCGTGCTGTACGGCATGGCCTGGCGCGACGACGCGTCGGGTTCCGCGGTCGAGCGGATGCTCGGCCCGAACGGACGTCACGATGGAATGAAAGGGATGGAATTGTCCCGATCATGCCAAACGACTCGGGGGAAATCAGTCGATGCAGGCCGTTTTAGTACTCGTCTGAATAATTTGAATAATTGTTTTGAACTTGACCGAGTCTTTGATGCGACATTTCGTGTGATCCGGGCCGCTGCGTCACGCAGGGGAACGGCAACGCGCGGTGTACGCGTAAACGAAATGCCGCCGGCAAGCCGGCGGCAAAAGATGCGGACACGCATCGCGGGTCGCACCTGAGGCACTCGATGGGACGCGTGCAGGTCATTCGCGAATGACTGCCCCGCGCGACGCTGCTGCGCCGGACGTTTCCGCTCAGTTCTGCGTGAGCGGATTCAGCGTCGTGCACAGGAAGCCCGTGCAGTTCTTCGGCGTGAAATAGAACGACGCCATCGCCGGCACGGGCGAACCGAGCGCGAGGTCGCTCAGGTAGGCCGAGCCCTGCGCACCGAACGTGTTCGACTGCTGGACGAAGCTCGCGCCGGTCGACTGGATCGCGGCCGACTGGTACGTGAAGGTCGGCGATTGCGTCTGGTCCTTCACGTAGATCCACGAGATCGCCGTGCCGAACGCCATCGCGCCCTTCGCACGATAACCCTTCGCGCCTTCGCTGTTGGCCTGCGCGATGAAGTCGTTCACGGTCGACGTCGGCGCCAGCGCGTCGTACGTATAGGTCGCGTTCGACGCGTTGTTCTTCATGTATACGTTCGCCTGCGCGGCCCCGACCATCAGCGGGCCGACGAACCAGTAGCCCGACTGGCCCTGGCCGTTCGCCTGCGTGAGGAACGCGTTCGCATCGGCCGGCAGGCCGGTCGTCGTGTACGTGTACGTGGCCGACGAGCCGCCGTCCTTGCGATAGAGATCGCCGTACGTGAGCGGTCCTTCGTACCGGTAGCCGCTCGCCCCTTGCGCGTTTGCCGCGTTGACGAAGGACGTCATGTCGGACGACGCCGTTTGCAACTGGTACGTATACGTCTGAGCGGTGCCGTCGTTCACGAAGATCGACTGCGTGCCACCGTTGACCGCGCTGTAGAAGTAGTCGCCCAGATAGCGGTAGCCCTTCGCGCCTTCGCTGTTGACCAGCGTCAGGAAGCTCGCCTGGTCGGCCGCAACAGGCTGCGCCTCGTAGCGCCACGTCAGTGTGCTGCCGCCGGAACCACCCGAACCGCCGCTGCCGCCGGAACCCGTTCCGCCCGAACCCGTGCCGCCTGTCCCGCCGCTGCCGCCGTTGTTGCTCGTGCCCGATCCGCCTGACGAAGCCGGCGAGGAATTGTCGTCGCCACCGCA